>DATGBR010000246.1:0-20793 GCA_035312605.1 Candidatus Methylomirabilota bacterium
CCGCTCTTGGCGTCCCGCTCGAGCGTCAGGATCTTCTGCTTGGCCGCCTCTTCCAGGAGCTTCGAGAACGTGGAGTAGCCGTAGTAGGACTCGTTGAACGCGGGGTTCTTCCGGATCATGGTCTGCTTCACCATCGAGCCCCAGAGGGTGTCCTTGTTCTCGCGCTGCAGGGCCTGGATCGCCTCGATGAGCTGGGCGAACGCCTCCGCCTTCTTCTCGGGCAGTCCGCGCAGGGAGGTGGTCTTCTTCGACTCGCGGATCAGGTCCTCGTAGAAGATGAACTCGTCGCAGTTGCCGACCAGCAGCTCGGACGAGGACGACTTCACCCCGAGGCCGATCACGTACCGGTCGTTCTCCCGGAGCTTCGAGACAAGGGGGGAGAAGTCGGAGTCCCCCGAGACGAGCGCGAAGCTGTCCACGTGCTGCTTGGCGTAGGCCAGGTCCATCGCGTCGACCACCATCCGGATGTCGGCCGAGTTCTTGCCGCTGTAGCGGCTCTGCGGGACGTCGATCAGCTCGATGGCGTGCTCGTGGAAGGGGCGCTTGTACTCCGCGTACCGGTTCCAGTCCGCGTAGGCCCGCTTCACCATGATCTTGCCCTTCTCGACCAGCCGCTCCAGGACCAGCTTGATCTCGAACTGCTTGTACTGCGCTTCCTTGACCCCGCGGACGATGTTCTCGAAGTCCATGAACATCGCCAGCTTCCGGTCGTCACTCATGCGTTCCATCCTTCCCGCTGCAGGTTGCCCCGGCGTCCTGTGCTGCCGGGCGGGCCCATGCCCGCCCGCTCGCCGATTCTCATTATAGGCGGCCCCGCCGGGGGGTACCGGCGAGAATTCACAGCCGCGTGACATCGCGGGGCCCCGTCCGGCTAGACTCTCCCTGGAGGTGGACCATGCGTGCGATCCGAGTGCTGACCCTGTGCGCGGCGATGCTCCCGCTGGCCGTCATCTCGCCGGTGACCACCCCGGGGGACGCGGCCGGGCGCCAGGTGCGGGTGGGGCAGGCGGCCCCCGAGATCACCGGCGGCCCCTGGATCAACAGCGAGCCGCTGTCGCTCGGCGCTCTGCGGGGCCGGGTGGTGATGGTGGAGTTCTGGACCTACGGCTGATACAACTGCAAGAACGTGATCCCGCAGTTGCGGGACTGGCACGCGAAGTACGCCAAGCAGGGGCTCACCATCG
Source organism: Candidatus Methylomirabilota bacterium (assembly GCA_035312605.1). GTDB lineage: Bacteria > Methylomirabilota > Methylomirabilia > Rokubacteriales > CSP1-6 > CAMLFJ01. Next base: position 1,185 of record DATGBR010000246.1, read on the forward strand.
TGGGCGTGCACTCCCCGGAGTTCTTCTGGGAGAAGCCGCTCGACCGAGTCACGAGCGCGACGAAGGAGCTGGGCGTCCGCTACCCGGTGGTGCAGGACAACGACTTCGCGATCTGGCGCCGCTACGACAACTGGGCGTGGCCGGCCGCGGTCATCGTGGACAAGAAGGGCATCGTGCGGTTCACCCACGTGGGCGAGGGGGCCTACGCCGAGATGGAGCAGCTGATCCAGCGCCTCCTGCTCGAGCCGGCGTGACCGGCCCGCGCCTCCCGCTCCTGATCTTCGGCGTGGTCTTCGCCGCGGCCCTGGTGCTGGCCGCCCTCGGGTACCTCTCGCTCCGGCGCTGGGAGCAGGCCGCGGAGCGGCAGCTTCGCGAGCAGGCGCGCGACACGGCCCTGATGGCGGTCGAGAAGGTCGAGATGGCGGTGGTCCGCGCCGAGCAGGACGGCGTCGCGGACATCCAGGCCGTCGCGCTCGAGCCCGGCTTCGGTCCCCCGGCGGTGCAGGCGTGGCGGAGCCGCCACCCCCTCTTCGACGCGCTCTACCTGTGCGGTCGCGACGGGCGCGTCCTCTACCCGGTCCCGTGGTCGCCGGAGGACGGTCTGGTCATCGCGGCGCTCCGGGCCGAGATCTCCCAGGGATTCTGGGACCGGGGCGGGCGGCGTTACCTCGACGTGGACGGGCGCGTGGTGCTGGCCACCGTGCTCCACGGCTCGCCGCGGGGGCCGCTCCTGATCGGCCTCCGGCGCGACGACCGTGCGCTGGGCCGCGACGTGCTCGACCGGGCGCTCGCGGCCACCGAGGGCCGGAGCGCGCTGGTGGTGGTCGACGCGAGCGGCCGCTCGGTCTGGGCCTCCCGGCCCCTCGAGAGCGCCGCGCCGGTCCTCACCGTTCCCTTCGGGGAGGCGCTGCCCGCCTGGCGGGTGGCCCTCTACGAGCCGGCCGGCCTGGCCCCGCGCGACATGGTGCGGCGCCAGGCCATGACCTTCATGACCGCCTTCGCGCTGCTGCTGGCCCTGATCGGCATCGGGCTCGGGGCGACCTACCGCCTCCAGCGGCGCGAGTCCGAGATCGCGCGGCTCAAGTCCGACTTCGTGGCCAACGTCTCGCACGATCTGAAGACGCCGCTCTCGCTGATCCGCATGTTCGCGGAGACCCTCGAGATGGACCGCGTGCCCGACGAGGCGCGGCGCCGCGAGTACTACGCGGTGCTCACCCGGGAGAGCGAGCGACTCACCCGCCTCATCGACAACGTGCTCGACTTCTCCCGCATCGAGAGCGGGCGGCAGCGCTACGACATCGCGCCGGGGCCGGTGGAGCCGGTCGTCCACGAGGTGCTCGAGAGCTTCCGCCACCCCCTCCAGCAGCAGGGTTTCGCGGTGGACGTGTCGATCGCCCCGGACCTGCCCGACGTGCCGCTGGACGCGGAGGCCTTGAAGCAGGCCCTCGCCAACCTGCTCGACAATGCCATGAAGTACTCGGCGGACCGGCGGAAGGTCGCGGTGACCGCCCGCCGGGAGGGCGACGGGGTGGCGGTGGAGGTGGCCGACGAGGGGATCGGGATCGCGATGTCCGAGCGCGAGCGAATCTTCGAGAAGTTCTATCGCATCGGACGGAGTGAGACGCAGGGCCGTCGGGGGAGCGGGGTGGGGCTGGCGCTGGTCAAGCACATCGTCGAGGCCCACGGGGGCCGGGTGACGGTGGACGGCGGGCCCGGCGAGGGTAGCCGGTTCACCCTGCATCTCCCGGCGGCGTGAGGACGCGGTGCCGCGCATCCTGATCGTCGACGACGAGCCCGAGATGGTGCGCGGGCTGGAGGACAACCTGCGCTTCGAGGGCTACCAGACCGTCGCGGCCCCGGACGGGCGCCGGGGCCTGGCCCTGGCGCTGTCGGAGGCGCCGGACCTGATCCTGCTCGACGTCATGATGCCGGGCATGAGCGGCTGGGATCTCTGCCGCGAGCTGCGGCGGCGCGGGCTCGACGTGCCGGTCATCATGCTGACCGCGCGGGGCGAGGAGGTGGACCGGGTGCTCGGGCTCGAGCTCGGCGCGGACGACTACGTCACCAAGCCGTTCAGCCTGCGCGAGCTGATGGCGCGCATCCGGGCCGTGCTCCGCCGGCCCGGCCCGCGGCAGAAGTTCGAGGAGTTCGCGTTCGGCGACGTGCGGGTGCACCTCCGGGCGCGCCAGGCCTTCAAGGGCGGGCGGGAGGTGCGGCTCACCCGCAAGGAGTTCGACCTGCTGCGCTACCTGATCGAGCACCCGGGCGAGGTCATCACCCGCGACCGGCTCCTCGACGAGGTGTGGGGCTACGAGCGGTTCCCGACCACGCGCACGGTCGACACGCATATCCTGAGGCTGCGGCAGAAGTTCGAGGACGATCCGGAGCGGCCGGCGCACATCCTCACCGCGCACGGGCAGGGCTACCGCTTCGTCGCCGAGAGAGGAGCGTCATCATGAGCGAGATCGCGCAGGACCTGGCCCGGCGCACGCCGCCCGGCCAGGTGCTGACCACGAAATGGCCGGTGCTCACCTACGGCCGGACCCCGCGCTTCGACCCCCGGAAGTGGTCGTTCCGCTGCTTCGGCCTGGTCGAGGAGGAGACGAGCTGGAGCTGGGCGGAGCTCCAGGCCCTGCCCCGCGTGGAGGTCGCGTGCGACATCCACTGCGTGACGCGCTGGTCGCGGCTCGACAACCGCTTCGAGGGCGTGTCGGTCGGGGAGATCGTGCGGCGCGTCCGGCCGAGGCCCGAGGCGAAGTACGTCATGGTCCACGCCGACCCCGACTACACCACCAACCTGGCGCTGTCGGACCTGGTCGACGACGACGTGGTGCTGGCCCTCAAGCACGACGGCCAGGACCTCTCGCCGGATCACGGTGGGCCACTGCGCCTGGTGGTGCCGAAGCTCTACTTCTGGAAGAGCGCGAAGTGGGTGCGCGGCTTCGAGTTCCTGGACGTGAACCCGCCCGGCTTCTGGGAGGTGAACGGCTACCACATGCACGCCGACCCCTGGGCCGAGGAGCGCTACTCCGACCAGGAGACGCACGCGATGCAGACGATGCGGGCCGAGGCCGCCCGCCGCCTCCGCGCCCGCTGACCCTCTCCCCTCTGGGGAGAGGGCAGGGTGAGGGGGCCGAAGGTGAGGGGGCCGAAGGTGAGGGGGGCCGAGGATGAGGGGGGCCGAGGCCCCTATGCCCCCAGGAACGCGCGAATCTGCCGCACGAACTCTTCCGGACGGTCCGCGGGCACGGTGTGGCCGGCACCCGCGATCTCGACCACGCGTCCGTCGGGCAGCCGCTCCGTCATCTTCTTGGCCACCTCGGCGGAGAGGATGTCGCTCTCCGCGCCGCGCACGACCAGGGTGGGGCAGGGAATGCGCGGCAGCGGCTCCCAGAGATCCACCGCGTCGCGCCGGCCCTCGCGCATCATGTCGCGCAGCCCCTTGGCGTACTTCCAGGTCAGCTCGCCGTCCGGCAGCCGCTTGAGCCCGTGGCGGACCCGCTCGCGGAGCATGTCGAGATCCTGCAGCGGATTGGCGCGCCGGATGTACTCCACGGCCCAGTCTTCGCTCTCGATGCGCTCGGGGGACTGGGCCATCATGTCGCGCACTCGCTCGAGGCCGGCCAGGTTGATGTCGGGGCCGATGTCGACGATCACGAGGCGCTCGAGCCGGGCGGCGTGATCGGCCGCGTACTTGATCGCGATGCGGCCGCCCATCGAGTGCCCCAGCAGGGCCAAGCGATCGATCCGCAGGCTGCCCACGAACGCGGCCACGTCGTCGGCCATGGTGCCCACCCGGTAGTCGTCGTCGGGCGCGGGATCGCTGTCGCCGTGGCCGCGCTGGTCGAGCGCGAGCATCCGGCGCCCGGGCACGAGCCGCGCGGCGAGGTGGTCCCACACCCGCGCGTGCCCGGTGATGCCGTGCAGCAGCACCACCGGCGGGGCGTCGGCCGGCCCCCAGTCGAGATAGTGCAGCGTGATGCCGTTGACCTTGGCGGTGCGCTCGAGGAAGGACATGCCGGGCAGTCTAGTCCGGGGGTGGTCGCCGGTCAATCCGGCGCGGCTTGCCTATCCGGGAGCCGTGACGGTAGAGTGAACCACCCCTCACCCTGCCCTCTCCCCTCGGGGGAGAGGGAGAGAAGAGAGACCAGACATGGCGACGCACGCGATCACGGACGTGGCGATCATCCTGAAGCCCGAGGACGACGTCGCCATCGCCAAGAAGGAGATCCCCGCCGGCACCATCCTCGAGGACGCGGGTGGCCGCATCGAGGTGAGGCAGGACATCAAGCCGGGCCACAAGGTCGCGCGGCGGGCGCGGCGCACCGGGGAGACGGTCCGCCGCTACGGGCAGCCCATCGGGTTCGCCACCGCGGACATCGCGGTGGGCGACCACGTCCACACACAGAACGTGGCGGTGGGAGACCTCAAGCAGCAATATGAAGTCAGCACCGATGTTCGGCCGGTTGCGTTCTATCCGGCGCACGAGATGCGGTACTTCGACGGTTATCTTCGAGACGACGGGCGGGTCGGCACCCGCAATTATGTAGCGGTGATCTCGGGGGTGAACTGCTCGGCCAGCGTGAGCCAGTTCGTGAAGGACAAGTTCCGCGATGTCACCCGGGACTACCCGAACATCGACGGGGTGCTCGCGATCACCCACAAGTCGGGTTGCGGCACCAAGCTGTTCGGCGAGGACCACATGGCGCTCCAGCGGGTGCTGGCCGGCTACGCCAAGCACCCGAACATCGCGGCCTACATCCTGATCGGGCTCGGCTGCGAGGTGAACCAGGCCGCGGTCATGGTCGACCGGCAGCGGATGGCCGCGCCGGGCCATCCGGAGCGGAAGCCCTTCGTGGTCAACATCCAGGAGGCGGGCGGGATCCGGAAGACGGTGGAGACCGCGGTTCGCGAGGTGGCCAAGCTGCTGCCCCTGGCCAACGCGGCGAAGCGCACGAAGCAGCCGGTTTCGGAGATCACGCTCGCCACCAACTGCGGAGGCTCCGACGGGGCCTCCGGCATCACCGCGAATCCCGCGCTCGGCTGGGCGGTCGACGAGCTGGTGCGCTACGGCGGCACCGGGGTCCTCGCGGAGACCCCGGAAATCTACGGGGCCGAGCACCTGCTGATCCGGCGCGCGGTCAACGAGGGCGTGGCCAAGAAGCTGATCGACCGGTACAAGTGGTGGGAGTGGTACTGCCGCGGCATCGAGGCGATGGACAACAACCCGGCCCCCGGCAACAAGGCGGGCGGCATCACCACCGTGTTCGAGAAGTCGCTCGGCGGCGTCACCAAGGGCGGCACCACCCCGATGATGGACGTGTTCCAGTACGGCGAGCCGATCACCACGCGCGGCTTCGTGTTCATGGACACCCCGGGGCACGACCCGGTGTCCATCACCGGGCTCGTGGCGGGCGGCTGCAACATGATCTGCTTCACCACCGGCCGCGGCTCCGTCTTCGGCTGCAAGCCGGTGCCCTCGATCAAGCTCGCCACCAACAGCCTCATGTACCGGCACATGTCGGAGGACATGGACATCAACTGCGGGGTGATCCTGGAGGGTACGCCGCTGCCCGCGGTCGGCCGGCAGATCTTCGAGGAGATCGTGGAGGTCGCTTCGGGCAAGCGCAGCAAGAGCGCGCTCTCCGGTGTCGGCGAAGAAGAATTCGCGCCCTGGATCATCGGGCCGGTCATGTAACAAGAGAACTCAGGATGCGGTGAGGAGACCGCAGCGGCGGGAGGCGCAGGGCGAATGCCAGGAAACCCGGGAATGTATCGTGGCGACCGGCGCCGCCGGGAAGATCAGCGCACGGCGAAGCAGGAGGCGAAGCGCGCGCGGAAGGCGGAGCGCCGCGAGACCGGGGCGGCCGGTCCGGAGATCGCCGAGCTACCCGGGCCGGACAGCGGCGAGCCCATCGAGTTCGTGTGGTTCTCGCCGAGCAAGGGGCGGACCGTCACGACGCCGAGCGCGGCGCCCCCCACCGTGGACGGGATCGACGACTGGACGCTGGTCAGCGGGCCGCCGGCCGGCGGCTAGCCCCGGACCGCGACGGGGGGCGCGGGCGAGGCGGGCGGCTCGACGACCTCGTCGGCCAGCCGGCCTCCCACGAAGAACGGGCCCCAGAACTCGTCCGGGGGCACCGGCACGACGCGGCGATCGGTGAAGCGGTCGGCCCGGAAGCCGGCGCGGGCGCGCACGATGAAGCTGTAGAAGGGGACGAGCCCGCCCGAGGCGAACTTGCCGTTGAAGATGATGTCGAGCGGCAGATGCAGTAGCATGCCGAAGACCCAGCCCCACAGCCAGTCGACCCGGGTGACCCACGCGAGCGCGGCCAGCAGGACCAGCAGCTCGTAGGAGTGGAGCACGAGGACGACCCGCTGGACGCGCCCGCTGAGGTAGTACCGCAGGAACGAGGCGGGGCGGAGATCGCGCTGGCGCTCGAAGAGCACGTAGTCGACGACGTGATCGACGTCGATCAGGAAGCCGCCCGCGGCCAGGCCGGCCACCAGCTCGACGCTGCCGGTGCCCGCGTAGACGGCGGCGCAGGCCGCAGCGGTGGTGACGAGATGTCCTCCGGGGCTCATGGCGCTTCGGCTACCGCGCGTAGGGGCGGCGGAAACGACGGACCGGAACCGGGACCGGCCGGCGGTGCGGCTCGAGCCACCCGAGCGGGATCGTGTCGATCAAGTCGAGGATGCGAAGACCGAGTCGCTTCAGCATGTAGCCGAGATGGAGCAACTCCGGTGCCAGTGGCCTGAAGCCCGCAAGTGCCTGAATTGTCGAGGGACCTCGGGCTGGGTGGGGACTTCTCGGGCCAAAACAGGAAGATCTTGGGACCAAAATGGGGAGATCGATGCCAGGAGAGTCGGCATGACGGCGAGAAGGGCAACCGAGATCGGCTTCGCTGAGATCGTCTCCTCCGAGTCCGCGGCCTGGGAGATTCAGACCGCCGGTCCGGGCCCGCAGGGGAGCCTGCCCCTGACCGCCGAGATGCTGCTCGACCGGCCGAGCGGCGACATCTTCGGGATGACCCAGAACGCGGGCATGGGCTGGGATCCGCGCGAGCTGGGCCGGCCCCAGTTCCTGATGCTGTCCACGCAGGGCGGCATCCGCGCCGCCGACGGGCGTCCCATCGCGCTCGGCTACCACACCGGCCACTGGGAGATCGGCCTGCTCATGCAGGCCGCGGCCCAGGAGCTGGTGGCGCTCGGCGGCCTGCCCTTCGCCGGATTCTGCTCGGACCCGTGCGACGGGCGCACCCAGGGCACGCCCGGCATGATGGACAGCCTGGCCTATCGCAACGACGCCGCGATCGTGCTGCGCCGGCTGGCCCGCTCGCTGCCCACCCGCAAGGGCGTGCTGGGGGTGGCCACCTGCGACAAGGGCCTGCCGGCCATGATGATGGCCCTGGCTGCGCTGCGCGACCTGGCGTGCGTGCTCGTGCCGGGCGGCGTGACCCTGCCGCCGCAGGAGGGTGAGGACGCGGGCACGGTGCAGGCCATCGGGGCGCGCTTCGCCCACGGCGAGCTGACGCTCGAGCGGGCCGCCGAGCTCGGCTGCCGCGCCTGCGGCTCCCCGGGCGGCGGCTGCCAGTTCCTCGGCACCGCGGCCACCGCGCAGGTGGTGGGGGAGGCCCTCGGGCTCTCGCTGCCGCACAGCGCGCTGGCGCCCTCCGGCCAGCCGATCTGGCTCGACATGGCGCGGCGCTCGGCCCGCGCGCTCGTTTCGCTCGAGGCGCGCGGCCTCGCCACGCGCGACGTCGTCACCGACGCGGCGGTCCGCAACGCCATGATGGTGCACGCGGCCTTCGGGGGCTCGACCAACCTCCTGCTTCACCTGACCGCGGTAGCCCACGCGGCGGGTCTCCGCCGCCCGGTGGTGGACGACTGGATCGACGTCAACCGCCGCGTGCCGCGCCTGGTCGATGTGCTTCCGAACGGGCCCCGCAATCACCCGACGGTGCGGGTGTTCCTGGCCGGCGGGGTGCCCGAGGTGATGCTCCACCTCCGGCGCGGTGGGCTGCTCGACGAGCGCTGCCTCACCGTGTCGGGCGAGACGCTCGGGCGCGTGCTCGACTGGTGGGAGGGCTCCGAGCGGCGCCGCGCGATGCGCGAGCGCCTTCGCGCCCAGGACGGGGTCGATCCGGACGACGTCATCATGGACCCGGAGCGGGCGCGGGCCCGCGGCCTCACCAGCACGGTCACCTTCCCCCGGGGCAACCTGGCGCCGGAGGGCGCGGTGATCAAGTCCACCGCGATCGACCCGTCGGTGGTCGACGCGGACGGGGTCTACCGCAAGGTGGGGCCCGCCCGCGTGTTCACCACCGAGCGCGCGGCCATCGCGGCGATCAAGAGCACCGGGCCCGAGCGGGTGAAGCCGGGCGACGTGATGGTGCTGATCTGTCGCGGCCCGCTGGGGGCGGGCATGGAGGAGATCTACCAGATCACCTCCGCGCTCAAGCACATCTCGTGGGGCAAGCAGGTGGCGGTCATCACCGACGCGCGCTTCTCCGGCGTCTCCACCGGCGCCTGCATCGGCCACGTCGGGCCGGAAGCGCTCGCGGGCGGCCCGATCGGCCGCCTGCGCGACGGCGACCTCGTGCAGATCGTGATCGACCGGCTGCATCTGGAGGGCGCGGTGGATCTGATCGGCGCCGACGGCGTCACCTTCGGCGCGGAGGAAGGCACGCGGGTGCTGGCGAGCCGGGCGCCGCGGCCGGACCTCGCGCCCGATCCCGGCCTGCCCGACGACACGCGCCTCTGGGCCGCGCTCCAGCACGCGGGAGGTGGCGCCTGGGGCGGCTGCGTCTACGACGTCGACGCCATCGTCCACGCCCTCTCCACGCGCCCCCCTCTCCCCTCAGGGGAGAGGGCAGGGTGAGGGGTGGTCTCTTATGACTGGGTAACGGTGACCACGAGGCCGATGGCGGCCAGGATGTTGCCGACGCGCACGCACTCGGTTTCGGCGCCGACCTTGACCACCGCCCGCCCGGAGTTGTGCACCTCCCACGCGAGCTCCCAGCCGCGTTCCTCCGAACAGGCGATCGCCTTCATGAGCTGCTGCACGACCTGCTCGAAGGTATGGCAGTCGCAGTTGTGGAGGATGGTCATCCATGGGGGCGCAACGGCAGTTTGTTCATCAGTTACGTCCTGCGGGAGGACCTCGGGTTGCGTCGTGGGTGCGTCGGGTACCGCCATCGGGGCCTGCTCCTCACGGGCTAAGGGCTCTGGGGGTGCTCGCGTCGCCCCGGGTGGAGAGACAGGGTAGCACGAGGCGCCCGCCGGCGCCCGAGCCGGGCCGCCGGCGGCGCCCCTGGCCGCGCGTGCCAGATCAGCTCACCCTGGTGCGCGCGATCCGCGGCGTGCAGAGCGGACGCGTCACTCGGAAGGACGCCATCATGCGCCAGTGGTCGTGGAACGGCCGTTGAGCGGGCTCGCAGTTGGCCTAGACGTACGAACGCTCCGCGGCTCCTCGCTTGGGGGCGCGTTCGGGCAGCGCAGGGTTGCAGGTGGCCCCGCGATGGCGCTATTCTGCCGGCCGACGTGGACTTCGAGGACGCGGCAGCACGCCACTGGTTGGAGCTGGCGGCGCTGGATCGGGCGCGCCGCGCCGCCGGGCGTTGGAGCGATGAGCGGGAGCGTGAAGCGTTCCAACTCGCCCGTGCGGCGGCCCTCTACCTCGCCCACAGTCTCCCCCCTCTTGGCCGGATGCTGCATGAGAAGTGGCGCCTTCCTTCGCCCGTTCCGCGCGCGGGTGCCTACTCGAACGACGAGCTTGACGAGCTTCCTTTCGGACTGTTCTACCAGCCCAGCGTCATGATCGCGCAGATGCATCTCGCCTCTGCTGCGGTTCGGTTGCCGGTCGCACTACAGAGGGCGATTGAGGTCCACGAGGGTGCAGCGACGCCGTTCGGAAATCTGTGGGGCTCTCCGCCGAAGAGACCCACCGCGCGGATGGACTGGCGCCGACCCTCGATCAGCGGCTTGTTCTCAAAGGTCAAGACGCTTGACCATTGCTCGACCCGCCCGCTCGGCAGCACCGATGAAGAGCGTCTCCAGCTCTCGATCACGATTGTGATGGTGGTTCGCGACGACTTCGGCCACGGGGAAGAGGGAGACGACGAGCCTGGCACTTACATGGGTGACCGCAGAGGCGTACTGGACACACTGCACACGTGTCGAATCGTTGAAGCGCAGCAGTTCCTGATCGCGTGGGCAATAGAGCAGCTTAGCTAATGCCACGCTTGCGCCGACATCCTGGCACTATCGCGTGATGCGTGATCTACTCGTCGCCCTCGACGCCTTCTGGCAGGAGCATCGCCGCTGCGGTGATCTGGGCGGGGGCGTCGGTGGTGAGCGGGTCGATGGGATGTGTAGCCGGCGCCATGCTCGTGAGGTCAATTCAGCCCATATTCGAGCGCTCCGAGGGCACGTCAGGTGACCAGGGCTAGCGAGCTCGTTGATGAGGTCGTTGTGCTCCTGACGGAATGCGGGGACATCCCTGAAAGCTGCAAGGGTGAAGATGGATTCGAGGATGTCGTGTGGCAGCGCCTCTGGCACTGGGTTCAACAACGCTGCGGGCTCGAAGGTCCGTGGGCGAGCGTCAAGCCTGGATGGGTTCTTCTCACTTCTCACTCGGCGCGGAAAGAGAGGGATTCGGGCGAGTGGGATCGGTTCCAGGCAGCTCCTGGGAAACTGGCCGATTCGCCTTTGCTCGACGGTTGCTCCAGCCGTGTGGACATCATTATTCGCTCGCCACTACCCGAGCTAACGATTGGTGTCGAGATCGAGCGAATCAAGTCGCCAGTGCCAGGCAAGAAGCCCAAGGCTGACCCCTTCATACACGGCCTCGGACAGGCGGCCATTTCGCTAATGCGCCGTCGCCAATGCGCCATCTTAGTTGTGTACTGGCCTGTGACCGAAAGCGCTCTGAAGCAACACGCGGCCGACCGAAAGAGACTCCGGGCCGAACTAGAAGGGTTGTTCCGCGATGGACGGCTACGGGTAGTGGTCGTACCGTGATGCGGAAGGCACAACATTGCCAGCAAGACAGCCGCACCGCCGCTGCGGCGAGCTGGACTGGGGGGCGTCGACGCCACCGCGTGTGGATGAACTGTGACGAGGGCGCCTCTGTGATGCGACCTGAGGTCGCTGATGATGGCCGGCAAGGCGTGGCGAGCCTGCCAGGGATCAAGCTCATGCAAGCAGACGAAGTCGCCCGCCCCTTCCACCGCGACGGACGGGTTCACGAGGAGAAGTACGACGGTTGGCGCATGGTCGCGTACAAGAACGGCACCGCCGTGCGGCTCGTGAGCCGCGCGGGCAAGGAGCACAGTCGTCGCTTCGCGGAGCTGGCTGCCGCCATCCGCGCCTTGCCACCGGCCGCGCTCATCCTCGACGGGCAGGTCGCCATCTTCGATGACAAGTTGATCGCGCGCTTCGAGTGGTTCAGGAAGTGCCGAGGATGTAGCCTCGACACCGCCGATCTACATGGCCTTCGACTGCCTCTACGTCGAGGGGCGCGATCTGCGCTCGCTGCCGCTCCGAAGCGCCGGGCCGAGCTGGAGGCGGTGCTTGAGAACGACCACACACTGATCTTCCCAGCTCGGCGGCTCTCCGCGAACGGGCTGGAGGCGTGGGAACGGGTGAAAGAGCGGGGGTTACGAGGGGCTCGTCGCCAAGGATGAGGCGTCGCCGTACACGGGTGGGCGCACGCTCTCGTGGATCAAGGTGCGGCAGCTCGACTACCGGGCCGAGGAGCGGGGCGGGAGTCAGGAGGTAGACCGACCATCGAGGCGGCGGTAGGCTGGAGTTTACCGGGTACGTGACGAGGTACCCGGCCATCGCCCGAAGCGGATGAGTTGTCTAGGAGTTGCCCCTTCGGGCTCGATCTGTCCCGGCAAGCAATACAAAGGCGAACATCTGCCACGTAATGCCCTGAAGCTCCGGTAGACGCGACTCAACCCTTATCAGTTCACTTGGGTTCTCAGCATCTATCTCGCCGTGGTTGATCGCATTCCTGATCCGATAGAGTTGGTCCTCTTCGGGGGCCATTCGAAAGCATTCGTTTGCAAAACGCTCGGCCGCACTGCCAAAACACACCCGCAACGCATGTTCCGCTCTGCCCGGCATTCCCGGTTCAAGTATCTGGTGTGCCCTTTGAACAAAATCGAAAGAAGGCGCACCTCCAGTTTCACTGAACAGTTCCGCAATCTTTGACCTCTTCTGCTTGCCCGTTAGCTTAGTTTCTGGCTGAAGGAGCCTAACCGCCTCGACTAGGCATTCGAACGCATTCCAATATCCAGAATAGATACGAAGAGAGGAGGTTCGATAGGCCTCCTCGATTGGACGCATCGGCTCTCGTATCCAATACAGAGCTGCATCAACTCTCTTCCGAACATCAGCCGGAAGGGCAAGAATCCGCTCAATCGCCTGGGCCACGTCGGCATTGGCCAAGTTCGCAGCAACTGTCGCTCCCAGTTCGTGTGTCACCAACGACCACCACCCGATAGAAGTAGCGCCCCATGTCGTTAGCGCGAAAGATCCGAGCAGGACATTGATTCGATAGGCGGCGTCAATGAGCGCTTGAGTGGTCCTGCCTTCCACCTTCACCCGGGCCTTGTGAACAGTCCTGCCACGCACGATGGGAGTGACTATGTGTTCTGGCTGAACCACTATTCCCAACAACGGCACATGCCATGGGCCAGGCAGTGGTTCAAAGTCCCCATAGATCAGTATCTCCAGGTCATTCCCCCAGGGCTCAGGCCATTCGCTCAGACGATGTTCCAGCCACGCAATGCCATGTGCGCGCAGCGTATTCACGCCCGATGCGACCAACTCGCGGCTTCGCTCGTGGAAATCTTTGCGACTCGGGGCCGTATCGCTCGGATTGCTCATCGCCTAGGGGGTCGGTGCGGCATTCTTAACTCGCCTCGCCCTCGACCACGATCAGCCGCCACCGCCACGGCTACCCGATGACCCCGGCCGAGCGGAGCCGCGCGATCGTGCTGGCGCTGTAGCCCAGGACGTCGCGCAGAATCGGGTCGGTGTGCTCGCCGAGGCGCGGGGCCCGTCGCGGCCGGCGGATCTCGCCCTCGGTGCGCACGGGGCTGCGCACCTCGCGCAGGGTCCCGAACTCGGGGTGCTCCACCTCCACGATCATGTCGCGGGCCAGCACCTGGGGATCGGCCAGGGCCTGGCGCACGTCGTTCACCGGCGCGCACGGCACACGGCCGCGCAGGCGGTCGAGCCAGTCAGCGGTGGTGCGGGTGGTGAAGCGCGCGTGCAGCAGCGAGACCAGGACGTCGCGGTTGGTGAAGCGATCGGCGAAGGTGCGGAAGCGATCGTCCTCGGCCAGCTCGGGGACGCCGAGGGTCTCGACCAGGTCGCGCCAGAACTTGTCCTTGTTGCAGAAGATCACGATCCAGCCGTCGCGGGTGGGGAAGTTCTGCGCCGGGACGAGGGTCTGGTGGGCCGACTCGCGGGTGCGCTCGGCGATCCAGTCCCGGTTGAGGGTCCAGATCGCGAAGTAGGAGAGCATGCTCACCGCGGTGTCCAGCAGCGCGATGTCGATGTCGCGCCCGACGCCGGTGCGCTGGGCGTCGAAGAGCCCGACCATCAGCCCCACCATCGCGGCGTAGCCGCCCGCGAAGTCGATCACCGAGACTCCGCACTTGCCCGGGGGGCCGTCCGGCTCGCCGGTCACCGACATGTAGCCCGCGTAGCCCTGCACCAGGTAGTCGAAGGCGGGCTCGCCCGCGCGCGGGCCGGTGCGGCCGTAGCCGGTGAGGGAGCAGCAGACCACCCGCGGGTTGGTGTCCTTGAGCTGCTCGTAGGTGAGCCCGAGCTTGTCGGGCAGGTCGCCGCGGGCGTTGTTGAAGACCGCGTCGGAGACTCGCACCAGGTCGCGCAGGACCGCCTGACCGTCCGGATGCCGCAGGTTGAGCGAGACCGACCGCTTCCCGCGGTTGAAGGACTGGAAGTAGGGCGAGTCGGCCTCCCCCTGGAACGGCGGCACGTAGCGCGCGCTGTCGCCGCCGACCCCCGGATCCTCGACCTTGATGACGTCGGCGCCCAGGTCGGCGAGCATCTGGGTGCCGAAGGGGCCGGCGCCGAACTGCGAGACCGCGAGGATGCGGAGGCCGTCGAGTGGCGGGCGGCTCATCTCAGTACGGGAGCCGGCCCTCGCCCAGCGTGACGTGGCTCTTCTTCGGCACGAGGACCTTCCGGGTGTAGGAGCACACCACCTCGTTGCGCTGGTTGAAGCCCTCGGTCGCCACCGTGACGATGCCCCGGTCGCCCTGGCTCGACTCGCGCAGCTCCAGGACGCGGGTGCGCGCGTAGAGGGTGTCGCCGATGAAGGTGGGCTTCTCGTGCTTGAGCGCGTTCACCTCGAGGTTGGCGATGGCGCGCCCCGAGATGTCGGCCACCGTCATGCCGATCACCACGCTGTAGACGAGCGGGCCCATCACCACGCGCTGCTTGTGCTGGGTGTAGGTCTGCGCGTAGTGGGCGTCGGAGTGCAGCGGGTGCTGGTTCATGGTCAGCAGCGCGAACCAGGTGCAGTCCGCCTCGGTGATCGTGCGGCCCGGCCAGTGGGTGAACTCCTGGCCCGCGGCGAACTCCTCGTAGTACCGCCCGTAGCTCATGGAGCCTGGCTGGTGAGCCACCGGGCCGCGAGCCGCCGGCGCTCGGCGGCCGGGTCGCGCGGGCCGAGCAGCAGCGCGGCCGCGTCGCGATAGTAGCGCTCGACCGGGAACTCGCTGGTGTAGCCGTACCCGCCGTGGATGCGCATCGCCTCGAGGCTCACCGCGTAGGCGGTCTCGCCCGCCGCGAGCCGGGCCATCGTCGCCCCCGCGTCGTCCCGCGAGTCCACGTCGAGCCGCTCCGCCGCGCGGGCGGTGAGCAGCCGCGCCACGGTGATGCGGGTGGCCATGTCGGCCAGCTTGAGCTGGATCGCCTGATGCTGGCAGATCGGCTGGCCGAAGGTGGAGCGCTGCTGCGAGTAGCGGAGCGCGGCCTCGAAGGCGGCCTGGGCCAGCCCGACCGCGGTGGCGGCGGTGCCCACGCTGCTCACCGCCTCGAGCAGGGTCTCGGCCCCCTCGCGGAGGATGGCGGTGGTACCCAGGCGGACGCCGACCAGCACCACATCCGCCGCGCCCAGGCCGCGCAGGCCCACGGTGTCGGAGGCGAGGCCCACGGTGAGGCCGGCCCGTTCCGCTTCCACCGCGAAGCAGCGGCTCCGGCCGTCCTCGAGCGCAGTGTTCACCAGGAAGAGCTTGGCCCGGCCCGCGTTGGCCACCACCGGGGCCGACCCGGTCAGGACCCAGTCCTTGCCCGCCTGGCGCGCCCCGATCGACGGGCCGATGATCGGCGCGGTCCAGCGCTCGCCGCGGGTCATCGGGGGGAGCAGCCGCTCGCGTACGTCGCGGGGCGCGTGGCGCGCGATGGCGAGGCTGGCCGCGAGCTGGGCGGCGAGCCAGCCGCCCAGGGTGGCCGACCCGCGGGCCACCTCCTCCACGATCATGGCCGCGGTGGCGAGCGAGAGACCGAGACCGCCGTGCTCGGGCCCGGCGAGCGCGCCGAAGAGGCCGAGCTCCGCGAGCCGCGCGACGAGCGGCTCGGGGTCCCGGCGCCCCGCGTCGTAGTCGTGGATCACCGGCGCCACGTCCTTCTCCACCGCCTGCCGCACCGCGAGGACCATCTGCCGCTGCTCGTCCGGGAGATCGTCCCGGCTGGTGAGGGCTCCGGGGCGCTCGCCGTAGCGCTCCAGCAGGTTCCGGCAGATGATCAGCCGCTGGATCTCGTTGGTGCCCTCGCCGATGATCATGAGCGGGGCGTCGCGATAGAGCCGCTCGGCCAGCCCCGACGCGAGCTGGCCGCGGGCCCCCTCGAGCCGCATGGTCTCGACGGCCACCTCCTGGGCGGCCTCCGAGGCGTGCAGCTTGGCCATGCCGGCCTCCAGGTCGCAGCGGTCGCCCCGGTCCTTCATGGCCGCGGCCCAGTAGGTGACCAGCCGCGCGGACTCCACGCGCATGGCGATGTCGGCCAGGGCCGCGGGCGGCTCGGGCAGGGCGCGCGCCACCCGCACCGCCTCGTCGAGGCCGGCCTGGGCCACCCCGACCGCCCGGGCCGCGATGTTGATCCGTCCGGTCTCGAGCCCCGACATCACGTGCTTGAACCCGCGGCCCTCGACCCCGCCCACCAGGTTGGCCGCGGGGCAGGGGAAGCCGTCGAAGACCAGCTCCGCGGTGTCCACCCCCTTGTAGCCCAGCTTGGCGATGGACTTGACGACCTCGAGGCCGGGGGCGCCCTTCTCCACGATGAAGCAGGACATGCCGCGGTGGCGGGGCCGCGCGTCGGGCTCGGTGAGCGCGAGCAGCGCGAAGGTATTGCCCTCACGGCCGTTGGTCACGAACATCTTGGAGCCGGAGAGCAGGTAGTGATCCCCGTCGCGGCGGGCCACCGTCCGGATCGCCTGCACGTCGGAGCCGGCGTGGGGCTCGGTGAGGCAGAGCCCGCCCCGGGCCTGGCCGCTGGCGAAGCGGGGCAGCAGGCGGAGGCGCTGCTCCTCGGTGCCGTGGTGGTAGACGATCAGCGCGGCCATCGTGTGACTGTTGATGACCCCGGCCAGGGACATGAAGCCCCGGCACAGCTCCTCGATGATGCGGGCGTAGGTGGTGACGTCGAGCCCGAGGCCACCGTACTGGGCGGGGACCAGAGCCCCGAAGAGCCCCATCCGCGCCATGCGCTCGACCAGATCCCGCGGGTACCGGTCCGCGTGCTCCAGCGCCGAGGCGGTGGGCCGCACGTCCCGCTCGACGAACTCGCGGACGGCGTCCACGAGGGAGGGAACACGGCTTGAACCTGGACTCACGGGGGCCAACCTCGCGATGATCGCTCTCTAGGCTGCGACGAGACTAGCAAAGCCCGCGAGGCCATTGCAAGGCTCGGCCCCTCGTTTCTTGGACGCAGGTCGCCGGGCCCGGTATGCTGGAGGCATGCACGTCACCGTCGCCAGCTACAACATCCACAAGTGCGCGGGCCTGGACGGCCGCGTGGACCTCGACCGCATCGCCGACGTCATCCGGGAGATCGACGCCGACCTGATCGGCCTGCAGGAGGTATTCCGGCCGCAGGCCCTGGACCTGGCCGAGCGTCTGGGCGTCCAGGTCGCGATGGGACCGACCCGGGAGCGCGATGGGCTGCCCTACGGCAACGCGATCCTCACCCGGCTCGCCATCCGAGGCAGCCGCACGTTCGATCTGTCGCGGCCAGACCGCGAGCCGCGCGGCGGCATCCGGCTGGATCTCCAGATGCCGGGGCGGATGTCGGATGGGCTGCTGCACCTCTTCAACGTCCATTTCGGGCTCCAGATCCGGGAGCGGGCCGCCCAGGTGCGGATGCTGGTGCGCGAGCACATCCTCCACGACGAGCTGACCGGCCCCCGCGTGGTGGTGGGCGATCTCAACGAGTGGTTCTGGTTCGCGGGCGCGGTCGGCCGGACCCTGCGACGGGAGCTGCACGGCCCGCGCATCCGGCGGACGCATCCGGCCCCGCTCCCGCTGTTCCCGCTCGATCGCATCTACTGGGATCGAGATCTCGCCGCCGACGGCTTCCACGTTCACCGCAGCCGTCTTGCCCGCGTGGCCTCGGACCACCTCCCGGTGGTCGCCCGCCTGCGGATGGCGCCCGCGCGCGGCTGATCCGCCGCGCGCTGCCGGCCGGGCCGTGGCGGACACCGAGCGGCTCCTGCACGCGGCCCAGCAACTGGCCCGCGGCGAGGCCGATGTGGCGGACCTCGAGCTGGTGCGGGACGCCCATCCGGCCGACCTCGCCCATGTCCTTCAGCAGCTGGCCCCGGAGGAGCGGCACGGGCTCTTCCGCTCCCTCGGGCGGGACCGGGCCGGCGACGTCCTGTCCGAGATGGACGACCACACCCTGCTCGAGCTCATCCGCGGCCTCGACGACGTCGAGCTCTCGCGCATCCTCGAGCAGATGCCGGCCGAGCACGCCGCCGACGTGGTGGACGAGCTGCCCACCGAGCAGGCCGAGAAGATCCTCGACCTCATGGAGGAGCAGAAGTCCGAGGAAGTCCAGGGCATCCTCGAGTACCCCGAGCAGTCGGCGGGCCGGCTCATGTCCCCGGACTTCGTGGCCCGTCCCGAGGACGCGACGGTGGAGGAGGCGATCCAGTACATCCGCCGCTCGATCGCCCAGGAGCGTCCCTTCGAGCTGTACGTGGTCGACGACCACCAGCACCTGGTCGGGCGCGTCCCGCTGCGCCGCCTGCTCATCGCGGCGCCCCGCACCACGCTCTCCACGCTCCTCGATGACGAGCTAGTGAGCGTGCGGCCGGAGATGGACCGCGAGGACGTGGCCCGGCTCGTGGCCAAGTACGATCTGGTGAGCCTGCCGGTGGTGGACGAGCAGAACCGGCTCCTCGGCACCATCTCGGTCGACGACGTCATCGACATCATGCAGGAGGAGGCCTCGGAGGACATCTTCCGCATCGCGGGCTCCGACGCGGCCGAGCTCGAGCGCCGCACCCCGTACCAGGTGGCGCTGCTGCGCCTGCCCTGGGTGCTGAGCACGCTCCTCATCGAGCTGCTGGCCGGCCTGGTCATCCACTTCTTCGACCGCACGCTCGGGCAGGTCATCCTGCTCGCGTCGTTCATGCCGGTGATCCAGGCGATCTCCGGCAACACCGGCCTGCAGTCGGTGACCATGGTGGTGCGCGGCCTTGCCACCGGGCAGGTCCAGCTCTCTCGCTGGTGGGAGCCGCTGCGCCGGCAGGCGCAGACCTCGAGCATCCTGGGGGCGGTGTGCGCGCTCGTCGTGGGCGTGGTCGGCTGGCTCTGGCACTCGCCCGCATTCGCCCTCGTGGTCTCGGTGTCGATGTTCATCTCGGTGAATCTCTCGGGCACCGCCGGGACCGTGATCCCCATGCTGTCCAAGCGTCTGGGCTTCGATCCGGCGCTGACCGCCGGCCCATTCGAGACCGCGTTCCAGGACGTCCTCGGCGTGACCATCTTCCTGTCCCTGGCCACCTTGCTCCTGCACTGGCTCACATGACCACCGACGCTTTGTTGCCGACCGGTGCCGCGCTTTGTATCGGCACGGGGACGCGCAATCTTGCGGGGTTGGGAGATCGATCAATGTTCTCCATATGTTGGGGTCTCTATCTCGCTGGCAAGCGCCTTGCTCCCTCCCTGTACCGCCATGGAAGCGCGGTCCTCGGAACACGAGCTGGTGACGTACCCGGCCCAGGCGCTCGCCGAGTCGGGCCCGTCCCGCCTGCCGTCGCGGGCCCTGGTGGTGGACGACTCGATGGTCGTGGCCGACGTGGTGACCGCGCTGCTGCGCCGCACCGGCTGGACGGTGGACGTGGCGAATACGGTCGACGCGGCGCTCGAGCACGTGCGTGGGGTGTCCTACGACCTGGTGGTCTGCGACGTGTGCATGCCCGATGGTGGGGGGCCCGCGGTCTACTACGCGGCCACCACCCGGCGACCGGACCTGGCCAGCCGCTTCCTGTTCATCACCGGGAACATGGACGATCCGGAGCCCTGGCGCTTCCTGGCCAAGATCCGCGCCCACGTGCTGGAGA
>DATGBR010000247.1:0-26858 GCA_035312605.1 Candidatus Methylomirabilota bacterium
ACCTCGATCGGGCCGATCCTGGCCGTGCCGGGGCTCGTCGAGGCGCTGCAGTCCACGGAGGCGATCGTGGCCGCGGTTAGCCCGATCGTGGGCGGCGACGCGGTGTCGGGTCCCGCCGGCCGGCTCATGGCCGCGGCCGGCCTGCCCGTCTCGGCCACCGGCGTGGCGCGCGCCTACGGGGGCTGGCTCGACCTGCTGGTCTTCGACGAGCAGGACCGCGCGCTCGCTCCCGAGATTCGCTCCGCCGGCGCGGCCCCGGTCGTGGCCCCCACCATGATGTCGAGTCGCGACGCCGAGGTGACGCTGGCTCGACACGTCGTCGCCGCGCTCGAGGCGGCGCGGGCCGCGCGATGAGCGTGATCGCGGCGGTGCCGGTCAAGGACCTGGCGAACGCCAAGCAGCGGCTCGTGCCCGCTCTCTCGCCCGCCGAGCGGCGCGAGCTCGCGCGCGCGATGCTCGGCGACGTGCTCGAAGCGCTGGTGGCGGCGCTCCCCGGCTCGGTGGTGGTGATCACCACCGATGCGGAGGTCCAGACCCTCACCCGCGCCGCGGGCGCCGAGTGCTGGATCGAGAGCGCCAACCGGGGCCACACCGCGGCGGTGGCCTTCGCCCAGCAGCAGGCCACCGCGCGCGGCCTCGCGCGCTTCCTCACGATCCCCGGGGACGTGCCCTGCGTCACCGCCGACGAGGTGGCCACGCTCTGTGGCGCGCTCGACGAGGCGCCCGGTGTCGTCTTCGTGCCGTCGCGGTCCGGCCTCGGCACCAACGCCGCGCTCCTGGCCCCGCCGGGCGCCATGCCTCTCACCTTCGGCGAGCCGTCGTTCGCGAATCACCTGGCCGCGGCCCGCGCCGCCGGGCTCTCCCCGCGCGTGCTCGAGCTCCCCGGGATCGGGCTCGACGTCGACGCGCCCGACGACCTCCGGGTCCTCCTCGAGCGGGGCCCCCACACCCGGAGCGCGCGCCTGCTACGGGGTTTCCCCTCCAGCGCCCAGCGCGCGGGAGCCCGCTAGCCGTGCCCGCCCGCTACGAGGTGATCGCGGTCGAAGGCCTGCCCGAGATCCGGCGTGGCGACGAGCTGGCCCCGCTCATCCTGGAGGCCGCGCGCCGCCAGGACACCCCGATCCAGGACCGCGACCTCCTGGTGGTGAGCCAGAAGATCGTGTCCAAGACCGAGGGCCGCGTCGTCCGGCTGGCCGACGTCGCCGTGTCGGACGAGGCCCGGTCGGTCGCCGACGAGATCGGCCGCGACCCGCGCCTCGTCCAGGTCATCCTCGGCGAGAGCCGCCGCATCGTGCGAAAGGCCAAGGACGTGCTGATCGTCGAGACGCGCCACGGCTTCGTGTGCGCAAACGCGGGCGTAGACCAGTCGAACGTGGACGCCGACACCGCCTGCCTCCTGCCCGAGGACTCCGACCGCTCGGCGGGCGCGCTGCGCGCCCACCTGCGCACGCTCACCGGTCACGAGCTCGCGATCATCGTCGCGGACACCTTCGGACGGCCGTGGCGCGAGGGGCTCGTCAACGTCGCGGTCGGCCTCGCCGGGCTCGCGCCCATCGTCAGCTATCTTGGGCAGCTGGACCCGGCCGGCCACGTGCTCCAGGCCACCATCCTGGCGCTGGCCGACGAGCTGGCCGGGGCCGCCGAGCCGGTCATGGGCAAGCTCGACCGGGTGCCGGTGGCCATCATCCGCGGGCTCGACTGGCCGCGCGGCGACGGCTCGAGCCGCGCGCTGCTGCGCGACCCCGCGCGCGACCTGTTCCGTTAGTCCAAAGCCAAGGAGAGCGCATGCGGATCGGCATCGTCGGCGGTACCGGCAAGGAAGGCGTGGGGCTCGGGCTCCGGTGGGCCCAGGCCGGGCACGAGGTGATCATCGGGTCGCGCGACGCGGAGCGCGCCCGCGCCAAGGCCGCGGAGCTCCATGGACCCGGCCGACGGGTGGACGGCAAGTCCAATCGCGACGCGGCCGCGGCCGCGGAGATCGTCGTGCTCACGGTGCCGGCCACCGGGCTCTCGGCCACGCTCCCTGAGCTACGCGAGGCCTGTCGTGGCAAGGTGGTGGTCAGCACGGTGGTCCCGCTCACCTTCGGCGGCGGCCGACTCTTCACCCCGCCTCCGCAGGGCTCGGCGGCGGAGGAAGCCCAGGAGATCCTCGGCGCGGAGGCCCGGGTCGTCGCCGCCTTCCACCACATCGCGGCCCACGAGCTCTCCGCCGGCGACCAGGCCATCGCGTGCGACCTGCTGCTCTGTGGCGGCGACGCGGAGGCCAAGAAGCTCGTCTCCGACCTGGGCGCGTCGATGGGGCTCCGGCCGGTGGACGTGGGAGCCCTCACCAACGCGGGGCCCATCGAGGGCATCACCGCGGTGCTCGCGACCATCAACCGGCGCTACAAGCTCAAGAACTCCGGCATCACGATCACCGGGCTGCCCTGAGGAGCGGGCCATGGCGCCGCAACGCGACCCTGACCGCCGATCTCATGGTCCGCACCGACCTGCGCGGGGTCGACTCGCACGGCATCGGCATGCTGCCCCGGTACGTCGAGTGGACCCGCGCCGGGGTTCGTGCATCCATGGGCCGACCCCACGGTGGCCCGCGACGACCTCGCCACCGCCCTGGTCGACGGCCAGAAGGGCCTCGGGCATCCGGCCTCGGTCATGGCCATGGACCTCGCCATCACCAAGGCCGCCACCTACGGGGTCGGCCTCGTGGCGGTCCGCAACTCGAACCATTTCGGGGCCTGCGGGAACTACTCGATGATGGCGCTCGAGCGCGGGATGATCGGCCTCGCGGTGACCAACTCTCCGTTCGTGGCGATGGTCCCGACCTTCGCGAAGAAGCCCATGATGGGGACCAACCCGCTGAGCTTCGCCGCCCCCGCCGCGCGCCACACCCCGTTCGTCCTCGACATGGCCACCACCACCGTCGCGGTGGGCAAGCTCACGATCGCCTCCCGATGGAACAAGCCGATCCCGGAGGGCTGGGGCCTCGACGCGGAGGGGCGTCCCACCACCAGCGCGAAGGACGTGCTGGCCTCGCGCCTGCTCTCCCCGCTCGGCGGCAGCCGCGAGCTGGGCAGCCACAAGGGCTACGGACTCGGGGTGATGGTGGACATCCTGTCCGGCGTGCTCTCCGGCGGGGTCTACGGCGACGTGCTCGACCGGAGCGGCGCGCGGGGCCGGAAGGAGTCCAACACCGGCCACTGCTTCGCGGCGATCGACGTGAAGCGCTTCCGGCCGCTCGAGGCCTTCACCGGCGCGATGGACGACATGCTGCAGGCCCTCAACGACACCCCGCGCACCGGCCAGGAGCGCGTCTACACCGCGGGCGAGCCCGAGGCCGAGACCGAGCGGCAGCGGCGCCTCCACGGGATCCCGGTCGCCCCCGCGCTGGTCCGGCAGTGCAACGAGCTCGCCGCGGACCTCGCGGTGAAGCGCCTCGCCTAGCGCCTAGTCTCCGAGGATCGCGCGCAGCACGCGCTGGGTGTCGCTCAGGTCCTCGAAGAAGTGATCCGGTCCGTCCGCGAGCAGCGCCTCGCGAGGATACTGGCCGGTGGCCACCGCCACCGCGACCGCCCCGCAGGCCCGCGCGCAGTCGACGTCGTGCGGAGTGTCGCCGATCACCACCAGGTCGGCGGGCGGGAACTCGCGGCCGAGCAGGGCGTGCGCGCGGCGCGCGGCCAGCGACGGCAGATGGCGACGGTCCATGTGATCCGAGCCGTAGGCCCCCACCCGAAAGCTCGGCCAGAGGCCGGTCGGCAGGAGCTTGATGCGGGCCCCCTCCTCGATATTGCCGGTCACCAGGCCCAGCACCGCCGCCGAGGATCGGGCGAGCTGCTCCACCACGGCGGCGACGCCGGGGAGGGTGACCACCCCCTGCCCGTCGCCGATCTCGGCGATCAGCCCGCCCACGTACGCCTCGAAGAAGTCGTCGAGCCGCTCGTGCACTCGGGCCGGCTCCCAGCCTTCCGCGCCCATGACGTCGTGCACGATGCGGGTGTCGGTGCGCCCGCGAAGATCGTAGGTGTCGATCCCGCCCGCCGTCCCGAAGACCCGCTCGAAGGCCGTCCGCATCGCGCGGCGGCCGGCCCCCCGCGAGGTGATCAGGGTGCCGTCGATGTCGAACAGGACGAGCTTCACGCGCGGGTCGGCCGGGCGGCTAGGTGTGCAGCGGAGCAGCGAGCGCGCGCAGGCGCGCCACGATGGGCGGCAGGCGCTCCAGCACCGCGTCCACGTCGGCCCCGGTGTTCCAGCGACCCAGGGTGAAGCAGAGGGAGCCGTCCGCCTCCTCGGCCGGGCAGCCGATGGCGCGCAGCACGTGCGACGTCGTCTGGGTGAGCGACGCGCAGGCCGAGCCCGACGAGGCCGCGATGCCGGCCAGGTCCAGGTCGAGCAGGACGCCGTCGGCCTTCACCCCGCGGAGCACCAGGCTCAGGTGGTGAGGCAACCGCGCGCCTCGCGAGCCGGTGAGCCGGCAATCGGGAATGGTCTCGAGCAGCCCGCCCTGCAGCCGGTCGCGCAGGGACGCGAGCCGGGCGGCCTCCTGGTGCGCGCCCTCCACCCGCATCAGCTCGGCGGCCACCCCGAAGCCGACCATGCCGGGCAGGTTCTCGGTGCCGGAGCGGTACCCGCCCTCCTGGCCTCCACCCAGCACCTGAGGGTGCACGCGCACGCCGGGACGCACCCACAGCGCGCCGCTCCCCGGCGGGCCGTACAGGTCGTTCCCGGAGATGGTGAGCAGATCGATCCCCATCGTCTCGACATTGAGGGGCACGCGCCCCAGCGCCCCGACCCCGTCCACGTGCAGGGGCACGCCCGCCTCGCGGGTGATCCGGCCGATCTCCTTGAGCGGCTGTACCGTCCCGATCTCCGGGTTCGCGGCCGCGATGGAGACGAGGGTCGTATCCGGGGTCAGGACCGCGCGCAGCATGTCGGGATCGACGCGCCCGTCCCCGTCCACCGGCAGGGCACAGAGGACGGCGCCGGTCTTCTCGAGGTCGCGGCACGCATTGATCACCGAGATGTGCTCGACGGAGGAGAGCACCACTCGCGGGGCGCCGGCGCGCGCTCGCAGCGCAACACCCTTGATGGCCAGATTGTTCGCCTCGGTGGCCCCGGAGGTGAACACGATCCCGCCCGCGGCGCCGCCGCAGAGGCGCGCCACCTTCACCCGCGCGGCGTCGAGGGACTCGCGCGCCTCCGCGCCGAGCGAGTGGCGCGCGGAAGGATTGCCGATGCCCGCCTCGAGGAACGGCCGCATCACCGCAAGGACCCGCGGATCGACGGGCGCGAAGCCCGCGTAGTCGAGATAGACGCGCTCGGGCTCGACCGCCTCGGGCGCCACCGTGGCTACCGCGTCTTCCGGACCACGAAGCGGTAGACGATCCCGCTCCGCGTGATCTCGAGCAGATCGTGACCGGTGTTCCGGGCCCAGCTCCGCATGTCGGGCTCCGAGGCGGGATCGTCCGACAGCATCTCGAGGAGCTCCCCGACCCCCATCTGCGTGATGGCCTCGCGGGTCTTGACGATGGGCATCGGACAGAACAGCCCGGTGCAGTCAATCTGCCTGTCAGGATTGACGAGTTTGGGCTCCAGGACCATCGGAGCCTACCGTACCCCACCCATCGTGACTCCGTCAAGGAAGGGGCCGGGGAACGTTCCGACCGAAGGGGCGTGAAATTCCCGCACCGCCCAGCCCCGACGCCGATATCCTGGAGGCGGCAAGACATGCCCAAGCGCCCGTCGGCTCCGGATACTCCCGCCGCACGCCGCATCAAGCGCAAGATCTTGATCGCCATCACCCTCACCGCGTTCTTGCCGATGCTGGTCGTCGCGTACCTGGTCTACTCCTACGCGTTCCCGCTCCTCGACGTGCAGACCCAGGAGCGCGATCTCCCGTGGATGCTCGTCATGCTCTGCGGCAGCGGGCTGCTGATGGCCGCCGGCAGCTTCATGCTCTGGGACCTCGCCACCTCGGTGGTGCGGCACGCCGACGCGAGTACCGGCAACCGGCCGGTGTCCAAGCCGGGCACCCCGACACCAGTGGCGAGCCCGGAGACGGCGGCGGTCCAGCAGTACGTGCAGCAGAGCGACGAGGTGGATTCCCTCATGCAGTCCTTCTCGCGCATGCTGGTCACCATCGAGCAGCAGGCCGCCGACGTCAACGAGTACGCGCGCCGCCTCGACACCGCCTACAAGGATCTCGAGTCCACGAGCGCCCAGCTCAAGGAGTTCTCGTTCAAGGACGAGGTCACCGGCCTCTACAACCGCCGGTTCTTCTCCATCCGGCTCGAGGAAGAGGTCTCCCGCTACCGCCGCTTCAACCACCCGGTCTCGGTGGTCCTGCTCGATCTCGACGGCTTCAAGGCGGTCAACGACGATCTCGGGCACGCGGCCGGCGACGAGACCCTGCGGGCGATGGCCGACATCCTCCTCAAGCAGTCCCGCGGCATCAACGTCATCTGCCGCTACGGCGGGGACGAGTTCGCGGTGCTGCTGGTCGAGACCTCGAAGAGCGGGGCGCGGCTCTACGCCGACCGCATCCGCTACGTGCTCTCCACGTGGGCCTTCGCCCACGGCCGCCGGGTGACCGCGAGTTTCGGCATCGCGTCCCTGCCGGAGGACGTGGCCCCCGCCGCTGACGAGCTGATCCGCGCCGCCGACGAGGCGCTCTACGCGGCGAAGCGGGCCGGCAAGAACCGCGTCTCCGTCCACGAGGACATCGGCGCCGCCCCTGGAGTCCGGCCCGGAGCGTGACGGTGACTGGCACGACCGCGGCGCCTCTCGGAGCCGGCAGCCGGCGCGTCCTCATCGTGGACGACGAGCTCGACATCCGCGCCACGCTCCGGGCCGCCTTCGGCTCGGCGGGCTACGAGTGCCGCATCGCGGGCAACGGGCAGGAAGCGGCGGTGCTGTACGACAGCGAGCGGGCGCCGCTCACGATCACCGACCTCAAGATGCCGGTGATGGACGGCCTCGAGCTCCTCCGGCACGTGCGGGCGCGGGACGCCGACGCGGCGGTCATCATGCTGACCGGCGCCGGTGACGTCTCTGTCGCGGTGGAGAGCCTCAAGCAGGGGGCGAGCGACTTCATCCTGAAGCCGGTCGACCTCGACCAGATCCTGCTCTCCGCCGAGCGCGCGCTCGAGCGCCGGCAGCTCCTGATCGAGCACCGCGAGCATCACGTCCTCCTCGAGTACCGGGTGGCGGAAGCCACCCGCGAGCTGGCCGCCGCCCTCGGCGAGCTGCAGCAGACCTACCTGGCGACCCTCGAGGCCCTGGGCTCGGCGCTCGCCACCCGGGAGGTGGGCACCGAGCTCCACTCCCGGCGCGTGCACGCCTACTCGATCGCGCTCGCCCGGGCGCACCGCCTGCCGGAGGGAGACCTCGAAGCGCTCGGCCGCGGCGTCCTCCTGCACGACATCGGCAAGATCGGCATCTCGGATGCGATCCTCCTCAAGCCCGGCCCCCTCACTCCCGAGGAGTGGCAGGTGATGCGACGACACCCGGAAGTCGGCCGGCAGCTCCTGGAGCGGATCCCGTTCCTGCGCAACGCGATCCCGGTCGTGTACCACCACCACGAACGGTGGGACGGCACCGGCTACCCGCTGGGCCTGGCCGGGCCCGCGATCCCGCTGGGCGCTCGGATCTTCGCGGTCGCGGACGCCTTCGACGCGCTCACCTACGACCGCCCGTACTCGAAGGCCATTCCCATGGAGGCCGCCCGGGAGCGGATCCGGATCGCGGCGGGAACCCACTTCGATCCCGACGTGGTGGCCACGTTCCTCGCGATGCCTCTCGAGGTCTTCGAGATGGCCCGCGCGCGCTCGCTCGAAGGCCCTACCGCCTAGTCGGACGATCGGCCGCGCGCGTCACCGCCGGGCCGGCGTCGGTCATCGCACCGGCGTGTGCTCGATGTGCTCCAGGAGCTGACGGCCCCGCGCGGCGGCGACCGCCAGATCCTCCGCCGCGATGCCCTCCTGACGCGCCCGCGCGACGTGGGCCGCGAGCTGCTGGGCCTGCCCGAGCGCGGCGGCCCGGTCCCCGTCGCCCAGGAGCTGCGGGATCAGCTCGAGGCGCTGGCCCGCCATGTCCTCGAGGGTGCGGGCCAGCAGATCCCGCGCCAGCGCGCGCCGCCGGTCGTCGAGACCGGGCACCGCGAGGGCCAGGAACAGCGCCTCGACCGCGGCGTCGAAGTCCCCCGCGCGCCACCGCCGGAGGCCCAGACGTGTCTGGCCGCGCCAGAGCCGCCGGCCCGCCCCGCCCCGCGCCGCCGAGGACAGCCCGGCCGCGGGCTCCGAGTCGAGGAGGAGACGCGCCGTCTCGAGCGCGGCGCCGAGCGGCGTCTCGTCGCCCGCCCCGCGCCGCAGCGCCCGGCGCAGCCGCCAGAGCTCGCGCGCGGTGGCGGTGGAGCACACCTCGAGCAGGAAGCCCACGCTCTCCGGGCGGGCGTCACGGGCGGCGAGCGCCGACTCCACCACCCGCCGAGCCTCGGCCCACTCGCGACCGCGCATCAGGGCGGCGGCGCGATCCCGCCATTCGGGGGCGTCCTCCGTGGCGGGCTCCGCGGCGACCCGCGGGGCTTCCACCGCCTTGGGCCGCCCGGCGGCCGGCCGCCGCGCGAGGGCCGGGCGCTCCGCACGAGGTGGCTCGGGCGCGGCGCGCGGGGCCGGTGGCCGTCGGGCGAATCCGCGCCGACGGGCGCGGAGCCAGGCGCGCGCGTCGCCCTCGAGCGCATCCGCGAGCCCCAGGAACAGCAGCACGATCGCCACGCCGGCCAGCAGCGCGAGCAGGGCCTCCTCGACGGTCACGCCCTGCCCCGGGACGATCGGATCGGAGTCATGCGGCCCACCGTACCATGGCCCCCCGCATTCCACGGCGATTTGCCGGGTCGGGAGCCGCCTTTGAGTTCCCGTGGCGCGGCGCGGTATGATGCGAGCAACGACCGATTCGCAATCTTCGCCGGACCCGAGGAGACCGCATGCGCCGCGTGGCCGTCATCGGAGTGGGCGTCACCAAGTTTGGCAAGCACGATCGCACCAGCGCCGAGCTGTTCGCGCAGGCCGGCGCCGACGCCATCCTCGACGCGGGCATCGCGCCGAGCGCGATCCAGGCCCTCTACTTCGGCAACGTCACCGGCGGCGAGACCGAGCGGCAGCTGCACATGGCCCCGCTGGCCGCCACCCTGCTCGGCCTGCCCAATGTTCCCACCACCCGCTTCGAGAACGCCTGCGCGACCAGCCACGTCGCGTTCCGGCACGCGGTCATGGAGATCGCGAGCGGGGTGTCGGACGTGATCCTGGTCGGCGGCGCGGAGCGGGTCCTCAACGTGCCGACCGAGTCGGCGACCGAGTTCTTCGCCTACTGCTCGGACGCCTCCCTCGAGCAGCCCGCGGGACTCACCTTCCCCGGCGTCTTCGCCCTGATCGCGCGCGCCCACATGGACAAGTACGGCACCACCGAGGAGCAGATGGCCCACGTGGCGGTCAAGAACCACCGCCACGGCACCCTCAACCCCAAGGCCCAGTTCCAGAAGGAGATCTCGCTCGAGACGGTTCTCAAGAGCGCCTACGTCGCGGATCCCCTCAAGCTCTACGACTGTTGCCCGTTCACCGACGGAGGCGCGGCGGTCGTGCTGGCCTCCGAGGAGGTCGCCCGCAGGCACCGGCGGCCGATCTGGGTCCTGGGCACGCACGCGGCGAGCGACACCATGTTCGTGCAGGAAAAGCGCGACCTCTCGCGCGTCACCGCCACCGAGCGCGCCGCGCAGGGGGCCTACCGGCAGGCGGGCAAGACTCCCGCGGACGTCGACGTAGTGGAGCTGCACGACTGCTTCACCATCGCCGAGATCGTGGCCACCGAGGGCCTCGGCTTCTTCGAGCCCGGCACCGGCGGCCTCGCGGCCGAGAAGGGCTGGACCAGCCTCGGAGGCAAGCTCCCGGTCAACCCGTCCGGCGGCCTCAAGGCCAAGGGGCATCCGATCGGCGCCACCGGGGCGGCCCAGATCGCCGAGATCGTCACCCAGCTCCGCGGCGAGGCCGGCAAGCGGCAGGTGGACGGGGCGACGACCGGGCTCACCCACACGCTGGGCGGGAACACCGCGACCGTCCTGGTGAGCCTGTTCGGCCGTGACTGAGCACGTGATCCACCTGAAAGACTTCTTCGAGGAGGCCCGCGCCGGGCACCTGACCGCCATCCGCTGCGGACGGTGCGGGGCCCTGGCGATTCCTCCCAAGGAATTCTGCGAGCAGGGTCACCAGCGTGAGTGGCAGCCGGTAGCTCTCGAGGGCGCGGGCACCGTGGTCTCGTTCACCGTCATCCGCATCGCCCCGCGCGGCCGGAGCGGCGAGGTCCCCTATGCGGTCGCCGTGGTGCGGCTCGCGGAGGGCGTCTCCCTCCTGGGCCGGGTCGTCGATATCCCGTTCGGCACCCTCAAGGCGGGCCTGCCCGTCCGCTTCCGGCCGCTCGAGATCGACGGCCGGACCATGATCGGCTTCGGCCCCGCCTAGCCGGACCGCCCGTCCCGGTAGTCGCGGAAGAACGCGCGCACGTCCTCGACGAACTCGGCCGGGCGCGTGCAGGCCAAGAAGTGCCCGCCCACCGTGAGCTCGGTCCGCCTCACACAGTTGTAGACGCGCTGCACACATCGGTCGGGGGCGCCGGGAAGAGATCGTGCGGCAGGCCACGAAGGCGGTCGGCACGCCGACGAACGCGCGCCAGTAGTCGACGAGCCGAAGCAGGTAACCGGGCTCGATCCCGTAGTCCCGGCCCGCGTCGACTGCCGCGCCAGATCGTCCAGGACGCGCGGAGGAACGTCGATCCGGAAGGGAACGAGCCCGCGGGGTGGCGGCCTCACTCGCCCTCGCCAGCGAGGGCGATCTTGATCCGCCGGTTGTGCCGGCCTTTGTTGTCGATCTTGAGGATCCGCACCGGCCGCGAGGCCCCGGTCGAGGTCAGATGGGTGCCGCCGCACGCCTGCCGATCGAGCCCCACGATCTCCACCACCCGGACCGTCCCGTCGGAGGCCGGAGGCGGCGCGACCGACCGGTTGCGGATGAGGCCGCGCTCCCCGAGCGCGTCGGCCTCCGGCACGTAGGCGTAGCGCAGGCGCAGGTCCTGGCGGATGACGTCGTTGATCTCGGGCTCGAGCGCCCGCAGCCGATCGTTGTCCGCCTCGGGCAGGTCGAAGTCCATGCGCGCGGTGCCGTCCTCGTTGAGCTGCGCGCCGGTGACCAGCGCGCCCTGGAAGCGCTGGAACACGAGCGCGTTCAGCACGTGGGTGTCGGTGTGGAGCTGCGCCATCATCGACCGAAAGGCGGGATCCACCGCCGCCTGGACCACGCCGGAGATCTCGACCGGCTCGCCGATCAGGTGCCAGTAGCGGCCCGCCTCCGCCTCGATGCTGGTGACCCGCGCCTCGCCGCTGCTCCAGCGCAGGACCCCGCGGTCGGCGAGCTGCCCGCCCCCACCCGGGTGAAACGGCGACTGCTCGAGGAGCACCGCGCCCGGGCGCGCCTCGACCACGCGGGTCTCGACCACCAGCACTTCGGGATACTCGTGACAGAAGTAGCGGGACATGGGCTCCCTCAGAGTAGAGCGTTCAGGGCCAGCGCGAAATGCGTGACCCTTGTGTCGAAGTCGGCGAGCACGGCGCGAGCCGCGGGCTCGACCACCGCCGCGTCCGGGTCGGCTCCCGCGAACTCCACGACCGCCGCCATCGACGTCCAGAGCGTGAGGACGGTGATCCGGATCAGCCCGTCCTCCGGTCGTCGCAGCACCAGGGCGCCTCGATGCCCCGATCGCTCCCGGAGTGCGGGCAGCACGCTCGAGCGGAAGTGGGCCACATAGGCGTCCGCGCCGGCCGCGGTGGCGCGGGCCGACCAAGAGCGGACGATCGACGCGGGCGTCGACGCGGCCTCGCCGGACACGAGGGTGAGGATACCGGGGCCGTCGCCATGCTGCACATGAATTCCTACGATGCGCCGGCTGGTGGAGGGAAGCGAGCCACTAGAAGACCCCTCTCAGCCCCACGTTGACGCCACCGGCGTTGTTCGTATTGCCGGTCGCGTAAGCGTGCACCCCCTCGCGGGCGCTCCACCCGAGGCTGATTTCGGCGACGGTGGCTCCCCCCAGCCGAAAGGTCGCGGCCACCCCGACGCTCGATTTCAGCCCGTGGAAGCCGAGATCACCGGGCTGGAGGCCGACCTTCCCCGCCTCGGCGAAGAGCCGGAACCCCAGCGGGTCGATGATCTGCCGCTCGTAGCTTATCTCGTAGGCGATCAGATTCCGGGCGCGAAACCGGTAGTTGTGATAGCCCCTCAGGAAATTCTCGTCGTTGATGTCGGCCCCTCCCAGGGTGGGCTGACGGTAAAAGGGGACCCGGTTCCCCGCGTGCGGATCGCTGATCGTCAGATGACTCGTGAACCGGAACGCGCCGACGGCCGGACCCAACCCGAGCCCGACGCTCCAGCGCGCCTCGAGACGATCGAACGAATACGGTCCCCCTCGCAACGCCTGGTTGAGCTCATACGAGACCGTCGCCACGGTGGAGAACCCGTACAGGACGTCCGCGACCGGATATCGCCACGTCGCCACGGCCCGCGGCCGCAGGTACGCGGTGTCCCCGTGAAGGCCGGGCGCCGTCGTCTCGTTGTTCACGGTGCCGAATGTCGTCGAGCTCTCCGGGTCGAACCACAATCCCGCGAGCTCGCCGGCCAGCGTGAACCCGAGCGGAAGCGGCACGTCGAGGCTCGAC
This sequence comes from Candidatus Methylomirabilota bacterium, assembly GCA_035312605.1. Lineage (GTDB taxonomy): Bacteria > Methylomirabilota > Methylomirabilia > Rokubacteriales > CSP1-6 > CAMLFJ01. The sequence goes on from DATGBR010000247.1 coordinate 12,749, forward strand.
GCGATCTCCGTCGCCCGGAGCCCGAAGAGGGTTCGGCTGTGCTCTGACGTGTGGTTGCCGAGCCCATAGAACGGAAGCTGCGGCAGATCCCAGTGCTTCGCGGTCAGGGTGAATTGCGGAGACCTACCATTCTCGATGTACGCGGCGAACAAAGTCTGCAGCCGGGCCCCGGCCTCCCAGAAGCCGCTCTCGGAGCCGCGCGCCTCGAAGTTGGTGGCGAAACGCCCGTCCGCCAGAGCCCGCTCGTTCCAGTCGAGGTTCAGCGCGAGGCCGGCCGCGGGCCCACTCTCCGGCACGACGATTCCCGCCGTCGGATGCAAGCCCCGGCCGACCAGCACGTCCACCAGTAGCTCCTGTGTGTTGGGCCACGGATGGTCCCACTCCCGAACCTTGCACCAATCTTGCGCGAGGAGAGCCCACTCGCTTACGAGACTCCGGACGAGCAGGTTCGAGCTGCTCGGAATGTCCCGCGAAGGGCACGGATTCGAAGTAGTGGAACTTGGCACCGGCGAGTCGAGCGTCTGCGCGTGTCCGGCGGGAGCCAGACCCAACATCAGGAACATCGTGATGGCCCCGCCTTTACGCACGGCCGTTGATCGGGTCGATTGCGGCCATGGCTCGGCCGAGGAACGCGGCCACCTGTGGCGCGGTCCTCACGGTCGTGGGATCGCACACGCGCGCGATGTCGGGGTGGTCCCGGGTGAGCACCGCGTGAACCTCGCGCACGTGTTCCAGCTGAAAGCCCGACGCTGGCCCATTCCCCGCTCGGGCGGGCGCGAGTGGAAATGCGCCCTTGAAGTCCGGCGAGTCCATCCGCGGGGACATGGGGCCGAGCAGGTCCAGCAGGGTGTTGGCGTTCCTCTCCCGCAAGAAGGGGGCGTGGTCGCGGCGGGGGCCGATGAACTGCTCCGTGACCGTGGCCGGAATGGCGGCGTGCTCGAACAGGGTGTGATTCACTCCGGGATTCACGTAGGGCGACACGACGATCGCTCCCACGCGGACCCCGAGGCGCCGGAAGTCGAACCGCGGCGCGGCGATCTCGAACGGTATCTCCGGCGTGCCATCACCGTACGGGAGTCGGGGCGGGGGCACGTGGTCGAATATCCCGCCGTGTTCGTCCCACACGACGAGCAGCACGGTGGACCGCCAGACGTCATCGTTCGACCGAATGGCCCGGTACACGTCCCAGATGAACCGATCCCCGGCGAGCACGGAATGATCCGGATGCTGATCCGCGGCCACCGTGCGATCCGCCTGGTCGTTGTACGGCGGTTCGACGAACGCGTACTCCGGCAGCCTCCCGCTCCGACAATCGGCGACGAAGTCGCCATAGAGCCCGAAGTACTTCGAGCCCAGGAACGTCATCCCGAAGGTGCCGCTCTCCCTGAAGTAGTAGATCTTGCTCCGTCGTCCCGCCCCGTCGAGCCGGCCGTAGATCCCCTTCCCGTGGCCGAGCCAGATGATCCCGGACTTCACCTGTCCGAACGAGGTACCGAAGTGCGCGAACTGACGGTTGGGCGCCGTCGGGCCCGGCACGGACGAGAACCAGTTGTCGCAGACCAGATAGTGCTTCGCGAGAGCGGTCAAGGCCGGAAGCTGCTCAGGACGGAAGCAGCGCATGACGCTCGCGGGGTTGCCGCCGTTCCGCTGATAGCTCAGCGCAAAGCCGCCCATCGAGGGGCCGGCCAGTTCGGACCCGGCGAGCTGGTCGTGGACGTTCTCGAACTCGTGCGGTGGATCGACGGGGAACTGCCCCTGGTACTCGGCGCCGTCGGTGACATAGAACCGGGTGCCGTCCTTCGCGTCGTTGAAGTCGGCGCCGGGGGTCACTCCCCGCAGGTCCGGAATGTCCCGCATCAACAGCCCGAGCATGTGGTCGAAGGAGCGATTCTCGAGCATCAAGACGACGATGTGTTTGATCCGCGGGTCGGCCGCGTACGGAGTCGGCTGCGCCTCGACCGCTCGCACCCGCGCGCCCGCGGCCAGCACCGTACCGCGCGCCATCAACGAGAGCCATGCCCGTCGGCCAAATGCCATCTCGATCTCCAGATCACGACTTGCTCGGAGGGCCCCGACATACCTAGGGGGCCGCGGCTCCTCGCCGTGGCCCCCTAGAAGAATGGAGCGGCCGACCGGATTCGAACCGGCGACGTCCAGCTTGGGAAGCTGGCATTCTGCCACTGAATTACGGCCGCTCGTGCCCCCTATTCTAGTCTTCGCCCCCGCCCTGTCAAATTCGGCGGAAACCTATTTGAGCGACATGTCGTAGGCCTTGATCAACTCGTCGCTGCGGGCCTTCCAGCTGAGCCGCTTGCTCGCCCCGTAGAGGTCGAGCTGCTGGTAGAGCGGCACCGCCGGCATGTCGTCGATCCAGAGCTTGTTGATCCGGTGGTAGATGGCCAGCCGCTGCTTCTCGTTCATCTCGGTCTGCGCCTGGTCCACCATGCCGTCGAAGTCCGGGTTGCTGTAGTTGCCGAGGTTGCTGCCGGTGCGGAACAGCGGTCCGTACACCGTCTCCGCGTCCACGGTGGGCGTGCCCCAGCCGATCAGCCAGACCGGCCCGGGCTTGTGCGCGTACACCAGGTTATTCAGGTAGCTCACGAACTCGTAGGTCTTGAGCTGGGTCTTGATGCCTGCCTTGGTGAGCTGCCCGGCCACCGCCTCCGCCACTTCCTTGTCGCGCACGTAGCGGCCCTGCGGGCTGTTGAGGGTCAGCTCGAGGCCGCCCGGGAAGCCGGCCTCGGTCAGGAGCTGCTTGACCTTGCCCAGGTCCTGCTTGATCGGCTTGAGCGACGCGTCGTAGCCGAAGTGGAGCGGGGTGAGCAGCGTCGCGGTGCGCATCGCCTTGCCGTCCAGCACGCCCTTGATGATCTCGTCGACGTCGAGCGCATAGGCGATGGCCTGTCGCACCCGCTTGTCCGCGGTCACACCCTTGTACGGCCCCACCAGCTTGTGCTGGGCGTCGAACTCGTGGGTGACGAACATCAGCTGCAGCGTCCGGATGGACGGCGCGGTCGAGAGGAACACCTTGGGATGGCCCGCGATGATGCTGGCGAGGTGCGGCGGGATGTTCACCGCCACGTCCACCTCCCCGTTCTGCAGCGCGGCCACCCGCACCGCGTCGTCGGGGATGGGCCGGAACACCACCGTCTTGATCTTCGGGGCGCCCCGCCAGTACTGGTCGTTGGCCTCGAGCACGATCTCCTCGTCCTTGCTCCAGCGGACGAGCTTGTAGGGCCCGGTGCCGATCGGGTTCTTCGAGATGAACGCGCTGTCCTTGCCCGCGTAGGCCTTGGGCGGGTACATCGACGCCTGACGGAAGGTCATGATCGACACGAAGGTCGGCCACGGCTTGGCGGTGTGCACCTTCACGGTGAACGGGTCGACGATCTCGACGTGATCGATCGGGCGAAAGTTCGAGCTGGCCCGCAGGCCGGTCTTGACCCGCTCCAGGCTGTACTTCACCGATTCGGCGTTGAACTCCTCGCCGTTGTGGAACTTGACACCCTTGCGTAGCTTGACCTCCCACACAGTGGGAGCCACGAGCTTCGGCAGCTCGGCCGCGAGGGCTGGCACGACCTTCAGATTCTGGTCGCGCTCTACCAGCGTGTCGAAGATGTGGGTCGCCACCACCGACGCGGGCGTCTCCTGCTGGTTCATCGTGTCGAGCGTCGAGGGGTCGACCCCCTGAGCGATCACGACCTTGCCCTCGGGCGCGGCCCACGCGAGCCCCGGCGCCACGAGCAGGCCGACCAGGAGCAGACCGAGACGTCTCACGAGCATTTCGAACCTCCTTGGAAGCGAAACGTTGCGGGGAAAGTGCCCACACTGTAGGCAACCGCGGCCAGGCGTGTCAAGTTCCGGGGCGCCTCAGCGCGTGTCCCGCACCGCCATCTCGTAGCCCTTGATCAGCTCGTCGCCGCGCGCCTTCCACTGGATGCGGCGGTTCGCCCCGTAGAGGTCCTGCTGCTGGTAGAGCGGCATCGCGGCGGCGTCCTCCACCCAGATCCGGTTGATCCGCTGGTAGAGCTCGGCCCGCTTGCGCGCGTCCATGGTGGACTGGGCCTGCTCGATGAGCCCCTCGAAGTCCGCGTTGTAGTAGTTGCTGAGGAAGCGCCCCGACCGGAAGAGGGGCACGTAGACCGCCTCCGCGTCGTAGGTCGAGGTGCCCCAGCCGATGAGCCACACCGGGGCGGCCCGGTGGTTGTAGCCGAGCGTGCCGAAGTAGTGGACCCACTCGTGGGTGCGGAGCGTGGTGCGGATGCCCGCCTTGGTGAGCTGGCCGGCAAGCGCTTCGGCCACCTCCTTGTCCCGGATGTAGCGTCCCTGCGGGCTGTTCAGGGTGATCTCGAGGCCGCCCGGGAAGCCGGCCTCGGTCAGGAGTTGCTTGACCCGGGCCGGATCGGGTTTGATCGGCTTGATCGACGGGTCGAAGCCGAAGTGCTTGTCGGTGAGCATGGTGGCCACCCGGGTGGCCTTGCCGTCGAGCACGGTGCGGATGATGTCGTCGACGTCGACCGCGTAGTTCATGGCGAGGCGGACGCGCCGGTCCGCGGTCGGTCCCGGGTAGGGCCCGACGAGCTTGTGCTGGGCGTCGTACTGGTGGGTGTAGTACAGGAGCTGGATCGTCCGCACGCTCGGCGCGGTCGAGAGGAAGAGCTTCGGGTGGTTGGCGATGACCGTCGCCAGGTGGGGCGGGATGTTGACCGCCAGGTCGATCTCCCCGTTCTGGAGCGCGGCCACCCGCACCGCGTCGTCGGGGATGGGGCGGAAGACGAGCTTGGCGACCCGCGGCGCCCCGCGCCAGTACTGCTCGTTGGCCTCGAGTTCGATCCGGTCGTCCTTGACCCAGCGCACGAACTTGAATGGACCGGAGCCGACCGGATTGCGAGCCAGGACCACGGCGTCCTTCTCCCGGTAGTACTTCGGTGGGAGGATCGCCGACTGGCCGGTGCTCACCAGCGTGTCGAGGATCGGCCACGGGGCCTTGGTGTGCACGCGCACCGTCATCGCGTCCACGATCTCCACGCGGTCGATGGGCGAGAACGGGGGCGACCCGCGGAGCTTGAGCTTGGGATCGACCAGCCGCTCCAGGCTGAACTTCACCGCCTCCGCATCCATCGGCTCGCCGTTGTGGAAGCGGACCCCGCTCCGCAGCTTGAACTCCCAGGTGGTGGGCGCGACCAGCTTCGGCATCTCCGCGGCGAGCGCGGGCCGGACCACGAGCTGGTCATCGCGCTCCAGCAGGGTGTCGAAGACGTTGCGGGCGAGTACCCCCGCGGGCGTCTCCTGATGGTTCATGGGGTCGAGCGTGGTGGGGTCGACGCCCTGCGCGACCACGACGGTGCCCGCAGGTGCGGCCGCCGCCAGGCCGGGAACTCCGATCGACAGGATCAGCAGGATGATGTGGCGCCAGCCAGGCATGGAGACTCCTCTCGTTGTCGGCGCTGACGTGGGTGGATCGTGCGGTGCGACGGAGGCTCGGAGTGGCGCTACTCTAGGGACGCCTCGCCGGGAAGTCAAGCACCGGCGTCGGCGTCGCCGCCGCGCCGCAGGTAGTCGAGGGCCTCCTCTCGCGTGGTCACGAGTCCCAGGGCCTGCGCCTCCCGCGCCCGGTCGAGGAGGCGGCCCACCGCCGGGCCGGGTGGCAGATGGAAGGCCGCCATCACCTCCTGACCACGCAGGAGCGGGGCCGTCGTCGCGGCGGCCGCCGCCTCCTCCGCGCCCGCCATCAGGTCGCGCACCACCGTCCCGCCCTCCCCGGCCCACACCGCCAGGGGAGAGCCGCCGGTGAGCGCGGCCGCGTCTGCCAGCGCGAGGAGCAGGAGGTCGCGCGCGTCCTCGCCGAGATCACGGAAGAAGCGAAACCGCGCCCGCCGGGTGATCTGCCCCGCCTGAGCCAGGTGCATCGGGCGGAGGTGCTCGGCCACGAGCCGCTCTAGTACCTGGCTCGCCCGCCGGGGCAGCCGGAGGCGCTCCGCGATGGCGCCGGTCCGGAGCGCACCCGCCGCGTCGTGTCCGAAGAAGCGCACCCGCCCGCCCTGCTCCGAACGGGTCTCGGGCTTGGCCACGTCGTGGAGCAGCGCGGCCAGCCGGAGCGTCTCCCGCCGCGCGATCCCACCGCCCAGGAGCTCGCCCAGGTGCTCCCGCAGCGCCGCGCCCCACGGGGCGAGCGCGTCGAGATCGGAGAGCAGCACGTCCACGCCCTCGACGGTCCGGATCGAATGCTCCCAGACGTCGAAGCGATGCGGCAGCGGCTGCGAGGTGGCGCGCATCGCCGCGCTCTCGGGCAGCAGCACCGTCAGCGCACCCACGCGATCCAGCATCCGGAGTCCGGCGGCGGCACGCCGCTCGCTCAGGATGCCGACCAGCTCGTCCCGCACCCGCTCGGCGGCCACGCCCGTCAGGAGCGGTGCGCCCGCCCGGATGGCGGCCTCCGTCTCCGGCTCGAGTTGCCAGCCCTCTCGCATGGCCAGCCGCACGCCGCGCAGGGCCCGGACTGGATCGTCGGCGATCGCGATCGGGCTGCAGGCACGCACCACGTGATCGCCGAGGTCGCCCAGGCCGCCGGTCGCATCCGTGACCTCCGCGCTGCCGTCCCGCAACAGATCCGCGAGGGGCGCCGCGAGCGCGTTGACCGTGAAGTCCCTCGCCCGGAGGTCTTCCTCGAGCGTGGGGGCCCGGAAGTCGACCAGGTCGACCGGGAGCGGGACCTCCGCGCCGACGATGCGGCCGGCGCCGCGACTCTCGTCGAGCACGACGAAGCTCGCTCCCAGCCGATCCGCCAGCCGCCGTCCGAGCGCGAGGGCCCCGCTCCGCACCGCCACGTCGAGGTCGCCCAGCGGCTCGGCGGCAAGCAGCTGGCGGACCGCCCCGCCCACGAGCCAGAGCGCGCCGCCCGCGCCGGCCAGCTCCGTCAGGAGGCCGAGCGCTCGCCGGCCCGACTCGGGAATGGCCGCCAGCGCGACGCGCGGAGACATCCGGCTACAGGTCGAGAAGACGCCGGGCGTTGTCGAAGAAGATCTTCCGGTAGACCGCCGACGGCAACGCGCGCTCCCAGATCGGCCGTCGCTCCTCCTCGTACGGGTGCGGGGTGTTCGGGAAGTCGCTCCCGAAGAGGACCCGATCCTGCCAGCGCACGAGATCCTCGTCGGTGACGTCGGCCGGGCTCGCTCCCCCGCCCCCGAGATAGATCGGGCTATGGGCCGCCATCGCCGCGGTGGTGTCGAGGTACATGTTGGGACAGCGGGGCATCAGCTCGAGATGCCGCCGCGTCTCCCACTGGCCCATGTGCGCCACGATCACCTTCATCTCCGGGAACATCATCATCACACGCTCGAACCGGGGGAACCCGTCGTACTCGTTGGGCCAAGGCGCGCTCCCCACGTGGATCAGGAGCAGAGCGCCGCGGGCCAGCAGCAGCTCGTACACCGGGAGGATCCGCGGGTCGTCGGGGTGGAAGCGCTGCACGTTGATGTGGAACTTGAAGCCCTTGAACCCGTAGCGATCGAGCGCCTCGCGCGCGACGTCGAGCACGTCCGGGTCGCCGGGGTGCACGGTGCCGAGCGCGAGCCCGGTGGGCAGCCGCCCGGCCGTCTCGTGCAGCCACGCGTTCAGCTCGCGCGCGAGCCCCGGCTTGTGCGCGTAGGAGAAGAAGACGAACCGCTCCACGCCCTGCTCGCCGAGGAAGCGGGCCACCAGGTCTGGATCCGTCGGGTACCGGAACTCCCACCCGGCTCGGCCCTCGAACCAGCGGCGAATCGCCTTCCACAGCCACGGCGGGTGCAGGTGGGTGTGGATGTCGATGTAACGGAATCCCGGGGGAGCGGGCGCCATCAGGCGTGCACCACGAAGCGCCCCGGCCAGCCGTCCACCAGGACCCCGGTCTCCACCACGCCCGCGCGAGCGAGCGCGCCGAGGGCGACCTGGACCTCGTCGCGTCCGAGGCCGAAGAGACGCGCCAGGAGGGCCGGCGTCGAGTAGACCGCGCCGGCTAGGTACCGCGCGAGCAGCCGCTCGACCGCGGCGGGCCGGCGCAGCCGCCGGCCCGCGGCCACCTCCTCGGGCAGCCACCGCTCCACCAGGTCCCAGCGATACGAGAAGGTGGGCTCGTAGCGCTCCTCGGTCTTGACGATCCACAGGCCCTGCTGCAGCTCGCCCATCGCGCGCTCGAACTCCCGGGTCTTGACCGCCTCCAGCATGAAGCACTCCGCCCGCAGGCCCCGCGTGTACTGTGGGGACTCGCGCACCAGGCGGTCCATGATGCGCTTCGCGGTCGCCGACAGGCGTCCCTCCTCGTACTCGCGTCGATAGTCCCGGGCGCGCTGGCGGCCCCGCACGAGAGCGTAGAAGACCGGGAAGAGGTCGAGCGCCACCAGCATCGGGCGGCCCTTGACCAGCTTGCCGTAGTAGACCTGGCGGCGCGCGGGCAGCACGTCCTTCAGCTCCCAGGTGAGCCCGATGCCCGGGTCGTGATGCGAGCGGCGCGGCCACCGCGGCGCGGGCCGGCCCACCACCGCCTCCCAGAGGCAGCCCACGCCCTCCGGGAAGACGTAGAAGGTGGAGCAGAGGCCCACCGCGTCGACGAAGGCGAGCGCCCCCTTCGCCGACTTCACGCGGCGGGTCTGGATCTGGCGGAAGTTCGAGCGCCGGCGCCCGAGCAGCGCGGCCGCGTCCATGACGACTAGCCGAGCTCGAAGCCCCGCTCGGTGACGCGGTACTCGACGATCTCGTCGCTCTTGGCGCTGCCCCGGTGCTTGACCACGCAGAGGAAGCGGCCGAGCCGGTTGCCCACTCGCTCGCTCCCCATCACCACGATGGTGTTGGCCACCGCCCCGACGTCGCCCGCGGCCACCTTGCGGGCGATGAGATGCTCGAGCTGGGTCTCCTCGGTGGTCACCAGCAGCAGCGTCGTGACCGCCGCGTGATCGTAGCGGTGCGCGTCGATGAACGCCCGGTGCTGCCAGACCGGCATGCAGATCTCCATGCCGAGCGTCTCGCTGTCGCGGTGGATCAGCTTCCGGTAGAGGTCGTCGAAGATGTAGGGCTGGATGTAGTCGCCCGGCACGTCCATCGGCTCGACGCCGTCCACCATGATGCGCCGGCTGCCCGCACCCAGGTGGAAGTACACGAACGGGCGCACCGTGTAGAGCGCCTGGTTGTACTGGGCCTTCCAGTTCCAGTCGAACTCGAGGCCGTCCGCGGCGGGCACCTGGTAGTCGCGCAGCTTCCCCACCCAGGGCAGCGCGTCGCAGTAGAAGGCCTGCATCTGCGCGGCGGGCGGGTACGGATCGGTCATGGGCAGGACGGTGTGGGTCCAGCGCTTGAGGTCCCAGTCGTGCAGGCGCGCCGCGTAGGCGTGGTGCTGCTGCGAATCCCCCCGGGCGTTCATGTCGAACACGATCCCGCGGGCCCCGTCCGCCCGCGCCCCGTGGTCGCAGAAGCGGAGCCCCAGGTGGGTCTTGCCGATCCCGGTGGCCCCGTAGATCACGGTCAGGGTACCGGGCAGCAGGCCCCCACCCAGCATCTCGTCGAGCTTCGGACTTCCGGTGGAAACTCGCGTGGTCATAGACGAAGGATTCTAGCGGCCCGCTCGCGAGGCGGTCAAGCAACCTTGACACACCGGCGACGTGAGTCCTACGCTCGATACATGCCACGCCGAGTGGTCTGGTACCCGGCGGGTTCCCCGGCGGCCTCCCTGCTCTCCGCGCTCCCCGGCGATCTCGAGGCGATGCCGCTGCCCGCCCGGGGGCTGCCGCGGTCGGGGCCCGACGAGGGCGCGGTCGCGCTGGTCGACCTCACCGCGGGCGACGCCGGCACCGCCGCCGACCTGGCCGCGCGGGCGCCCGATCTCCCGGTGGTGGCGCTGGTCGCCCCGGGCGCGGCGCCGCCTGCGGCGTGCTACGCCTACATGACCACGCCCGCCGCGTCGGATGTGCTGGCCGTCACGCTGCGCAACGCGTGCGATCACGTGCGGGCCCGCCGCGAGGCCGACGCGACCCGGCGAGAGATGGAGCAGCTCAACCAGATCGGGGTCAGCCTCTCCGCCGAGCGCGACACCAATGCCCTGCTCACCTTGATCCTCAGCAAGGCGCGCGAGATCACCCGCAGCGACGCCGGCTCCGTCTACCTGGTGGAGGAGTCGCCGGACGGGCCGGCGCGGCTCCGGTTCAAGCTGGCTCAGAACGACTCGGTGCACGTGCCGTTCACCGAGTTCACGCTGCCGGTCGACGCGGCGAGCGTCGCCGGCCATGTGGCGCTGACCTCCTCGATTCTCCAGCTGGACGACGCCTATGTGCTGCCGCCCGGCTCGCCCTTCAAGATCAACCGCGAGTTCGACGAGCGGGTCGGCTACCGCACCCGGTCGATGCTGGTGGTCTCGATGGTCACGCCTCAGGGCACCGTGATCGGCGTCCTCCAGCTCATCAACTGCAAGCGGGACGCCTCGGCGACGCTGGGGACCCCCGCCGCCGTCGAGACCGTGGTCGTTCCCTACCCCGAGCGCTTTCGCAGCCTCGCCGCCTCGCTCGCGTCGCAGGCCGCCGTCGCGCTCGAAAACAGCCGGCTCTACCAGTCCATCCAGACCCTCTTCGAGGGCTTCGTGCAGGCCTCGGTCACCGCCATCGAGTCGCGGGATCCCACGACCTCCGGCCATTCCTTCCGGGTGGCCGACTTCACGGTGGCCCTGGCCGCCGCGGTCGACCGCGCCGACCACGGGCCCTTCCGCGACGTCCGCTTCTCGGCGGACGAGATGAAGGAGATTCGCTACGCCTCGCTCCTCCACGACTTCGGCAAGGTGGGCGTGCGGGAGGACGTGCTGGTCAAGGCCAAGAAGCTGCCGCCGGGCCAGCTCGAGCTGATCCGTCAGCGCAGCGAGATCATCCGGCGCGGGCTCGAGCTGCGGCATGCGCGGCGAAAGACGGAGTGGCTCCTCCGGCATGGCCGTGAGACCTTCGCGGACCGCTGCGCCGAATGGGACGCGGAGCTGGCCGCGGTCCTCGCCGATCTCGACGTGCACCTGAAGTCGGTCGCCGCCGCGAACGAGCCCACCGTCATGCCCGACGACGTCTCGGCCGGGATCCGCGACCTGGCCGGGCGGGCCTTCCCGGATCACCTCGGCGAGGGGCTCACCCTGATCACCCCTGAGGAGGCTCGCGTCCTCTCGATCCCTCGCGGCAGTCTGACCCCGGACGAGTACCGCCAGATCCAGTCGCACGTCGTCCACACCTACCAGTTCCTCAAGCAGATCCCGTGGACGAAGGAGCTCCGGCGCATTCCGGAGATTGCCCGCTCGCACCACGAAAAGCTCAACGGCTCCGGCTACCCCGCGGGCTGGCGCGCGCCGGAGATTCCCGTCCAGACGCGGATGATGACGATCTCCGACATCTTCGACGCCCTCACCTCGCGCGACCGACCCTACAAGCCCGCGGTCCCGGTGGAGCGCGCGCTCGACATCCTCGGCCAGGAGCGGCAGGCCGGAGCCCTCGACGGCGAGCTGCTCTCCCTCTTCATCGCGGTGCGCCCCTGGGAGCGGGCCGACCCCGTCTGAGCTGCGCCTTCGCGGTCTCAGGCCGCCAGCAGGGCCGCCAGCACGCCCCACGAGGCCACGCCGAGTAGCATCGCCGCCGCGCCGAGCCACTCGCTCGCACGCGGTCTCCTCATCTGTTGAGTTCTCAGGGCCAAAAAAAAGGGGCGGGCCCCGCCGGCTCGCGCCCGCGAGCCGATCCACACCTTCGAGCCGCCGCGTCGGCGCGCGACGCTCCGCCAGTCGCGGCGCGTGATCGGCTGCCGCTTCCTCCCTCGTGTCACCATCACCATTCGTCGCATCACCTGCTCCTTTCAGATCTGCCGCATGATGCCGACCACCTTGCCGAGGATACGGAACTCCCCGCGTCCCGGGTCGACCACGATGGGCTTCATGGTCGGGTGCTCCGGCCGCAGCACGACCGCGCCACCCTCCCGCCCGAAGCGCTTCACGGTGGCCTCGCCGTCGAGCATGGCGGCCACGATGTCCCCGCTCCCCGCCGTCTCCTGTTTGCGCACCAGGACGAGATCGCCATCGACGATGTGCGCATCGATCATGCTGTCCCCACGGACGCGCAGGGCGAAGACGTCCTGCCCGCCCGTGCCGAGCCAGTCGGGCCGGAGTGGGATCGTGTCCTCGTGGTTCTCGACCGCGGTGATCGGCAGGCCCGCCGCGATCCGGCCGACCACCGGGATGCCGATCGGCTCCAGCCTCCGCGGTCCCTTCTGGCTGGGGAGCACGAGCGTACGCGACGCGCGCTTGCCGGTGACCCGCCGCTCCAGCATGCCCTTCCGCTCGAGCGCCCGCAGATGGTCGAAGGCGGCACGGGCCGTGAACTCGAACTTCTCACCGATCTCGCGCACCGTGGGCGGCACACCGTGCCGCTCTCCGAATACGCGGATGAACTCCAGCACCTCGCGCTGCCGGGCTGTCATCTCTCGCACCGTGGCCCCCCTCTCTCGATCGAGCCTCAACAGGATGATAGTCAACACCCGTTGAGTCCAGCAAGGAAAAAAAGGGGGTTACCCGGCGGGCTCCCACGGCTCGCAGGATGGGCAGGCGGCGAACCCGGCCTCCCGGGCCTCGGCCACCCGCTTGAAGTAGACCCGCTCTGGCTCGGCGATCCGCCGGAGCCAGCCGCAGTCGCGACCGTGAAACAGCTTCCCCCCGCGCTGCGCCACGTAGGCCTCGCCTTCGGGCACCGGAATGGCGGGCGTGTCGTACGGGTTGAGGGTCGACTCCGGCAAGGCCTCGGTCGCCGCGACGGCCACCGGGGACGGCTCCAGCGCGGCCGCCGCCGGAGGCTCCGGGAGCGGGTCCGGCTCATTGATCTTGAGGTTGGTCTCGATCGTCGACCGGAACTCGTCGCTGGCGCGCCGGAACTCACGCATCGCACGCCCGAGGGACCGGCCCAGCTGCGGAAGATTCTTCGGCCCGAAGACGAGGAGGGCGATGACGAAGATGAGAACCAGCTCCTGCAGGCCAATGTCGAACATGAGTGGGTCTGTTCAGGCTCCTCAGGCTGCGATGATATCACCCCGCGCGAGGCTGGCCGCCGAGCGCAACTTATGCGCGTTCCCGGCTTCTGGCCCACGACCGGTCTTCCCGACGTGGCGGGTCGCTACGCAGAGCGGATTCTAGCACGCGCTTCTCCTTGCGCGGGCCCAACGCTCCACGCATAATCAGGCACTCGGTCGCGGGCCGGGATACATTCCCACGTCGGTACGGAGGCGGAAACGATGACACGCTGGACGGCAATCTCAGTACTCGCAGGACTGGTGGCGGCGTATCAGTCGGTCCCGGCCGCCGCGCAAACCTCCGACGCCGTCGGTGTCGTCACCACGATCGACGGCCGCGCCACCGTCGCGCGGCCGGCGCTCCCTTCGCCGCTCTCGCTCAAGTTCAAGGACGACGTCTTCGGTCGCGATCGCATCAGCACCCAGGAGAGCTCACTCGTGCGGGTGCTGCTGGGCGGCAAGGCGATCCTCACCGTTCGCGAGCTCTCCGAGGTCACGATCAGCGAGGAGCCGGGCCGGGCGGTGGTCACCCTGCCCAGCGGCAAGGTCGTGCTGGCGGTACAGAAGCAGCGCATGCGCCCCGGCGAGTCCATCGAGATCCGCACCCCGAACGCGGTGGCCGCGGTGCGGGGCAGCATCGTCTCGGTCACCTACGACACGGTCCAGCAGCAGACCACCGCCATCTGCCACACCGGCGACGTCACCTACCAGTACCTGGGCGGAGCCATCGTCCCGCTCCCGCCCGGCGAGGGCGCCAAGAATGGACTGCTCGGCCCGGTCCCCATGGCCGAGCGGATCGCAGCGGTGAACGTCGAGCCAAGCTCGCATACGTTCAGCGGACCCGACGAAGGGTTCCAGACCAGCCTCTTCCAGAGTGAGGCGGGCAAGGCGAGCCAGGTGGCCGAGTTCGCGAGCACCGGGACCCTACCGGGCATGCCGAACATGTACCCGAGCCCCTGGGCGCCCATCAACGCTCTGACCGACCACCCGGAGATCACGGATGGCAGCACGACCAAGCCGACATCTCAGTCCGTTTCTACGGGTCAGTCCGTTTCTACGGGCGGCGGGG
>DATGBR010000248.1:0-3698 GCA_035312605.1 Candidatus Methylomirabilota bacterium
CGAGTGCAACCGTCCCGACACCACGCTCGAAGGCCTGCTGGGGCTGCAGCCGCATTTCGACAAGACGAGCGGCAAGGGCAGCGTGACCGCGGGCAACTCCTCGCAGCTCTCCGACGGCGCCTCCGCCACGCTCCTGATGTCGGCGGACCGCGCCAAGGCGCTCGGCATCAAGCCCAAGCTCATCTTCCGCGGCTTCGCGGTCGCCGGCTGCGAGCCGGACGAGATGGGCATCGGGCCGATCTACGCGGTGCCGAAGCTGCTCAAGCGCAACGGCCTCAAGATGGACGACATCGACGTGTGGGAGCTGAACGAGGCCTTCGCCTCCCAGGTGGTCTACTGCCGCGACAAGCTGGGCATCCCGATGGAGAAGCTCAACTCGAACGGCGGCTCGATCTCGATCGGCCACCCCTTCGGGATGACCGGCTCGCGCATGGTCGGCACCATCGCCAACGAGATGCTGCGCCGCAAGGCGAAGTACGGCGTGGTGACGATGTGCATCGGCGGCGGCCAGGGTGCGGCCGGCCTCTTCGAGTCCTGTCTCTAGTCGCTCCGCGTTGAATTCGCCCCTCACCCTGCCCTCTCACCGAAGGGGCGAGGGACATCGCACACCCTCTCCCCCCTGGGGAGAGGGCAGGGTGAGGGGCGCTCTGCTCTCCCGGTGACTCCCATGGCCTACGACTTCGATCGCGTCATCGAGCGCCGCCCCACCAACAGCAACAAGTGGCGCAAGTATCCCGCCGACGTCCTGCCGCTCTGGGTGGCGGACATGGACTTCCCCTCGCCTGAGCCGGTGGTGCGGGCGCTACGGGAGCGGGTCGAGCACGGCGTCTACGGCTACGGCTTCGAGGGGCCAGAGTTCGGCGAGGTCTTCGTGGACCGCGTGCAGAAGCGCTACGGCTGGGCGATCTCGCCGGAAGCGCTCGTCATGATCCCCGGCGTGATCCCGGGACTCAACGTGGCCTGCCACGCCCTCACCGCGCCGGGCGACGGCCTGCTCATGCAGCTGCCGGTCTATCCCCCGATCCTCCGGTCCCCGACCAACCACGAGCTCAGCCGCGACGGGGCCCCGCTCGGCCGCGAGCGCGACGGCCGCTACGTGGCCGATCTCGACAGCTTCCGCGCGGCGATCCATTCCCGCACGCGCGCGTTCATCCTCTGCAACCCGCACAATCCGGTGGGCCGCGTGTTCACGCGCGAGGAGCTCGCCGGGATGGCCCAGGTCTGCCTCGAACACGACATCCCGATCATCGCGGATGAGATCCACTGCGACCTGCTCTTCGCCGGCCAGCGCCACGTCCCGGTCGCCTCGCTCGCGCCCGAGATCGAGCGGCGCACCATCACCCTGATGGCGCCCAGCAAGACCTTCAACCTGGCCGGTCTCAAGGTCTCGGTGGCGGTGATCCCGGACGCCTCACTGCGCGAGCGATTCATGGCCGCGCGCGGCGACTACGTGCAGGCGCAGGTCAACATCCTGGGCTACGCGGGGGCCCTCGCCGCCTATCGCGACGGGCAGGAGTGGCTCGACGAGCTGATGCGCTATCTCGAGGGCAACCGGGACTTCTTGGTCGACTACGTGCGGCGGTATCTGCGCGGCGTGTCGATGGTGGCGCCCGAGGGCACCTACCTCGCCTGGCTCGACTGCCACCAGGCGGGCCCCGCCGCGGCCGATCCGTTCACGTTCTTCCTGGAGCGCGCGAAGGTGGCACTGAACGACGGAGCCCTGTTCGGAGCCGGCGGGCAGGGCTTCGTGCGCCTCAACTTTGGCACGCCCCGCGCGCTGCTGACCGAAGGGCTCGAGCGGATGCGCCGGGCCCTCGGCGCCTGAGCCCGGACCCGCCGGACCCACGGGTTGGACGCGGCCGCGCCCGCGGCCGTTTACAGGGCGATCGGGAAGTTTCTTCCCCCGAATGGGGCTCGGACGGTCCTCGTCTGACTGCGTGAAACCCTGTATCTGCCCAATCTCTGGAGGTGGCGATGCGCGCACGAACGGGCATGACCGCGGTGGCGATGGCGACCATGATGCTGTACACGGGCTGCGCGACCGCCCCCCGCGGGCCCAGCGTCCAGGTCCTGCCCGGCACCGGCAAGCCCTTCGAGCAGTTCCAGGCCGACGTGGAAGTCTGTCGCGGCTGGGCGGCCCAGCAGGTCAAGGGCGCTTTCATGGACGCCCCGTCGTGGGAAGTGCAGCGCCGCTACGACAACGCCTACGTGCAGTGCATGTACGCGAAGGGCCACCAGGTGCCGTCTCCTCCGGGACCACCACCCGCCCGCTGATGGGAGGCCATTCGATGATCACGCTCAGGCGATCGCTCGCGACCCTGCTGTCGCTCACCCTGCTCGTGGGAAGCGCCCCCGGGGCGTGGGCGGCCGACCCGCCCGCCGCTCCCCCGCCGCCGCCCGCGGGCGCGCCGCCCGCGGCGCCGTCCGCGGCCGCGCCCGCCGTCAGCGATGACGGGCAGCCCGCACCCGATCAGCCGGAGGGCGCCGCCCCGACGCCGCCGCGGCTCAGCTACACCGACGGCGACGTGTCGTTCTGGCGCCCGGGCGGCGACGACTGGGCCCCCGCGCAGGTCAACACCCCGCTCAGCCCAGGCGATCAGCTCTATACCGGCAACCGCGGCAACCTCGAGATCCAGATCGAGGCGCGGAACTTCGTGCGGGCCTGGGGCGATAGCCAGCTCGGCGTGGAGAACCACGACCCGGACTTCCTCCAGCTGAAGGTCGCGGCCGGCCACGTGTCGCTCGACCTGCGCGCGCTCGATCCGGGCCACACCGTGGAGCTGGACACCCCCGGCGCGGCGTTCACCATCGATCGACCCGGCTACTACCGCGTGGACGTCGCGCCGGATCGCACCTCGTTCGTCACCCGGCGCGGCGGCGTCGCGACGATGACCCCGGCCGGAGGCGCGGCGGCCTCCATCGCCACCAGCGAGCAGGTCGTCGTGACGGGATCCGGGCCCAACCCGGTGCAGACCTTCGTGGCACCCGAGCTCGACGTATGGGATCGCTGGAACTACGCGCGCACCGACGCCCTCATCGACACGGTGAGCGCGCGCTACGTCCCGGCCGGGCTGTCGGGCGTCGACGATCTGGACCAGCACGGCACCTGGCGCGTGGTGTCGGAGTACGGCTCGGTGTGGGTGCCGCAGGGCGTCGCGGCGGACTGGGCCCCGTACACCACCGGGCGCTGGGTGTGGGATCCACGCTTCGGCTGGAGCTGGGTCGACACCGCGCCATGGGGCTGGGCGCCGTATCACTACGGTCGGTGGGTCCACCTCGATCGCGTCTGGGCATGGGCCCCGGGCCCGGTCATCGTGCGCCCGGTCTACGCGCCGGCGCTGGTCGCCTTCTTCGGCGCGCCCGGCGTGCGCGTGGCCATCGGCGCGCCGTTCGTGAGCTGGGTGGCGCTGGGCTGGGGCGAGCCGTGCGTACCGTGGTGGGGCCGCCCGGGCTTCGTCGGCCACGCCTGGTGGGGCGGCTGGGGCGGTTCCCGGGTCGTCAATAACGTCGTGGTCAACCGCACCACCGTCGTGAACGTGCAGAACATCACGGTCTACCGGAACGTGAGCGTGCAGAACGCGGTGGTCGCGGTGCGGCCCGATCGCTTCGGGCGCGGCTCCGTCGGCGAGGCCCGCATCCGCCAGGTGGACACGCGGCGGCTCGAGCCGGTCCGCGGGGCCGTCGACCTTCGCCCGGAT
>DATGBR010000249.1:0-7247 GCA_035312605.1 Candidatus Methylomirabilota bacterium
GGCCAGCACCACCCCGGCCAGCACCACCGCCCCTCCGGCCAGCAGGGCCAGGAACTCGACGAGCAGCCTCCGCTCGGCCTGCGCGAACTCGCGCACCGAGAGGGCCACCCAGAGGGCGCCGTCGGGCGACGGCGCCGCGGCCGTCTCCAGGCGACGGAGCGACCACGGCTCGCCCGCCACCGTCGCGATCCCCGAGCCCACCGCGGGCGTCCAGCCGGTGGCGGGCAGGTCCGGGCGGCTCGTCGCGAGCGCCCGGTCGCCGGCCAGGAAGAGCACCGCGGGGCGGGCGGGCAGCCGATCGAGCGACGCCGCGAGCCCGTCCAGGCGCCGCCCCGCCACCACCGTGCCGGTGGCGCCGAACGGCGCGCGCGCGGTCGCGCCGCTGATGGGAGCCACGACCAGGAAGTAGGGGCGGCCCCCGGCCAGGCGGAGGGCCGTGATCGGCTCGCCCGCGGCGGCCATCCCGGGCAGGCTCGGCGGCGGCCCGGCCGGCACCTGCACCAGCGGCGCGCCGCGGCCGTCGCGGATCGCGATGAAGTCGGCTAGGCCGTCCTGCGTCACCGCCAGCACTCGGGGTGAGGCGCCGCGCGCGAGCGTCGCCCAGTCGCCCTTGGCGGTGCCCTCGATGATCGCCGGGTCGCGGGCGAGGAGCAGCGTCTCCCGCTTGAGCGCATCCTGGTAGTCGCCGACGAGCGCGCTCACCGCGTCCACCGTCCGCGCGATCGCCCCTTCACGGGTGCGGGCGAGCTGGCGCTCCGCGCTGACGAATCCGAGGCCGGCCAGGATGCCCAGCGGGATGGCCAGAACCAGGAACGGGACCGTGAAGTGCCGAATGAAGCGCCCCACGAGCCTATTCTCGGCCCGAGAGCCGCCTAAATGAACGGCTTTTTCGAGGTTCTAGAGACCGAGGTAGGCCTGCTTGATGTGCCCGCTCGCCAGGAGATCGTCCCGGGGCCCGGAGAGCGTCATCCGCCCGTTCTCGAGCACGTAGCCCCGATGGGCCAGATGCAGCGAGCGGAGCACGTTCTGCTCGACCAGGAGGACGGTGAGCCCCTGCCCGTTGATGCGCCCCAGGTCCTCGAAGATCGCCTTCACCAGGACCGGGGCCAGGCCGAGGCTCGGCTCGTCCAGCATGAGCAGGCGGGGGCGGGACATGAGGCCCCGGCCGATCGCGCACATCTGCTGCTCCCCGCCCGAGAGCGTGCCCGCGAGCTGGACGCTCCGCTCCCGGAGACGGGGGAACAGCTCGAAGACGCGCTCGAGCGTCTCGACCCGGGCCGCGCGGGCGGCGCGCGTGCGCGCGCCCAGCTCCAGGTTCTCCCGCACCGTCATGGTCGGGAAGAGCTGGCGGCCCTCCGGCACGTGCGCGATGCCGCGGGCCACGATCTCGGCCGGGCCGAGCCCGTCGAGACGCTGGCCCTCGAACTCGATCCGGCCCCGGCGGAGCGGGAGGAGCCCGGAGACCGCGCGGAGCGTGGTGGTCTTGCCCGCGCCGTTGGCCCCGATCAGCGCCACCGCCTCGCCCTCGCGCACCTCGAGCGAGACGTCGCGGACCGCGGTCAGGTCGCCGTAGCCGACCTCGATGCCGTCAACGCGCAGGAGCGTGGACATATTCCTCGCCGAGGTAGGCCTCGATGACGCGCGGGTGGTTGGCGACCACGGCCGGCGGGCCCTCCACGATCTTCTCGCCGAAGCTCAGGACCACGATGCGGTGGGAGAGGCTCATGACCGCGCGCATGTTGTGCTCGATGAGGAGGATCGAGATGCCGGACGCGTGGATGCCGCGGACCAGCGTCACGATCGCCTCGATCTCGGTCGGGTTGAGCCCGGCCATGACCTCGTCGAGCAGCAGCAGGGTGGGCTCGGTGGCGAGCGCGCGGGCCAGCTCGAGCCGCTTGCGCTCGGAGAGAGTGAGCCCGGCCGCCGGGTGGCCGGCCTTGGCCCCCAGCCCCACCTGGTCGATCACCGCCTCCGCTCGCCGGCGCGCCTCCGCCATCTGGGGCCGACGCGCGAGCGCGCCCACCCTCACGTTCTCCCGCACCGAGAGGTGCGGAAAGGGGCGCACGATCTGGAATGTGCGGGCCAGGCCGAGCCGGCAGATGGCGTGCGGCTTGAGCCCGGCGAGCGATCGGCCGTCGAAGCGGACGTCGCCGCGATCCGGGGCCAGGAAGCCGGAGAGCAGGTGGAAGACCGTGGTCTTGCCCGCTCCGTTGGGCCCGATGAGTCCCAGCACCTCGCCGCGGACCATGTCGAAAGAGAGATCGCGCACCGCCTGCAGGCCGCCGAACCGCTTGCCGATTCCTCGGACCTCGAGCAGCGGTGGGACGCCGCTCGTCGGCATGCCGGCCGGGCTCATCGGGCGGCCTTCACCCAGAGGCGGCGCAGGGCGGGATACGCCCCCTGGGGCAGGAACAGCACCACCGCGATCAGCAGCAGACCATACGCGATCAGGTGGGCGCCCGACCAGCTCCCCTGCCCAAAGTAGATCCGCGAGGCCTCCGCGAGTGGGCTCAGGATGAACGAACCGAGGATCGGGCCGAGCACGGTGCCCGCCCCGCCCACGATCGGGCGGATCACGATCTCGACCGAGAGCGGGATGCCGAACACCGAGTTGGGCTGGAGCGAGAAGAGGTAGAAGGCGTAGAACGTGCCCCCCACCCCGGTGAGGAACGAGGAGACTACCATCGCGAGCATCTTGTAGCGGAAGGTGTTCACCCCGAGCGCCTCGCACGCCTGCTCGTCC
Source organism: Candidatus Methylomirabilota bacterium (assembly GCA_035312605.1). Lineage (GTDB taxonomy): Bacteria > Methylomirabilota > Methylomirabilia > Rokubacteriales > CSP1-6 > CAMLFJ01. The sequence continues at coordinate 2,744 of DATGBR010000249.1, forward strand.
TCGCGGATCGCGATCAGGTAGGCCCCGAAGCGACGCCGCTCGATGGCGGCCACGAGGCCGGTGGCCACGAGCATCAGGCCGAGCGCGACGTAGTAGTAGGCGCGGTTGTCCTGGAACTGGAACTGCCGTGGGTTGCCGGTGAACGTGATGTAGAAGCCGAGCGCGCCGCCCACCGCGTCGGTGTTGAGCGCCACGATGCGGCAGACCTCCGCGAACGCCACCGTCAGGAGGACGAAGTAGAAGCCGCGCAGCCCGAACCGGAAGCCCAGGTAGCCGACCACGGTGCCGAGCACGGCGGCGAGCACCCCGCCCACCAGCATCCCGATCCACGGGGTGAGCCCGGCCTGGGCGGAGAGCAGCGCGGAGGCGTAGGCCCCGATGCCGACGAAGGCGGCGTGACCGGCCGAGAGCTGGCCCGCGTAGCCGCCCACGATGTTCCAGGCCTGGCCGAGGAAGGCGTAGAAGAAGATGAAGATGAACACGGTGACCGCGTAGGAGTTGAGCCAGAGCGGCAGCGCGAGCAGGAGCGCGATTGCGGCCGCGACGAGCCACTTCACGACGCGGGCCGCCCGAAGAGGCCGGCGGGACGGAAGAGCAGGATGACGATGAGCAGCGAGAAGCTCACCAGCTCCTTCATCGACGGGCTCAGGAACACCGCGCCGAGCGACTCGGCCACCGAGACGAGCAGGCCGCCCAGGAATGCGCCCGGCAGGCTGCCCATGCCGCCGATGATCACGATATTGAACGAGGCGACGGAGAGCCCGAGCCCGCCCGCGGGCTGGAAGGGCACGATCGGCGAGACCAGCGCCCCCGCCGCTCCCACGCAGGCCGCCCCGATGCCGAACGCCACCGCGTAGACGCGCCGCACGTCGGCCCCGATGACCCGGGCCCCGTAGGCGTTGTCGGCGGCCGCCCGCATGGTGCGCCCGAGATCGGTGCGGGTCAGAAAGAGATAGAGCGCGAGGGTGAGAACCATCGCGAGCCCGAAGGTCACCAGCCGGGCCACGTCCACGAAGATTGGCCCGAGCCAGATGGTGGCGGCGCGGAGCGGCGAGCGCACCCGCTGCGGGTCGGGACCGAAGGCCACCAGCGCCGCGTTCTCCAGCACCAGGGCCACGCCCAGCATCAGGAGGATCTGCATCTCGTGGGGGGCGTCCACGACGCGGTCGACCAGGACGCGCTGGATCACGACTCCCAGCAGGAAGAGAGCGGCCGCGCACGCCACGAACCCGACGTACGGGTCGATCCCGGCCCGGGTCGCCAGGAGCCAGGCGAGGTACATCCCCCACACCATCATGTCGCCGTGGGCGAAGTTCACCACCCGCATCACCCCGAAGATGAGGGTGAGCCCCACCGCCATGAGGCTGTAAACACCTCCGAACAGGAGCCCGCTGAGCAGGCCCTGGGCGATGAGCGCCGGGTCCAGGCGGCTACGCCTTCGGACGCGGGAAGACGAACTTCTGGACCGCGGCCTCCCGGGGCCAGACCGCGACCGGCTTGCCGCCCAGGATCTGGATCACGGTGGTGACCGCGTTCGGATTGTCGCCGATCTCGTTGAAGACCACCGGCCCCGCGTACTGCATGAGGCCGCCCGTCCAGTTGGACTTGCGGAGGGCCTCCACGATGGCGTCGGGATCGGTCGACTTGGCCCGCTCCAGCACGTCCGCGATCAGGGTCACCCCGTCGTAGGAGTAGCCGGAGTTCGTATCGAAGGTCTTGCCCTGGGAGCGCTTGAGGAACTCCTCGGCCACCTTCTGGGTCCGCGGATTCCGGAAGTTGGCCCAGGGCGTGCTGTTCAGCACGTACTCCAGATCCTCCTTGAGCACCGCGATCTGGCCCGCCTCGTAGAGGCCGGGGCTCCCCGGGCCCACGACGCCCATGATGTCGAGCCGCTGCTTGCGGATCTCGGGCAGCAGCAGCTGCGCGCTCGCCGGCCGGGTGATCGGCGCGATGATGTCGGGCTTGGCCGCCTTGGCCCGCGACACCTCGGTGGAGAGGTCCTGGGGCGGCTCCGGCCACGGGATCACGTCGACGATCTCCCAGCCGGGCTTGGCCGCGGCGTGGGCGGCCTGGAAGCCCTTGGCGTTGTTCTGGCCGAAGAGGTCGTTGCAGTACATCAGCACCACCCGCTTCGGGGAGACCTTGGCTTCCTGAAAGAGCTCGGAGAAGTACTGGACCGCCTTCTTGCCGAACGACGAGCCGGTCGGGAAGTTCCGGTAGACGTACTGGACCTTCTGCTGGCCCTCCTTCACCGCCTTCGCCACGTTCGCGGTGATCGGGTCGGCGGCCGCGATGTCGACCAGGAACGGGACGCGACGCTGCTGGGCCACCGGGACGATCGCCTGGGTCGAGCCGGAGTCGAAGGAGCCCATCAGCATCTGGGCGCCCTGGTTGATCACCCGCTCCGCCTCGGTCCGTCCGACGTCCGGCTTCGTCTGGGTGTCGCCCACGATGAGGTCGATCTTCATCCCATTGAGCGACTTGATTCCGCCCGCCGCGTTGATGGCGTCGGCCGCCATCTGCGCCCCGAGCCGGCAGGCCTGGCCGGGCTCGGCGAGGGGGCCGGTCACCGGGTGAACGGTCCCGACCTTGAAGGTGGGGACCTGGGCGCGCAGCACCGCTGGGAAGCCCAGGGCGGCGGCGCCGGCGGCGGTCCCCGCAGCCTTCAGACCCACTTTCAGGAACGTGCGGCGGTGCACCCGGGACGGGCCTCGGCGATCGCTCATCGACTCCTCCGTGATGGGATGACGGTCAGGACTTGCCCAGGAGCTGCTGAGCGATGACCACGCGCTGGATCTGGTTCGTGCCTTCGTAGATCTGGGTGATCTTGGCGTCGCGCATGAAGCGCTCGACCGGGAACTCGCGGGTGTAGCCGTAGCCGCCGAAGATCTGCACCGCGTCGGTGGTCACCTTCATGGCGGTATCGGAGGCCAGGCACTTCGCCACCGAGGCCTCGAGCGCGGTGCCGGTGATCCCGTGGTCGATGAGGCCGGCCGCGTGGTGCACCACCAGGCGCGAGGCGTGGACCGCCATCGCCATGTCCGCGAGCATGAACTGGAGGCCCTGGAACTGGGCGATGGGCTGATCGAACGCCCGCCGCTCTTTCGCATAGGCCACCGACGCGTCGAGCCCGGCCTGGGCGATGCCCACCGCCTGGGCGCCGATGGTGGGGCGCGACTGCTCGAGGGTCTTCATCGCAAACTTGAAGCCGTCGCCCTCGGCGCCGAGCCGATTCTCCACCGGCACCTCGCAGTCGCTGAAGTGGAGCGCCACCGTGGGCGAGCCGTGGATGCCGAGCTTGCGCTCGGGCTTGCCCACCGTGAAGCCCTTCAGGCCCGGCTCCACCAGGAGCGCGGTGACGCCCTTGGCCCGCTGGCCGGGCTCGGTGGTGACGAACACGGTGATGACGCCCGCGTGCGAGCCGTTGGTCACCCACATCTTGGAGCCGTTCAGCACGTAGCGGTCGCCCTTGCGCACCGCGCGGCACGTCATGGCCGCCGCGTCGGAGCCCGAGCCGGGCTCGGAGAGCGAGAAAGCCGCGGTCATCTCCCCGGAGGCGAGCTTGGGCAGGTAGCGCCGCTTCTGCTCCTCGCTGCCCCCGAAGATGATCGGGTAGCCCCCGAGGTTCTGGACCAGGAAGATGGTGGACGTCGAGGCGCAGGCCCACGCCACCTCCTCGGCGGCCAGGCAGAAGGCGAGCGAGCCGGCCGCGCTCCCGCCGTACGCCTCCGGGATGTGCAGGCCCATCAATCCCTGCTGGCCGAGCAGCTTGAGCTGCTCGTGAGGATACTCGCCGGTCTCGTCCACGTGAGCGGCCAGCGGCGCGATGCGCTCGCGGGCGATCTCGCGGGCCAGATCCCGGACCGCGCGCTGCTCGTCGGTGAGGTAGAAGAGATTGTTCACGCCGGTCTCGCGGTCTTACTTCTTCGCGTAGTCGTAGAACCCTTTACCGCTCTTCCGACCGAGCTGACCGGCCATCACCATGCGCTTGAGGAGCGGCGGGGGCGCGTAGCGGGGCTCGCGGTACTCGTCGAACATCACCTCGGCGACGAACATGGTGGTGTCGAGCCCGACCAGGTCGAGGAGAGTGAAGGGCCCCATCGGATAGCCGCAGCCGAGCTTCATGGCTTGGTCGATGTCCTCGAGGGTGGCGAGGCCGCCCTCGTATACCCGGATGGCGTCGAGCAGGTACGGCACCAGCAACCGGTTCACGATGAACGCGGTGGAGTCCTTGGCCCGCACCGGCATCTTGGCCACCGCCTGCACCCACTCGTAGGCGGCGAGCACGCTCTTCTCGTCGGTGAGGATGGTCTGCACCACTTCCACCAGCTTCATGAGCGGCACCGGGTTGAAGAAGTGCAGCCCCAGCACCTGGCCCGGCCGCTTGGTGGCGGCGGCCATCGCGGTGATGTTGCAGGACGACGTGTTCGAGGCGAGCAGCGCGTGCGGCGGGCAGATCCGGTCGAGCTTGGCGAAGGTCTCGTTCTTGAGCGGCTGGTTCTCG
>DATGBR010000250.1:0-16306 GCA_035312605.1 Candidatus Methylomirabilota bacterium
CCTGTCGGGATCCGTCGTGGACCACGATCAACCGCAACGCAAGAGCCACACCACGGTTGTCGTATCGGAAAATCACGATGTTGGACGGGCTCCGCAAAGGTTGCGTCTGGAAGCCTCCCCCCATGCGAAGAAGGGAATTGCCCAGGTTGGCCGCCTAGCGGACCAGGGCGCGTAGCCGCTCGAGCGCGTCCGGGCCCTCGAACTGGAGAGTCCGCAGCCCCACCGACGCGGCGGCCTCGACGTTGTCCGCGCGATCGTCCACGAAGAGCGCGGCGGGCGCCGACAGGCCGAGCCGCTCCAGGCAGAGCCGGAAGATGCGCGGATCCGGCTTCGCGAGCCCGACCTCGCAGGAGATCACGACCGCGTCGAAGAGCGCTTCCAGCGGGTGGTCGGCGCGCACGCGCGCCATGACTTCCGGGCCGCTGTTGGAGAGGAACGCGGTGCGCCCGCCCCCGGCACGGAAGCGGGCGGCGAGCGCCCAGACCTCGTCGTGATAGACGGTCCACGAGGCGACGTCGGAGGCGATCAGCCACGCCAGATCGCGGGAGACGAGTGCGCCGGGGCGCGCGGCGGCCACCACGCGCTGCCAGTACGCGGCGGCGGGGAGATCGGAGTCGTAGGCGTGCCGGTGCTGCCAGTAGGCGGCGCGGAAGGCGGCGGCGTCGCCGCCGAGCCGGCGCGCTGCCCCGTCCATCCACGTCTGCTCCTGCGCGCGGCTCAGCACGTTGCCGTAGTCGAGGATGAGGCCGGCGGGTCGGGGCACGCGCTCGATGCTACGCGAGACGGGCGTGTTACGATGCGGCGATTCACACCGCTGCAGCCGAGGAGGCGCGCGCCGTGCCGACGCAAGACGAGACCCTGGTGACCCGCGACGGGCCGGTGGTCACGCTGACCTTCAATCGCCCCGAGGCGCGCAACGCGCTGACCTGGGGCATGTACGACCGGCTCTACCAGGTCTGCGAGGAGGTGGACGCCGACGACTCGGTGCGCGTGCTCGTGCTGCGCGGCGCCGGCGGCAAGGCGTTCGTCGCGGGGACGGACATCAGCCAGTTCAAGGTCTTCGACCGGGCCGAGGACGGCATCGCCTACGAGCGCGACGGCGACAAGCGCATCGCGCGCCTCGAGGCCGTGCGCAAGCCGGTGATCGCCCAGGTCCAGGGGTTCGCGGTGGGGGGCGGCTTCCGCATCGCCACCGCCTGCGACCTGCGCGTCGCCACCCCCGACGCGCGATTCGGGGCCCCGATCGCGCGCACGCTCGGCAACTGCCTGTCGATGGCCGCCTACGCGAGCTTCGTCGACGTGTTCGGGCCCTCGCGCCTGAAGGAGCTGATCTTCACCGCGCGCCTGCTCACCGCCGAGGAGGCGCACGCGGCCGGCTACGTGCACGAGGTCGTGGCCGCCGATCAGATCGGGGCGCGGGTGGCCGCCCTCGCCCATCAGCTGGCCGAGCACGCGCCGATCACGCTCTGGGTGACCAAGGAGTCGATCCGCCGTCTGGCCGCGAGCCGGGCCCTGCCGGACGACGAGGACCTGATCGCCACCACCTACATGAGCGCCGACTTCCGCGAGGGGGTTCGCGCGTTCCTCGACAAGCGCAAGGCTCGGTGGACCGGCAAATGATCCGCTCGGTGCCGGGGCGCACGCCGCGGGTGCACCCGGAGGCCTACGTGGACCCGGCGGCCCAGGTCATCGGCGACGTGACCATCGAGGCGGGCGCGAGCGTGTGGCCCTTCACGGTGCTGCGGGGCGACCAGGACAACTACGTCACGCTCGGCCGCAACTCCAACGTGCAGGACAACTCGGTGCTGCACGTCACCCCCGAGTTCCCGTGCATCGTGGGCGCCAACGTGACCATCGGCCACCGGGCGGTGGTCCACGCGTGCACCGTGATGGACAACGTGCGGATCGGCATCGGGGCGGTGGTGCTGACCGGCGCGGTGGTCGAGGAGTGGGCCCAGGTCGGCGCGGGGGCGGTGGTGCCCCCCGGCAAGGTGGTACCCGCGGGCTGGCTCGTGATGGGCGTGCCGGCCAAGCCGGTGCGCAAGATGAGCCAGGACGAGCTCGACGACATTCTCCGCAACGCCACCGAGTACCTCGATCTCTGGCACCGCGACTACCGGTAGAGAGGTAGGCTCACCGCGTGGGATACGTCGAGCGGCACCTGCTGGCGGGCGAGCACGTCGTGTACAAGACGCGGCTGCATTGGGTGCTCTTCTTGAAGCCGGCGCTCGTCGTGCTGGGCGGGATCGCGCTGATGGTGGTGCTGCGACGGGTGCAGGATCCGCCTTGGCTCTGGATGCTCGGCGCCAGCGTCACCCTGATCGGGCTCGTCTGGGGCCTCGTGCACTACGTGGAGCTGATGACCTCCGAGTTCGCGGTGACCAGCAGCCGCCTCATCCTCAAGGTGGGCCTGATCTCGCGCTACACCACCGAGCTGTTGTTGACCAAGGTGGAGACCATCGGCGTGCAGCAGGGGCTGATGGGCCGCATGCTCGGCTACGGGGATCTCACCGTGACCGGCACCGGGGGCGCCCGCGAGGTCTTCCGCCGGGTGCGCGATCCGATCGGCTTCCGCAACCACGTGCAGCAGGCCTCGATCGGCCCGACCGCGGGGCCGGGCGCGGGCTGAGCTGCGTCGGCCTACCTCGCGCCCGGCGGCGCCCCCTCGTCGCGGGCGACCTTGATGTCCTGGCTCTGGTCCCGAAGGATCGTCGGGCTCATCACCATGGTCTCGATCACGGTGCGGGGTGGTAGGGTCGCGCAGAGGAGGATGGCGCGGGCGACGTCGTCGGCGTGCATCATGGTCGAGCGCGCCATGGCGTCGGGCCGGAGTGGCCGGTTGTCGAGGATCGGGGTGTCGACCTCGGCGGGCATGATGGTGGTGGCGCGGATGCCCTTGTCGCGCAGCACGTTGTGGACGTGGCCCATGAGGTTGAGCACTGCGGCCTTAGCCGCCCCGTAGGGCGCGCCGCCGATCAGGCCGGGTCGCAGTGCGGCGAGCGAGCTGATCGTGATGATGGTGCCGCCGCCGCGCTCGATCATGCTCGGGAGCACCGCCTGGGTGAGCGCGTAGACCCCGGTGAGGTTCACCGCCAGCACGCTGTCCCACTCCTCCTGCCCGACCCAGCGGATGTTGCGCGCCCGGCTCGAGTGCCCGGCGTTGTTGACCAGGATGTCGACGCGGCCATACTGGGCGATCGTCCACTCCGCGAGGGCGCGCGCCTCCGCCGCCTTCTCCACGTCGCAGGGGCGCGCCACCGCGCGGCCGCCCGCCTTCGCGATCTCGCCGACCACCTCGTCGAGCGGCGCCTTGCGCCGGCCCGCCACCACCACCTGCGCGCCCTCGGCGGCCAGCATCAGCGCCGCCGAGCGGCCGATGCCGCTGCCGCCGCCCGTCATGATCGCGACCTGACCGTCGAGGACTCCCATGGGGCTCCCTCCGCCCGGAGCGCCCGGCGCCTCAGCGCCAGGCCCACACGGGCTGCTCGAAATGGTTCACACGCGTGGGCCGTCCGTGGACGACCACCTCGCGCATCTGGTAGAGCACCGCCGCGGTCGGCGCGTGGATCAGCGTGCCCAGCAGCGGGAGCTGGATCACCGGCCGGTCGCTCTCCGGGATGCTGATGAGCCGCGGCACGTCCGGGCCTTCCAGATCGTCGAGCGGCACCCGGAAGATCTTCGCGACCTCGGCCGGGTTCGGCACCAGCTCGTGATCGGGCTCGGCCCACACCACCACCGGAGTGATGATGTAGCCCGAGCGGGTGCCGTAGTCGTCCAGCACGCCCAGCACGGTGCTCTCGTGGAGGGTGAGGCCGACCTCCTCCTGCAGCTCGCGCAGCGCCGCGCGCTCCGCGGTCTCGCCCGCGTCGACGCGACCGCCTGGCAGCGCCCACTGCCCGGTGTGCTGGCGCAGCGTCGCGGCCCGCCGGGTAATGAGGAAGCACGGGCGGCCGTCCTCGTCGGGCAGCAGCACCTCGGCCACCGCGGCGCGGCGCCGTCCGTCGTCGGGTAGGGCGAGCCGCTCGAAGGCGGCCAGGTGGGCGCGCGCCCGGTCGAGCAGCGCGCCGTCCAGCCGGGCCGGCACTAGTAGGCCGGCAGCTTTCCCGCCTTGGTGCCGGTCTTGCGCACGACGCCCACCTCCTCCGCGGCCTTGGCGGCCATGAAGCGACTGTCGCTCGCGATCGTCACGAACTGGTAGCCCTCCGCGATCATCTTGAGCGAGTAGGCCGCGGTGGCGTTGTGGATGCCCGCGATCACGTCGTGCCGCTTGCAGGCCGCCGCGATCTTCTTCTGGGCGTCCACGACCGGCGGGTCGGTCTGGTCGAGGCGGGGCTTGAGGCCCATGGCCAGGCTCAAGTCGGAGGGGCCCACGTATATCGCGTCGACGCCGTCCACGCTCAGGATCTCGTCCAGGTTCTTGAGGGCCTCCGCGGTCTCGATCATCGGCATCACGATGGTCTCGACGTTGGCGTGGTCGCCGTAGTCGGAGCCGGCGTAGAGCGAGGCGCGCACCGGGCCCCAGCTGCGGAAGCCGCGCGGCGGGTACTTGCACGCCCGAACCATCGCCTCCGCCTCCTGCGCGGTGTTGATCATGGGGCAGATGACCCCGTAGGCGCCCGCGTCGAGGATCTTCATGAGTCGCGCGGGGTCGTTCCACGGCACGCGGGCCAGCGGCACCACGCCCAGCGTTGAGATGCCCTGGAGCATGCTCACCGCCACCTGGTAGTCGACGACGCCGTGCTGCATGTCGATGGTCAGCGAGTCGAAGCCCTGGTGGGCCATCACCTCGGCCGAGAAGCCGCTCGGGATGGACAGCCACCCGTTCACCACCGCCTCGCCCTTGGCCCAGATCTTCTTCAGCGCGTTCTCTCTCACGTGGCTCTCCTGTCAGATCACCTTGTCGTTGCGCAGGCTGTCGATGTCGGCCGGGGAGTAGCCCAGCTCGGTGAGGATCTGGTCGTTGTGCTCGCCGGTGTCGGGGGCGTGGGTGCGGATCGCTCCCGGGGTGCGCGAGAGCGTGACCGGCGGCGCCTGCACGAGGACCTCGCCGAGCGCCGGGTGCTTCACCGGCACCGCCATCTTGAGGTGGCGGATCTGCTCGTCCTCGTAGACCTGCTTGACATCGAGGATCGGCCCCGAGGGCACGCCCTTGGCGTTGAGCACCTCGACCCACTCCTGGGTGGTGCGCTTGGCGAATCCCTTCTCCAGCTCGACCGCGAGCGCCTTGCGGTTCTTCGACCGGTCCGGGGCGGTGCGAAAGCGCGGGTCCTCGAGCAGCGGCTCGGTGCCGAGGGCCTCGCAGAGCCGCCGGAACATGTGCTGGCCGGAGGCCGCGATGTTGAGGTGCCCGTCCGCGGTCTTGAACACGCCGGTGGGGATGGCGGTCGGATGGTCGTTGCCGGCCTGGGGCGGGATCTCGTGGCCGATCAGCCAGCGCGCGGCCTGGAAGTCGAGCATGGTGACCATCGCCTGGAGCAACGAGGTGTGCACCCACTGGCCGCGGCCCGACCGCTCGCGCTCGAGCAGGGCCACCAGGATGCCCTGGGCCAGGAAGATGCCCGCGGTCAGATCGGCCACCGGGATGCCCACGCGCACTGGGCCCTGGCCGGGCAGGCCGGTGATCGACATGAGCCCGCCCATGCCCTGCGCGATCTGGTCGTAGCCCGGCCGGTCGCGATAGGGCCCGTCCTGGCCGAAGCCCGAGATGCTGCCGTAGATCAGGCGCGGGTTGATGCGGGAGAGCGTCTCGTAGTCGATGCCGAGGCGCGTCTTGACGTCGGGCCGGAAGTTCTCCACCACCACGTCGGCCTTCTTCACGAGTTTGTGGATGATCTCGATGCCCCGCGGCGACTTGAGGTCGAGGGTGAGCGAGCGCTTGTTGCGGTGGAGGTTCTGCGAGTCGAAGCCGCGCCGGGGGAAGTCGCCCTCCACGTCCTCGCGCGCCGAGATCTGCACCACGCTCGCGCCCATGTCCGCGAGCTGGCGCACGCAGGTGGGGCCCGAGCGGGCGCGGGTGAGGTCGATCACGGTGTAGGGCTCGAGCGGCAGCGTCATCGCGATCCTCCTGCCGGCATGATGGCCGAGCCGGTCTGCGACTGCGGGTTGCGGAGCGGCCAGCGGCCGGCGTCCACCGCGGTGAGGAAGTCGAGCAGCGCGCGGTTGAAGAGGTCGGGGTCCTCGAGGTTGATGGTGTGGCCGGCCTTGGGGATGACCACGAGACCGGAAGACCGGATCTTGCGCTTCATGAAGATGGCGGGCTCGAGGCACGGGTCGTCCTCGTCGCCGGTCATGATCAGGGTCGGGACTTCCAGACGGCTTATCGCCGCCTCGAGGTCGAAGATGGACGGCCGCGACATCTGCACGCCGCGCATCGTCAGGGCGTGGCCCTTCGCGGACTGCGCCGCGAACTGGTCGTAGAACTCCTGCCAGCCCTTCGGGTCCTTGTCCATGAACTGCACCCGGGTGGGGCCCTTGGTGTAGAAGCCGGCCACGCCCACCATGCCGTCGGTCTCGAAGCGCCGGGCCGTCTCGTCGACGTCCTTGCGGAAGCGCTCGCGCTCGCCGGGCACGCTGCCGTACCCCGCGCCCGCCACCGTGAGCGAGAGCGCGCGCTGGGGGTGGCGCAGCCCGAAGTGCAGCACCGCGTAGCCGCCCATCGACAGCCCGCAGATGTGTGCCTTCGAGATCTTCAGGTGGTCGAGGACCCCGAGGATGTCATCGGCGGCCCGGTCCTGCGAGTAGGCCTCGGGCTTGTCCGGCACGTCCGAGGGCGGGTAGCCGCGCGCGTTGTAGGCGATCGTGCGGTAGCGGCGGGCGAAGAAGCGCACCTGCAGGTGCCAGCTCTGGTAGTCGCCCGCGAACTCGTGGACGAAGATCAGGGGTGCGCCCTCGCCCGTCTCCTCGTAGAACAGTCTGACCCCGGCGACGTCGGCGAATGGCATTGGCTCGGCTCCGGTTTGGTTGACAGCCCGTGCGGGATTGTACAACAATCACCCGCGCAGGCGAGCCTCAGCTGGCCGCGCAGTTCCCGTCGGGCCGAGCGCCCGGGAAAGGTTCCTGCCCATGCGTACCACGACACGTCTCCGTCAGATGCTCCAGGCTCCCGGCATCATCGTCGCGCCCGGCGCCTACGACGGCTTCTCCGCGCGCCTGATCGAGGCGGCCGGCTTCCAGGCGGTGTACATGACCGGCGCGGGCACCGCCGCCTCGCACCTGGGCCAGCCCGACCTGGGCCTGGCCACGCTGACCGAGATGGCCAACCACGCGGGACATCTCGCCTCCGCGGTCTCGCTGCCGGTGATCGCGGATGCCGACACCGGCTACGGCAACGCCCTCAACGTGGTCCGCACCGTGCGCGAGTACGAGAAGGCGGGGGTGGCGGGACTCCACATCGAGGACCAGGTGGCGCCCAAGAAGTGCGGGCACATCGCGGGCAAGCAGGTGATCCCGACCGAGGAGTTCTGCGACAAGATCCGCGCCGCTTCCGAGTACCGCACCGACCCCGACTTCGTCATCATCGCCCGCACCGACGCCCGCGCGGTCACCTCGCTCGACGACGCCATCGACCGCGGCAACCGCTACGCGGCGGCGGGCGCCGACGTGATCTTCTTCGAGGCGCCCCAGACCGAGGACGAGATCCGCCGGGTCGCCCGGGAGATCAAGGCCCCGCTGCTGGCCAACATGGTCATCGGCGGCAAGACCCCCGCGATCAAGGTGGCCGAGCTCGAGCGCATCGGGTTCAAGATGGTCATCTTCCCGGCGGTGTGCATGGCGGCCGCGGTGCCCGCGATGGAGAAGTCGCTCGCATACCTCAAGGAGCACGGCACCGACTGGCAGCCCGGCCCGGTGCTGAGCCCGATGGACATCTTCCGCCGCGTCGGCTTCGACTGGTGGCACGGGATCGAGGAGAAGTTCGCGGCCCGCTGATGTCCCGCACGATGTTCGAGAAGATCTGGAGCCGCCACGTGGTGGCGAAGGGGCCGGGCGGCCAGGCCCTGCTCTACGTCGACCGTCACCTGCTGCACGAGGGCTCCACCCACGCCTTCGGACGGCTGGAGAAGAAGGGCCGCGCGGTGCGCCGGCCGGAGGCGTGCGTGGCCACCGCCGACCACTACGTGCCGACCGCTCCGGGTGGTGGGGAGATCGCGGACCCCGAGGTGCGCCGGATGGTCGCGGATCTCGGCCGCCACACCGGCCGGCTCGGCATCACGTTCTTCGGCCGCGGCGAGCCGCGGCAGGGCATCGTCCACGTGATTGGCCCGGAGCAGGGGGTGACCCAGCCCGGCATCCTGCTCGTGTGCGGGGACTCGCACACCGCGACCCACGGGGCGTTCGGGGCGCTCGCCTTCGGCGTCGGCTCGACGGAGGTGGAGCACGTGCTGGCCACCCAGTGCCTCTGGCAGCGGAAGCCGCGCGTGATGCGGATCACGGTGACCGGCACGCGGCCCTTCGGGGTGATGGCCAAGGACGTGATCCTGTCGATCGTCGCCCGGATCGGCGCGGGCGGCGGGGTGGGATACGCGCTCGAGTACGCGGGGCCGGTCATCCGCGCGATGTCGATGGACGAGCGCATGACGGTCTGCAACATGTCGATCGAGGCCGGCGCCCGCGCGGGCATGGTGGCGCCCGACGAGACCACGTTCGCCTATCTCGAGGGCCGGCCGTTCGCTCCGCGCGGGGACCTGTGGGGCCGGGCGCTCGCCCACTGGCGGACGCTGCCCTCCGATCCCGACGCCATCTTCGATCGGGAGATCGCCCTCGACGCGGCCCTGATCGCCCCCACCGTCACCTGGGGCACGAGCCCGCAGGACGCGCTGCCGATCACCGGGCGCGTCCCGGATCCCGCCGCGGTGGGCGATCCGGCGCGCCGGGCGAGCATGGAGCGCGCGCTCGCCTACATGGAGCTCCGCGCGGGCGCCCCGCTCGCGGGCACCCCGGTGAGCCGCGTGTTCATCGGCTCGTGCACCAACAGCCGGCTGGAGGACCTGCGCGCCGCCGCCGGGATCGCCCGGGGCCGCCGCGCGGCGGTGCCCGCGTGGGTGGTCCCGGGCTCGGGCGCGGTCAAGCGCGCGGCCGAGGCCGAGGGGCTCGACCGGATCTTCACCGACGCGGGCTTCGAGTGGCGCGAGCCCGGGTGCTCGATGTGCGTGGGCATGAACGGCGACACCGCGGCGGCGGGCGAGCGGGTGGCCAGCACCTCCAACCGCAACTTCGAGGGCCGCCAGGGGCGGGGAGCGCGCACCCACCTCATGAGCCCGTCGATGGCCGCGGCCGCCGCGGTCACCGGGCGGCTCACCGACGTGCGGACGCTCGGCTGAGGCGACGGATGGAGCCCTTCGCCCGCCTCACCGCGGTGGCCGCGCCGATGGATCTGCCCAACATCGACACCGACCGGATCATCCCGGCGCGCTTCCTGCGGCGGCCCCGCGAGAGCGGCTTCGGCCCGCTTCTGTTCCACGACGTGCGCTTCGGCGCGGACGGCGGGGAGCGGGCCGACTTCGTGCTGAACCGCCCCGCGTATCGCGAGGCCCGGATCCTGGTGACCGCGGAGAACTTCGGCTGCGGCTCCTCGCGCGAGATGGCGGTGTGGGCCCTCCTGGATCACGGCATCCGGGTGGTGATCGGGCCGAGCTTCGGCGACATCTTCTTCGAGAACTGCTTCAAGAACGGTGCGCTCGCCATCGTGGTGCCGGGCGAGACCGCGAGCGGGCTGCGGGACGCGCTCGCGGCGCGGCCCGGGACCCGCCTGACGGTGGACCTCGAGGCCCAGACGATCGCCGGAGCCGACGGCCCGCCGATCCGGTTCGAGGTGGACGCCTTCCGCAAGCACGGGCTGCTCACGGGCCGGGACGAGCTGGCCCTGACCCTCGAGCAGCTTCCGGCGATCGAGGCCTTCGAGGCGCGCCGCCGCGTCGAGATGCCCTGGCTTGGCTGATCGTCCGGGCGTGCTCGCGGTGTTCTTCGTGCTGACCTGGCTGACCGGCCTGTCGCTCGCGGCCGCCTTCGCGACGTCGGCGTACGGTTTCGGGCGCATGTCCGAGCCCGAGCGCACCGACCTGATCAGCCTGGCCATCTTCGGGGTGATGGGGCTCGTCTCGCAGGCGGGCCTGCTGCTGGCGCCCTGGGCGGTGACGCGGGGGTCGACCCCTCGGATTATCGCGGCCCTGCTGATGGCGCCGTCCGGGATCTTCCTCAGCATCTTCGCGTACGAGGGCTTCGCCCGGTACGCGTCGGGATCGCCGGTGTATCTCTGCGGGGTGCTGGTGTACGTGGCGGCCTACGTGGCCCTGGTGCGGGGGCGCTTCGGCCCCCGGGTATCCTCCAGCTAGTGGGCGTATCTACCCGGCTACCCTGTATCTTGTTGTTGAAAGATACTAAACAAGTGACGTGTAATCGGTCTCGATGGGCATCCCGATCGGGTCCTCACCTCCGCCAGGGTGGGAGCGCGAAGGGATCGACGGCCTGCTCGGCTTGTTCCCGCCGGGCCGGCTCAGCGAGATCGTCGGTCCCCGGTCCTCCGGAGCCAGCAGCTTGCTCCTGGCCCTCATCGCCCGGATCACGACTTCGGGCACGGGTGGCCAGGTGGCGCTCGTGGACGGGATGGATGCGCTCGACCCTCACTCCGCCGCCGCGGCGGGCGCCGATCTCTCCGCCCTGCTTTGGGTGCGCTGTGGCGGTCACCTGCGGGTAGCGCTCAGCGCCGCCGATCTGCTCGCCCGCTGCCCGGGCTTTGCCCTGGTCGTCCTGGATCTGGACGACCTCGGCCCCATCCCCGCGTCGGCCTGTATCCGGCTCCAGCGCGCCGTGGAAGGGACCGGCACCACCCTGATCGTGCGCAGCGAGCGGCATCGCGAGGGCAGCCCTGCCTCGCTCGTGCTGGCCGCCCGGCGCCTGGCCCCCCAGTGGATGGGGCTGCGGCCGCTCACCCGGCTGGGTGGCCTGCGCTCCGAGATCTCCATCTCCCGCTCCCGCCTCCACTCCTCCCTCTCCCCTCTGGGGAGAGGGCAGGGTGATGGGCTCCAAGGTGAGGGGCTCCAGGGTGAGGGGAGCTGGATCCTCGACTGGACGCTGAGCCAATGACGCGCATCGCCTGTCTACTCCTGACGAATGAGCTCCAAGCTCATGCCGCCCTCCTCCAGGTCGCCCTCGCTCATTCACCCCGGGTGGAGGACGCCGGTGCCGGCTGTATCTATCTCGACGCCTCGGGGCTCCAGAGCCTCTTCGGCGACGACGCCCGGCTGGCCGAGCGTCTCCGTGACGCCGCCTTCGCAGTGGGGCTCGCGATTCGCGTGGGCGTCGCCGCGAGCCGCCTCGGGGCGCTGGCCGCCGCCCGCCTCGGAGCGGGCGTGACCGTGGTCGAGCCGGGAGGCGACGCCGCCTCGCTGGCCACGGCGCCGCTTGCGCTCCTCACGCTCTCCGAGCCCCTGGCGACCCGGCTCTCGCGCTGGGGGCTGCGCACGCTCGGAGAGCTCGCCGCGCTGCCCACCGCGGGGCTGTTCGAGCGGGCCGGCGCCGAGGGCGTCCAGGCCCAGCGGCTGGCCCGCGGGGAGGACCCCCGCCCGCTGGCGTCCTGGCGGCCGGTGCCGGCCTTCGAGGAGTCGGTGGAGTGCGAGTGGGGGCTCGAGACCCTCGAGCCGGTGGTGGAGCGTCTGAGCGAGCTGGCCACGCAGCTCTGCGGGCGCCTCGGCGCGCGCGGGCTCGCGGCCGACGGCTTCGAGTGGGTCTGCCGGCTCGCGGGTGGGTGCGCTCACGAGGGCGCGCTCACCCCCGCCGTGCCGCTGACGGAGGCCGCTGCGGTGACGGGCCTGCTGCGGCTCGCCCTCGAGGCCCGGCCCCCTCGCGGCATCGTCGAAGGCCTCACCCTGCGGGCCCGGCCCACCCGGGCGGGGGCGGTCCAGGAGTCGCTCACCGATCCTTCACGTCCGAGCCCACGGTTCCTCGCGGCCACCATGAACCGTCTGGTGGCGCTGGTGGGCTCGGACCGCATCGGCGCCCCGGCGCTGCTCGACAGCCATCGCCCCGACGCCGTGGGCCTGGGCGCCTATGCTTCTCCCTCTCCCCGCAGGGGAGAGGGCAGGGTGAGGGCTCCCGTCCTCGCCCTGCGCCGTCTCCGCCCCCCGGCTCCCGCCGCGGTGACCCTCGCCTCCGGCCGCCCGGTGGCGATGCGCTCGAGCCGCCTCGCGGGGCGCATCGTCGCCGGCGTGGGACCGTGGCGCTCGTCGGGTGAATGGTGGACCACGCAGCCGTGGCTGCAGGACGAGTGGGACGTGGAGCTGGCCGACGGCACGCTCTGCCGCCTGGCCCACGACGGCTCGGCCTGGCACATCGCCGGCATCTACGACTGATGGGCGCCGCGCCCGGACGTCCCGCCGTGACGGTCCTGGTCACGGACATGGACAACACTCTCTTCGACTGGCTCGAGATGTGGCAGGCCGCGTTCGGCGCGATGCTCGAGCGGCTCACCGCCGACAGCGGTGTCCCGCGCGAGACGCTCGAGCAGGAATTCTTCGCCATCCACCAGCGCCACGGCACCACCGAGTACGCCTTCGCGATCCAGGAGCTGCCGTCGCTGCGCGCCCGTCACCCGCCGGAGGAGCTGCCGACCCGGTACGCGGCTGCCATCGAGGCCTACCGCACGATGCGGCGCCGGACCCTCACGCTCTACCCCGGCGTCCTCGACACCCTGCGGACGATCCGGGCCGCGGGGACGCTCGTCGTGGCCTACACCGAGTCCCGCGCCTACTACGCCGACTACCGGGTGCGGACCCTCGGCCTCGACGGCGCGCTCGACTACCTCTACTCGCTGCCCGACCACGCCCTCCCCGAGGGCCTGACGCCGTCGCGGATCCGGCGCTACCCGCCCGAGCACTACCGCCTCCACGAGACGGTCCACCGCCACACGCGCGAAGGGGCGTGGAAGCCCGACGCCTCCGTCCTGCTCGAGATCCTGCGCGAGGTCGGCGCCGAGCCCGCCCGGGCGGGCTACGTGGGCGACAGCCTCGTCAAGGACGTCGCGATGGCCCAGGCCGCTTCCGTGATGGACGTCTTCGCTCGATACGGCGACGTCCGGAGCCGGCCGGGCTACGCCCTGCTGCGCCGGGTGACGCACTGGTCGGCCGTGATGATGGCCCGCTCGGAGGGGATCCGCGAGGCCGACGTCCGGCCGACTCACGTCCTGTCCGGCGGCTTCGCCGAGCTGCTCGGGCTCATCGACTTCCGCCGCTTCTGAGCGATGTTCGTCGAGCTACACGCCCGGAGCGCCTTCAGCTTTCTCGAGGCGGCCGCCCTGCCGGAGGCGCTGGCCGAGCGGGCGGCCGCGCTCGGCCAGTCGAGCATCGCGCTCCTGGACGCCGACGGCGTGTACGGCGCGCCCCGGCTCTATCGCGCCTGCACCCGGCTCGGCATCACCGCGCGGGTGGGCGCGGAGGTCACCCTGGCCGACGGCAGCCGGCTGCCGCTGCTGGTGGAGGACCGCGAGGGCTACCAGAACCTCTGCCGCCTGCTCACCCGGATCAAGATGCGGGCCGCGAAGGGCGAGGGCGCGGCCACCCTCGACGAGCTCGCCGAGTTCGCGGGCGGGCTCGTCTGTCTCACCGGCGGCGGGCGGGGGCCGGTGGCGACGGTGCTCGAGCGCGAGGGCGCGCCCGCGGGCCGGCGTCTGCTCGAGCGCCTCGTCTCGATCTACGGCCGCTTCAACGTCTTCGCGGAGCTGCAGCGGCACCTGAGCCGTCCGGAAGAAGCGCGCAACGAGTGGCTGCGCGCCGAGGCCCGGCGCCTGCGCCTGGGCCCGCTCGCCACCAACGAGCCCCGCCTGATCGCGCGACGGGACCGGCCGCTGCTCGACGTGCTCACGTGCATCCGCGAGCACGTCACGCTCGAGGCGGCGGGCCGGCGGCTCGCGCGCAACAGCGAGCACTTCATGAAGAGCGGGGCCACCATGGAGCGGCTCTTCTCCGACTGCCCGGAGGCGGTGGCGAACACCGGCGAACTGGCCATGCGGCTCGGCTTCACCCTGAAGGACCTGGGCTACCGCTTCCCGGACTACCCGCTGCCGCGCGGGGAGACCCCGATCGGCTTCCTGCGTGAGCTCGCCCACGCGGGCGCGCGCACCCGCTACGGCTCGGGCCCGCTCGCCGAGAAGGCGCGGCGGCAGATCGAGTACGAGCTGGCCCTGATCGGCCGGCTCGACCTGGCCGGCTACTTCCTCATCGTCTGGGACCTGGTGCAGTACTGTGGGGCCCACGACGTGCTGGTGCAGGGACGCGGCTCCGCGGCCAACAGCGCGGTGTGCTACGCCCTCGGCCTCACCGCGGTGGATCCGGTGGGCATGGAGCTGCTCTTCGAGCGCTTCCTCTCCGAGGAGCGCGGGGAGTGGCCGGACATCGACCTCGACCTGCCGAGCGGGGACCGCCGCGAGCAGGTGATCCAGTACGTCTACGATCGCTACGGGCGGCTGGGCGCGGCCATGACCGCCAACGTGATCACCTACCGGGGGCGCAGCGCGGCCCGCGAGATCGGCAAGGTGCTGGGCCTGCCCGCCGACGTGATCGAGCGCCTCTCCCAGCTCGTGAGCAACTGGGAGTACAACGAGCCGGGGGACAGCCTGCTCGCTCATCTCGGCGAGGCCGGCTGCGATCCGGCCGAGCCGCGCGTCCAGCACTTCGCCCGGCTCTGGAGCGCGATCCAGGACCTGCCGCGTCACCTGGGCCAGCACTCGGGGGGCATGGTGATCGCCCAGGGCCGGCTCGACGGCGTCGTCCCGCTCGAGCCGGCCACCATGCCCGGACGGAGCGTGGTGCAGTGGGACAAGGACGACTGCGCCGCGCTCGGCATCGTGAAGGTGGACCTGCTCGGGCTCGGGATGATGTCGCTGCTCCAGGACGCGCTCGAGATGATCCGGGTCCGCGGCGGCGCGGTCGACCTGGCCCATCTGCCCCAGGACCCCACCGTCTACCGCATGCTCCAGCAGGCCGACACCATCGGCGTCTTCCAGGTGGAGAGCCGCGCCCAGATGGCCACGCTGCCGCGCCTGCGGCCCACGTGCTTCTACGACCTGGTGGTGCAGGTGGCCATCATCCGCCCCGGCCCCATCGTGGGCGACATGGTCCATCCCTACCTGCGCCGCCGGGCGGGGCGCGAGGAGATCACGGTGCCCCATCCCGATCTCGAGCCGATCCTGCGCCGCACCCTCGGGGTGCCGCTCTTCCAGGAGCAGCTGCTGCGCATGGCGATGACCACCGCCGGGTTCACCGGAGGCGAGGCCGAGGAGCTGCGGCGCGCCTTCGGCTTCAAGCGCTCGGAGCGCGCCATGAAGGAGGTGGAGCTGAAGCTCCGCGCGGGCATGGCCCGCCAGGGCATCGCGGGCGCCGCGGCCGAGGCCATCATCCACTCCATCACCGCCTTCGCGCTCTACGGCTTCCCGGAGTGCGTGGTGGGCGACACCCGCGTCATCGACGCGGAGACCGGGCGCCGGGTCCGCATCGAGGACGTGGTGGAGGGCCGCGCGTCGCTGACCCAGACCCTGGCCTGTGACCCGGATCTGAAGATCCGGACGCGCCAGGTCCTCGCCGCGACCGCGAGCGGATCGCGGATGGTGTATCGGCTGCGCACCTTCCTGGGGCGGGAGCTGGTGGCCACCCCGGAGCACCTGCTGCTCACCGAGGACGGCTGGCGGCCCCTGGGGAGTCTCCAGTTCGACGATCACGTGGCGACGGCGGAGGCGGATGCGTCGTGCGTCGGCTGGGATTGTGTGATGAGCGTGGAGCCGGCGGGAATGAGCCCGACGTACGACCTCGCGGTGGAGGAGGATCACAACTTCGTCGCCGACGATCTGATCGTGCACAACTCCCACGCGGCGAGCTTCGCGCTGCTCGCCTACGCGAGTGCGTACCTCAAGGCGCATCACCCGGCCGCGTTCTACGCCGCGCTGCTCAACAACCAGCCGATGGGCTTCTACGACCCGGCCACCATCGTGAACGACGCCGGCCGGCACGGGCAGGTGATCCATCCCGCCGACGTCAGCTACTCGGGCTGGCTCTGTACCATTGAACCCACGGGCTCGCCGGCCGGCGCGGTCCGTCTGGGATTGCGGTACGTCCGCGGGCTGCGGGAGGAGGCCGGCCGGCGCCTCGAGGCGGAGCGGAAGCGGCGGGTCTTCGCCTCGGTCGAGGATCTCGTCAAGCGCGGGGGGCTGCGTCACGACGAGGTCGCCCAGCTGGCCCGGGTGGGCGCGCTGGCGAGCCTCGAGCCGGAGCGTCGCGCCGCGCTGTGGGAGGCCGAGCGGGCGGGTCGGCCGGCGGGGGCGCTC
>DATGBR010000251.1:0-10244 GCA_035312605.1 Candidatus Methylomirabilota bacterium
CCGGTCTCGCGCGCCACCAGGTCCAGCACCCGCTCGATCACGAACACCGCCTGCGGCTGCCCGGCGCCGCGGTACGGGGTGACCGGCACGCGGTGGGTGTAGCGGCTCTCGAAGCTCGACTCGACGGCGGGGATCCGGTACGGCCCGGTCAGCATCGAGGCGGTGAGCAGCGGCACCACCAGGCCGCGCGGGGTGTAGGCCCCGGTGTCGTGGACGAAGCGGTCGCGCAGGGCCAGGAGCCGGCCCGCGTCGTCGAAACCGACCGTCACCTCGTGCTCCTGCTCGCGCTCCTGGGTGGCGGCCACCATGTGCTCGAGGCGGTCCTCGATGAAGCGAACGGGACGCGCGAGTCGGCGGGCGACGAACGGGATCAGGACGTCTTCGGGATAGACGATGAGCTTGGCGCCGAAGCCCCCGCCGACGTCGGGCGCGAGCACGCGCACCTGGTGCGGGGCGAGGTCGAGCAGATCGGCGATGAACTGGCGGATCTGATGCGGCACCTGGGAGGAGGCCCACACCGTGAGCTGGCCGAGGGCCGCGTTCCAGTCCGCCACGAGCCCGCGGGTCTCCATCGGCTGGCCGCCGCCGCGGCCGATGCGCAGGCGAACCGAGGCCACCCGCGGCGCCGCGCGCAGCGCGGCCTCGACGTCCCCCCGGGCGAGGGTCACGCGCCCGGCCACATTGTCGGCGACGTCGTCGTGGACGGCGGGCGCGCCCGACGCGAGCGTCTGCGCCGACGGCAGGGGCTCGTACTCCACGTCCAGCAGCTCGCGCGCGTCCTCCGCCGCGTAGCGGCTGTCCGCCACCACCGCGGCCACCGGCTCGCCCACGAAGCGGGCGCGGTCGCCCGCGAGCGGAGCGAAGTTGTGCCCGCGCAGCTCGGCGTGCGGGGGCACCATGGGCATGGCGCGCCCCGCGGACCCGAGATCGGCGAAGGTCACCACGTCCACCACGCCGGGGTGGGCGCGGGCCCGGGTCGAATCCACGCGGGCGATGCGCGCGTGCGCGTGTGGGCTGCGCAGGAGCACCGCGTGGAGCAGGCCGGGCAGCGCGATGTCCGCCACGTAGCGCCCGCGGCCGGTGAGCAGGCGCGGGTCCTCCTTGCGGAGATGCCGGTCGCCGACGAACTTCACGCCGACGCGCCCGCCTCGCGCCCGGCCGCCGCCGCGTCCAGCGCGGCCTGCACGATGTGCTGGTAGCCGGTGCAGCGGCATAGGTTGCCGGAGAGCGCCTCGCGGATCTCCGTCTCCGACGGCGCTGGGTGGAGCCGCAGGTAGGCGACGAGGGTCATCAGGATGCCGGGCGTGCAGAAACCGCACTGGAGCGCGTGGCGGACGCGGAAGGCCTCCTGCAGCGGGTGCAGCCCCGGGCCGTCCCCGGCGAGTCCCTCGACGGTGTCCACCCGGCACCCGTCGACCTGGACCGCGAAGACGAGGCATGAGCGCGTGGGCTCGCCGTCCACCAGGACCGTGCACGCCCCGCACGCGCCGTGCTCGCAGCCGAGATGCGTCCCGGTGAGGCCCCACTCCTCGCGGAGGAGGTCGGCCAGGAGCAGGCGCGGGATCACCCGCGCCCGGCGCTCGGCGCCGTTCACGATCGCGGTGACACCGTGCGTGGCGAGGCCGGGGCGAGCCGTCACGTCGCCTCCGCCCGCGCGGCCGCGTGGCCGAGAGCCCGCGCGGCGAGCCCCGCGGCGACGCGGCGCCGGTACTCCGACGTGGCGTGCAGGTCGGCGCGCGCGTCGATCTCGCCGGCGGCGGCGCGGCCCACCTCGGCGAGCCGCGCCGCCGCCGGCCGCTCGCCGAGCAGCGCGGCGGTGGCGCGCGCCAGGTGGGGACCGTCGCCCGCGCCGAAGATCACGAGGCGCGCGTGCCGGCAGACGCCGGCCGCGTCGAGCCCGAGCACCGCGCAGGCGCCGACGAGCGCGAAGTCCCCGTGCCGGCGCGCGACCTCGGCGAAGCCGTGCCCCGTCCGGGGCGCGGGTGGGCCGGGCACCTCGATCTCCGAGAGCAGCTCGTCGGGCTCGAGCGCGGTGGCCAGGAGGCCGCGGATGAAGTCCTGCGCTCGGCACGCCCGCCGCCCCCGGGCGTTTCGAAGATGAAAGACGGCGTCGAGGGCGATCATGCAGGCGGGCAGCTCCGCGGCGGGGTCGGCGTGGGCCAGGCTGCCCCCGATGGTGCCGCGCGCCCGCGTCTGCAGGTGCCCGATGAGCGGGGCCGCTTCGGCGAGCAGGGGCGCGGCGGTCGCGATGCGCCCGTCGCGCTCGAGCGCGTGCTGCCGGACGAGCGCGCCCAGGCGGAGGCCCCCCGCGTCCTCCCGCAGCGCCCCGAGCGCGGCCACGCGGTTGAGGTCCACGATCACCGCGGGCCGCACCAGCCGCATGTTCATCATCGGCACCAGGCTCTGGCCGCCGGCCAGGAGCTTGGCCTCGTCGCCGCGGCGGGCGAGGAGATCGAGCGCCTCCTCCACCGTCCGCGGCGCGAAGTACTCGAAGGGAGCGGGGCGCACGCGACCCGGGCTAGACCTTCCCGAGCTTCGGGTGATCGAACATCGGCAGGTTCACGCCCCACGGCGCCATCCGGGCGCGTATCTTCTTGATGAACTGCGGGACGATGCGCATCTCGTCCTCGGGGGTGGTGCCGCCGAGGCCGGCCTCGCAAGCCACGCGGTCGGCGTCGATCTCGAGCGGGGTGGCGGTACCGCCCTCGATCGCCAGCCACAGGTTGCGGTAGCCGTTGAACTCGACGTTCTGGATCATCTGGGTCACCGCGCGCTCGATGTTCCGCACCGTCTCCGGCGTGAAGGTGGGCGCCCAGGCGTCCAGGCACTGCCACCCGAAGGCGATGTGGCGCACCTCGTCGCGCAGGATCAGCTCCATGAGCCGGCGCACCGCCGGGTTCGTGGCCTTGTGGACGGTCGCCTTGAAGGCATCGATCAGGATCTCCTCGGCCGCGCACACGAGGCTCGCGAAGATGCCCTCGAGCGAGGTGTCGGGGTCGAAGGCCATCCGGCGCACCCCGTGCGTGCCCACCGCGGTCGCGGTCGGCGGGTTCTGCGGCTGCGGGAAGTAGCCGCCCAGGCGCTCGGCCATGAGCCAGGAGGCCTCGGCGTGTCGGCCTTCTTCCTGCGTCCGCATGGTGAAGAAGAAGCGTAGGTCCGGCAGCCGGTTCTCGAGGCAGAAGCGCAGGAGCAGGGCCGGGCTCTCCGAGATGGCGCCGTACTCGCCCCAGGTCCGGCGGCTCCAGTGCAGTCGCGCCGCCATGATCTGCGCCTCGGGGTAGCGCTCGGGGTGCAGCTCTTCCCACGGGATATCCAGCTCCGGATCCCACTCGAGCGTCTTGGCGCGCTGCCACAGCTCCCAGACGTCCGGCATGGCGGAGGCGAGCTCGAGCGGATAGCGGGTCTCGGAGAGATAGGTGCTCATGACGGGGTTCTCCTGTACCGCGCGATCGATCGGCCTCTCATGCGTGGCCGAGCTCCGGATGATCGACGTGGGGTAGCGCGATCTCCCACATGGCGAGTCGCTCGCGCACCTGGGCGAGGGTGGCGCGCACCACCGCCTTCTCGTGGGCGACCGTGGAGGCGCCCAGGCCGTGCTCCGCGGTGAGGGCCTCCGCGGCCAGCAGCGGCTCGCGGGCGTCCGCGGGCAAGAGCCAGGTGTTCCGGTAGCCGGCGAGGATCACGCGCTCCAGCATATCGCCAACCGCCAGGCCCACGGCGGCGCGGCCGCCGGGGTCGAGCCGGGGAAGCCGGTCGCCCAGGAGCGTCCACGCGAACAGCACGTGGCGCTGCTTGTCGCCGGCCACCAGCCTCAAGATCTGGCGCGCCGTCTCGTCGCGGCTGTGCTGGAGGTGGCAGAGGCACAGGTTGAGATCGAGCTGGTCGTCGAGGCAGCCGAGCGCGGCCACCACCGCCTCCACCGAGACGTCGGGATCGAGCGCCATCTGGGCGAAGGGCTGGTTGCTCGCCCGCGCGACGGCCGCGGCGGGAGTGGACTCGTAGCCGCCCAGGCGTCGCGCGAAGAGAAAGCACGCCTCGAGGTGCTTCGCCTCCTCGGCGGGCCGATAGGAGAGGAAGAGCTTGGCGTCCATGCCGGCCGCCCCGGACTCGAGGCAGAAGCGGATCAGCAGCGCGGTGTTCTCGCCGAGCCCCGGATAGGTGCCCCAGGCCCGGCGGCTCCACACCAGGCGCGCGGCCTCGCGCGCCGCCGGCGGGTACGCGTCCGGGTCGAAGCGGCTCCACGCGACGTCGGTCTCGGGGTTCCAGCGGAGCGCCTTGGCCTGACGGTAGAGCTCGCGTAGCGTCGGGTTCTCCGTCGCGAAGCGGAGGGGGAAGCGCCGCTCCAGGAAGCGCTTCTCCTGAGCCTGGTAGCCGCGCAGCAGCCGGTCGCTCGTCTCGGACATACCGTCGGTGCCTTTCCACGCCGCCTACCATTCTATCCACCGAGGTACGCGGCCTCGAGTTGCGCTCCGCGCCCCGCCTTGTCAACGCGGCGCGGCCAGGTTGTAGAGGCGCGCGCAGTTGTCCCAGAGGATCTTCGACTTCGACTTGTCGGTGACGCCCTCCAGGTGCACGAACTCCTCGATCGCCTTCGGGAAGAGGCCGTCCGAGTGGGGGTAGTCGGTCGAGACCACGATGTTGTCGTCGCCGATCGCCTCGATGACCTGGCGGAGCGGCTTCTCGTCGGCGTCGGTGGCGACGACGCACTGGCGGAAGAAGTACTGGCTGGGGGTGTGCGCGATCTGGATCTCGGAGCCGGGGCCGAACTTCTCCCACGCCTCGTCGAGCCGCCAGAGATACCACGGCAGCCACCCGCACGTACCCTCGAGGAAGGCGCAGCGCAGCCCCGGATGCCGCTCGAGGACGCCGCCGGCGGCCATGCTCCCGAAGGCCATCATCAGCTCGACCGGGTTGCGGCCGGCCACCCCGATGACGCGGCCGTTCGGGGTGTCGAGGTAGCGGCGGGCGATGTCGTCGCGCAGCGATGCGTGCCCGGTGGGATGGAAGCCGACCGGCACTCCCAGCTCCTCGATGGCGGCCCAGAGCGGCTCCATCTCCGGGTCGTGTACGTGGCGGCCGTTGATCGGGTTCGGGTTGCCGATGACCGCCACCGCGCCGAGCTGGCGCACCGCGCGCCGGGCCTCCGCGACCGCGCCGGGCACGTCGTGAAACGCCACCTGGGCCGCGAACTTCAGGCGCGAGGGCTCGTGCTGGCAGTAGTCGTAGGTCCAGTCGTTGTGCGCCCGCGCCAGCGCGGTCGCCACCGCCGGGTCGAGGTCGTCGTGCATGAGCACCTGACGCCCCCGCGTGCCGTAGAGCACGGCCACGTCGATGCCCTCGATGTCCATGGCCTGGAGGTGCGACTCCGCGTCGTAGCCGCGCGCGTGCGCGATCTCGTAGTGCGGCGACCGCGCGAAGGCGCGTTGCTGGAGGTCCCGGCCGACCACCGCGGTGCGGGCGCGCTTGGACATCTCGCCCAGCTCGAGATCGCCGATCTGGATGACCGGTTGATTCGGCGAGCGCTCGCTCGAGCGCAGGAACCGAGGGGCGAACTTCTTGAACGGCTCGGCGAGGTAGCGCTCCCAGAGCCCGTCGGGCTCCATCGTGTGCAGGTCCGAGTCCATGACCTTGAAGCCGTTCTTCATCGCGGGCCTCCTCGTGGCGGGCGGGGTCGCTCGATGCGACCGAGGATCTGCCCGGAGAGGCCGCGGCGTCAAGGGGCATGCTACTCTGCGAGCCCATGAAGCTCGGCACCTCGGTTCGCTTCCTCTTCCCGACCTCGCCGGCCACCCACGACCGGTTCCGCAGCCTCGTCGCGGCCATGCCGAAGGGGGCCTTCATCGAGCGGCCGATGGGGGCCTATACGCCGGAGGAGCAGGCGCGCAACCTGATGGAGGTCGCCGCCGCCGCCCGCGCGGCCGGGCTGGACGGGCTCCTCACCGGCGACAGCCATGGCGGAAACCCCGCCTACGCCGCCTCGTTCTCCCCGCTGCCCACCGTGGCCCGGCTGATGAGCGTGACCGGGGATATGCCCATCGGGGTGGTCCTGCTCGCCCCGTTCTACCACCCGGTCCTGCTGGCCGAGCAGATCGGCACGCTGGCCGCATTCGCCGGGGGGCCGCTGATCGTGACCTTCGTGCTGGGGGGCCGCCCGCCCCAGTTCCAGGCGTTCGGCATGGAGGAGCGGAGCCGCGTGGGGCGTCTCGAGGAAGTGGTGACGATCGCGCAGGCCCTCTTGGCCGGCGAGCGCGTCACCCACCGTGGCCGCTACTTCACGCTGGAGGGCGCCACCATCAGCCCGCTGCCGCGCGTCCCGGTCGAGATCTGGCTCGGCGGGACGGTGGCGGCCTCGGCCGAGCGAGCCGGGCGGCTCGGCGACGCCTGGCTGACCGGCCAGAACGCGACGGACGACGACCTGCGGCGCCAGCTCGAGTTGTACCGCGAGGCGGCGGCCCGCGCCGGGCGTCCGCCGCGGCCGGTCCTGCGCCGCGATATCTACGTGGGCGAGTCGGATGAAGAAGCGCGCGCGGTGGTCGGCGGCATCCTCGCCGAGGGCTATCGCGGCACCGGCCTCGACCAGCTACTGGTCGGCGGCTCGGACACCGTCGTCGAGAGCCTGCGCCGCTACCACGCCATGGGCTTCGACCACGTGATGGTGCGGCACATCGTCGGCGACCACCGGCTCATGCTGCGCTCGTTCGAGCGCATCGGCCGCGACGTGATGCCCCGCATCCGCGCCTTCGAGCCGGCTCAGCCGCCCAGGCCCTTGGCCTTGTAGACGGGCGCGGCCGCCGGGCCTGACAGGAACTGGATGAGGGCCTTCGCCGCGTGGGCTTCCTTCGCCTCGGTGGCGAGGCCGACCGAGAAGACGGTGACGGTCTGCAGCTCCGCCGGGAGCGGGCCGACCACGTCGACGCCGGGCACCGCCATCAGCTCGGGGACCTGCGCGGCGCCCAGCTCGATGTCGCCCGAGACCAGCATCTCGCCGGCCTTGGTCCCGGTGTCCTTGTACTTGGCGCGGACCTGCTCGGCGATGCCGAGGCGCTCGAGCACCTTGGCGAACGCGACGCCCGAGGCGCCTTCCTTCGAGAAGCCGACCGACTTCGCGGCCAGCACCGCGCGCTTGAGCGCGTCGGGCGTGCCGATGTCGGGCCTCGGCGCCCCCGCCTTCACCCCGATGCCGACGCCGGACCGGGCGACGTCGACCTTGCTGCCCGGGACGACCTTGCCCTGCCCGGCCAGGTCCTCGACGATCGGGCTCGTCAGGATGAGGACGTCCGCCGGTGCGCCCTCCACGAACTTGGTCTTCAGAACTGCGGCGAGGCCGTAGGTCACGAGGATCTTGTGGCCGCTCTCGCGCTCGAACTGCGCGATGAGCTCGGTGGTGGCCGGCTGCATGCCGACGGTGCTGAGCACCTTGATCTCGGCAGCCTCGGCGCGGCTCCACGCGGTGAGCGCCAGCAGCGCGAGTGCGGTTGCCATGCCACGTGTCTCACGCCTCTTCATGGGCTCCTCCCGTGATCCGTTGAGATTGCGCCGCCGCTCCCCAGGGTTGGCCCCGATCATAACCCGGGGTAGCGTGCGCCTTTGACACCGTGCCCGTGTCCGCCTAGACTCCCGGCAACTCACCATCAAGGAGACGCCGATGCTCTTTACCTGTCCCGCCAACGCGGCCCGGGGCGGCGGCCCGCGCTCCCACGCCGGCGGCCGCCGACCGTTCTGCGTCGACATCCATTGCCACGTGCACCATCCCGCCGCGGACGAGATGGTCAAGCACCTGCTGTCGCCGGACCGCGAGCCGTCGGCCCGGTTCTCGAACGAGCTGTCCCGGGCGACCAACCGCAAGCAGATGGAGAACGTGTGGTCCTGCCTCACGTCCGTCGAGCAGCGGCTGCGCGACATGGACAAGATGGGGGTGGACGTCCAGGCCATCTCCCCGTCGCCGTTCCATTTCATGTACTGGCTCGAGCCCGAGCTCGCGCGCAAGGTGAGCCGCTCGGTGAACGAGCACCTGGCGTCGATCGTGAAGGCGCATCCCGACCGGTTCGTCGCGCTGGCGCACGTGCCGCTGCAGGCGCCGGATCTCGCGGCCGAGGAGCTCCAGTACTGCGTCAGGCAGCTCGGGTTCCGGGGCGCCGAGATCGGCACGAACGTGGTCGGCGCGGAAGTCGCGCGGGGCCGAGACCAGTTCTGGAGGAGGGCCCAGGAGCTGGATGCCGTCCTCTTCATGCATCCGAACGGCTTCACCCAGGGCGACCGCCTGGCGGATCACTACTTCACCAACGTCATCGGCAACCCGCTCGACACCACCGTCGCCCTCGGCCACCTCGTCTTCGACGGGGTCCTGGAGCGGTTCCCGAAGCTGAAGCTGGTCGCCGCCCACGGGGGCGGGTACATCTCGCACTACCCGGCGCGGATGGATCACGTGTGGGGAGCGCGGACCGATGCCCGGACCGTGCTGAAGAGCGCGCCGCGGCGCTCGCTGGCCCGGGTCTACTTCGACACGATCGTCTTCGACCGGACCCAGCTCGAGCACCTGGTGAACCTGTGGGGCGCCGACCACGTGCTCGTCGGGACCGACTATCCCTACGACATGGGGATGTACGATCCCCGGGGCTTCGTGGAGGGCGCCGTCTCCCTCACGGCCGCGGACAAGGCGAAGATCATGGGGCTCAACGCGGCCCGGCTGCTCAAGATCAAGGCGCCCCGACCCCCGAAAGTGCGACGGGCGCGGGGCCGTCGGTAGGGGTATTCTTCGGGCGAACCTGCGGAGGGGACAATGGCGCGAGTGCTGGGGCTGGGCCACGTCGGGATCTACGTACGCGATCTGGAGCGGATGGTCGCGTTCTACCGGGACGTCATGGGCATGCGGGTGACCAAGCAGAACTGGCGCGCGGGCGTGGTCTTCCTGAGCGCGGATCCCGAGTCGGTGGACCACGAGATCGCGCTCATGGGCGGCCGGCCCGATCCGGCGGACCCCCACTTGATCAACCAGATCTCGATGCGCGTCGGGAGCCTCGACGACCTGCGCGTGATGCGCCGCCGGCTGGTCGCGGAGGGCTACCGCATCGAGGCCGTCGTCAACCACGCCAGCGCGATCGGCTGCTACTTCTTCGACCCCGAGGGTAATCGCACCGAGGTGTTCTGGGTCACCGGCCGGCCGTGCTGGGTGCCGACCGCCACCCCCATCGATATCGAACAGCCGGACGAGACGGTGCTCGCCGCGGTCGACCGGGTCTGGAACGAGCTCCGACACGTCCCGGTGGGTGGGCGGATGACCGAGGAGAGCGCGACCGTCGAGGTGACCCGCCAGCCCTAGCCCACTCTCAAGAGGAGGCAGCAATGTCGCTGACACTCAGCCGTCGTTCCTTCCTGGCCGGTAGCACCATTGTTGTCGCGGGGGCCGCCGGGCTGCCCACCCGGGTGCGGGCCCAGAGCAAGCCGGTGCGCATCGGCCTCCTCACCGTGAAGACCGGACCGCTCGCCGCGGGCGGTATCCAGATGGAGCAGGGGACGCTGCGCTTTCTCAAGGATCGCAACAACCTGATGGCCGGCCGCAAGGTCGAGCTGGTGGTGGCCGACACCGGCGGCAACCCGGCCGGCACCAAGACCAAGACCCAGGAGCTGGTCGAGCGCGAGAACGTGGACATGATCTTCGGGCCCCTCGCGGCGTTCGAGCTGCTCGCCATCACCGACTACACCGCGCAGGCGAAGGTGCCGGTGCTGAGCCTGGCCGCGGCCGAGGACATGACGCAGCGCCGGCCCAACCCCTACTTCATCCGCGCCTCCGCCACCTCCTCCCAGAACATGCACCCACTCGCCGACTACGCGGCGAAGGAGCTGAAGTTCAAGACCGTCATCACCATCGCCGACGACTTCGCGTTCGGCCACGAGCAGATGGCCGGCTTCCAGCGCGTCTTCGAGGACGCGGGAGGCCGCGTGGTGAAGAAGCTGTGGCCGCCGCTGACCACCCCCGACTACACGCCGTACCTGGCCCAGATCAGCGGCGTGGACGCGGTGGTGCAGGGCTTCGCCGGTTCGAACCCGCTCAAGTTCATGAAGCAGTACAAGGACCAGGGGCTCAAGCTCCCCGTCCTGGGCGGCGGGCCGGCCTGCGACGACGCGCTGCTCAAGAGCTACGGCGACGAGGCGGTCGGCATGATCTCCTGCTCGGCCTACACCGGCGACCTCGACACCCCGAGCAACAAGCGGCTGATCGACGGGATGGTCCGCGACTACGGGAA
>DATGBR010000252.1:0-7382 GCA_035312605.1 Candidatus Methylomirabilota bacterium
CAAGCTCGGCTCGGCGGACCGGCTGGCCTTCGCCTACTCGGGCGCGCCGCCGATCGCGGGCCTGGTGTCCAAGGCGTACGCGGCGTCGCAGCGGGCGCGCATCGACCCGGCGCGCGCGGCGGTGAGCGAGGGCGAGCGGCACAGTCGCGAGCGGCTGGCCGGCCAGATCGCCGAGGGCCACCCGGCGCAGTTCGTCAACGAGCAGACGACCCACTTCGCGTGCGCCGACGCGGAGGGCACCGTGGTCTCAGTCACCCAGACGCTCGGGATGGCCTTCGGCTCGGGCTTCGCGGTGCCCGGGACCGGGCTCGTGCTCAACAACATCCTCAAGTGGTCGGATCGGGATCCGGAGTCGCCCAACGTGCTCAGGCCCGGCCGCAAGTCCGGCACCATGATGTCGCCGACCCAGGTCTTCCGGGACGGCGCCTTCGAGCTCTCGATCGGCACGCCCGGCTCGTACGGCATCCTCCAGACGCAGCCGCAGATGCTGCTCAACTTCGTCGAGTTCGGCCTGAACCTGCAGGAGGCCATCGAGGCGCCGCGGATCCGGGTGTACCGCGATCGGCTGCTCGACGCCGAGTCGCGCATCGCCGAGGCGACTCGTGCTGCGCTCGGGCGGCGCGGGCACCAGGTCAACGTGATCGACGACTGGTCGTGGGTGGTGGGCGGCGGGCAGGGGATCGCCCGCGACCCGGAGTCCGGCGCCCTCATGGCCGGCGCCGATCCCCGCCGCGATGGCTACGCCCTGGCCATCTAAGCTGGCGCCCTCGCCTCGAGGGCGCCCTCCAAATACCCCTCTCCCCTCAGGGGAGAGGGCAGGGTGAGGGGAAGAGCGATGAGGGGAAGAACGGTGAGGGGGAAAACACGGTGGACCTCCAGGACAAGGTAGCGATCGTGACCGGCGCCGGCTCCGGCATCGGGCGCGGCATCGCGCTCGCGATGGCGGCCCGCGGCGCGCGGGTGGCGGCGGTGGATCTCGACGGCAAGAGCGCGGAGGAGACCGCGCGCCTGCTGATGGGCGCGGGCGGCAAGGGCACGGCGGTCCAGGCGGACACGAGCCGCGCCGCCGACGTGGACCGCGCGGTCACCACCGCGGTCGGCCAGCTGGGGCCGCTCGACGTCATGGTCAACAACGCGGGCATCCTCGACGGCTACTTCAACGTCGACGAGACCGACGACGCGGTGTGGGCCCGGGTGCTCGGGATCAACCTGACCGGCGTCTTCTTCGGCTGCAAGCGGGCGCTCAGGGAGATGCTGCCCCGGGGAACCGGTCGCATCATCAACATGGCCTCGGTGGCCGGCCTCAACGGCACCGGCGGCGGCGCGGCCTACGTGGCGTCCAAGCACGGCGTGGTCGGGCTGACGCGGCAGATGGCGGTGACCTACTCGGCCCGCGGCATCACGATCAACGCGGTGGCTCCCGGCCCGATCCTGACCGGCCTCCGCGCCCACTCGCAGGAGATCCTCGGCCCCGGCGTCCCCGACATGAGCGGGCGCGGCGTGGCGGTGGACGACGCGGCGGTGCGGGCGATCGCGCCCGCGGGCCGGCGCGGGACGGTGGAGGAGATCGCCTCCGCGGTCTGCTTCCTGGCCTCGGACGAGGCGGCCTACATCACCGGGCACACCCTGGTCGTCGACGGAGGCTGGAGAGCCAAGTGATCAAGAAATTCTCGGTCCTCTACGTGGGGCAGATCGAGCTGGAGAACGTCGGCATCAACGGCACCCCGACCGAGCAGCGCGCCTATTCCAACGAGCGCCTGGTCGAGGCGTTCCAGACCTCGAAGGAGGTCGCCCAGCTCATGGACGAGCTGGGCTACTACTGCCTGTGGACCGCCGAGCACCACTTCCAGAAGGAGGGCTACGAGGTCCTGCCCAACCTCGTGATGCTCTCGACGTGGCTCGCCACCCAGACCCGGCGGCTCAAGCTCGGCTGCGCCTTCAACATCCTGCCCATGTGGCACCCGGTCCGCCTCGCCGAGGACTACGCGATGGCCGACATCGTCACCGACGGGCGGGTCATCATGGGCGTCGGTCGCGGCTACCACACCCGCGAGGTCGAGTCCTTCGGGGCCCCCCTCCTCGACGCGGCGGCCAACCGCGAGCTGTTCGAGGAGCAGATGGACGTGCTGCTCAAGTGCTTCAACGAGGAGTCGTGGAGCCACCGCGGCAAGCACTTCGTGATCCCTCCCGACGTGGACTACCGCGGGTACCGCCTCCGCGAGGTCACGTGCGTGCCGCGCCCGATCCACCGGCCGGTCGAGATCTGGATGCCGATCGCGAGCGGCAAGACGATCGACTACATGGCCCGCATGGGTCTCAAGGCGATGGTCACCCTCAACGGGGAGAAGGTGCTCGACCAGGTCGCGCGCGCCTACCGCGACGCCTGCGCGCGCCACGGGCGGCCGAAGGAGCTGGGCGAGGATCTCTGCTGGGGCGTGGGCCTCTACCTCGCCGACTCGCGCGAGGAGGCGATCCGTCGCCTGGAGCCGGCCCACGACGAGCGCTACAAGTGGTTCGCCCCCTTCGGCTTCGTGCGCTACGCCGACGAGCAGGGCCGCTCGTGGGGCACGCCGGGCGCGCCCGCGCGCGTGCCGACCCTCCGCGAGGGCGTTGAGCAGAAGGCCTGGCTGGTCGGACGGCCCGCGGAGGTGATCGACACGATCCGGGAGATCGAGGCGCGCTATCCCGGCCTCGACCAGTGCATGATCCACTGGGCCGAGGGCATTCCGCCCGCCGAGTTCAAGGAGCAGCTCCGCTGGTTCGCGCGGGACGTGATGCCGGCCTTCGCGGGACGGGGCTGACGGGCGGGGAGACCCCCGGGGGGTATACCCCCACCGGGTAGTAATCCCCTCGTGGAGACCCCCTAGGGATTGTATTTTTCGCTTTTCTCTCCCTCGGAGATTGTCCATAATACCCTCGGCCGTTCCGGGGGGGGCGCCGGGCAGCACCCCCAATAACCTAACGAGGGAGGAATGACGGATGGCGAAGAAGAAGCTGGCGTTTGGCGGCTACGCGATCAACTTCAAGGGCTGCGACGACACGCTCGAGTCGGTCATGGGCTCCAAGCCCATCGGCCCCTCGGAGATGACGAAGAAGATCTGGGCATACGTGAAGCGGAAGCGCCTGGCCAAGAAGTAGGCCCGTTTCGCAGCGCGCGGACCGTCCTGACCCCGCCCGGCGCCCCAGGACGCTCCGACGCTAGAGGCCGAGCTTCTCCGGAATGGCGTCCAGACGGTCCACCTCGTAGTCCGGGGTCAGGTCCAGCTCCTCGGCGGGGGCGTTGGCGCGGTTGCACCAGCAGGTCGTGAATCCGAAGGCGGCGGCGCCCGCCACGTCCCAGCCATTCGACGACACGAAGACGATCTCCCCCGCACTCAGCCCGAGCGCCCGGGGAGCCATCTCGTACACCCGCGGAGACGGCTTGTAGACGCCGACCGCGTCCACCGAGAGGACGTGGTCGAAGGCGCCGGCGAGCCCGCTCGACCGCACCGCGCTCTCCAGCATGTGAGGGGAGCCGTTCGAGAGGATGGCCAGCGGCGTGCGCCGGAGCGCCCGGAGCGCCCCCGGCACCTCGGGGAACGGGCTCAGCGCGAGGTAGGCCTCCATCAGCGACTCGATCTCGGCCTGGCCCGCGGCGACGCCGAGCCGGCGCAGCGCGAAGCGCAGGGCCTGGCCGGTCACCAGCCAGAAGTCCTCGTAGCGGCCCATCAGCGAGCGCAGCCACGTGTACTCGAGCTGCTTCTGACGCCAGAGCAGGGACAGCGCCTCCGGGTCCGCGGTCACCGCGCGCGCCGCCTCCACGACCGAGTGGACGTCGAACAGCGTCCCGTAGGCGTCGAAGACGAAGGCGCGGGGCGTGGCCACCCTAGCCGGCCCCGGACAGGGCCGCCCGCGAGCCGCGCTGAGCCGGGCGCCGTGGAGGCTTCGCGGGTCGACGCGGCGCCGCCGGCGGGGGCGTCGCCTCCAGGCCGGTCTCGTAGAAGCCGTAGCGGAGGATGGCCTTCGCGTCGCGGAAGGAGAGGCTGCGGGTCTGGGAGCCGAGCGTGATGAGGACGAACTGCTGGCCCGACTTCCAGGCGGAGATCGCGAGGTTGTAGCCCGCCTCGCGGGTGAAGCCGGTCTTGAGCGCCTGCACGCCACCCGGATCGCGGAAGAGCGGGATGTTCCGGCTGTAGACCCGCCCGCGGTACACGAACGTCGCCCCGCCGAGAAGCGGGCGCGAGGCGGGATAGTCGTCGAGGAGCCGGCCGACGAGCTTGGCGAGGTCCTCGGCGGTGGTGCGCTGGTTGGGATCGGGCAGGCCGTGCGGGTTGGCGTAGTGCGTGTGGGTCAGGCCCAGCTCCTCGGCCTTGGCGTTCATCGCGGCCACGAAGGCCTCCTCGGTGCCGCCGAGATGCTCGGCCACCGCGGCGGCGGCGTCGTTGGCGGAGGCGATGGCCACGCCCTCGAGCAGGGTGCGCAGGGGCACCGCCTCGCCGGTCCGGAGGCCCATGCGGTAGCGGGGCGTCAGGACCACGCGATGGCTCACCACCACCGGTTCCTCCCACTGGGCCCGCCCCGCCTCGAGCGCCTCGCACGCGAGGTAGAGGGTCATGAGCTTGACGAGGCTCGCGGGCGCGTGGGACTCGGCCGCGTTCTTGGCGAAGACCACGCGACCCTGCGTGTCGAGGAGGAGCACCGCTTCCGCGCTCAGGGCAGGCGGCCGGCTGTTCTGACTGCTGGTCTGGGCTAGAGCCGGTGCTGCGATGAGCGAGAGGGACACGCTGACGATGAGGGCCGGGATGACGCGCACTGCCCCTATCTTACCTGCGGCCAGAATTAGCCGAGCAGAGAAAATCCCTAGCGCACCGCGCGCTTGAGCTCCTTCGAGGGCTTGAAGCGCGGGGTGCGTCCGCCCGCCACGTGCATCGGCTGTCCGGTGCGCGGGTTCTTCCCCTTGCGGGGCTTGCGTCGGCTCACCGAGAAGGTGCCGAAGCCGACCAGCGTGACCGGCTGGCCGCGCTTGAGCGAGCCGCGCACCGCGGCGAGGAACGCGCGCAGGGCGCGATCGGCGCCGGCCTTGGTCCAGCCGCTGGCGGCGGCCATCGTGTCCACGAGATCGATCCGGCTCACGTCTCTCTGACCGGTCGCGGATGCTAGCAAACGGGACGTTGGAGCGTCAAGGTCGAGGTGGTATCGTGACCCCGGTGAAAAAAGCGCTCGTCTTCACGATGGAAGGCAACGCGGACGGCGAGGCCGCGCTGGCGTTCTTCCAGGCGCGGGGCGTGGCGATCGACGTGCGCGACGTGGGCCGCGATCCGCAGGCGAGCCTCGACCTGTTCGCCCGCGCGGGCCGCCTGGGCGTGCCGACCGTCGTGATCGGCGACCGCATGTTCGACGGCTTCGGCGCGCATCGCGAGGAGATCGAGGCCCTCCTGCGCGACTAGGCGGGCCCGCCCGGCGCAACGCGCCGCGTTGACGGAGGCGGGCGCCTGCGGTATAAACACGCGTTGGGCCGGTGGCCGCCCGCGCCGCCGTGACCCGCCCTTCGAAACTGGCTCAACGAGGAGATTCGGACTATGGATGCGATCTGGCCCTTGCCCCGACGCGCGCTCGTCGCGCTCGTCTGGGTGCTGCTCGTCGTGAGCGTGTGCGCGCTGGGCCTGGCCCCGGCCGCGCTGGCTCAGACCTCCGCCCCGCCCGCGGCCGCCGTGGCCGCGCCGCACCAGGGTGGAGGCGAGGCGTCGCTCAAGCTCCCCGACCTGTCCCAGGCGACCTTCGTGGGCATGAGCGGGCGCACCATGCTGCAGTGGGGCCTGCTGGTCTGCCTCCTGGGCCTGGGCTTCGGCCTGGTGATCTACTCGCAGCTGAAGAACCTGCCGGTGCACCAGTCGATGAAGGACATCTCGGAGCTGATCTACGAGACCTGCAAGACCTACCTGATCACCCAGGGCAAGTTCCTCGCGATCCTCGAGCTGTTCATCGCGGTGATCATCGTCTTCTACTTCGGGTTCCTGCAGCACTTCGAGGGGATCAAGGTCTTCATCATCCTGCTCTTCAGCGTGGTCGGCATCCTGGGCTCCTACGGGGTGGCGTGGTTCGGCATCCGCATCAACACCTTCGCCAACTCCCGCACCGCCTTCGCGAGCCTCGCGGGCAAGCCCTTCCCGGTCTACGCGATCCCGATCAAGGCGGGCATGAGCATCGGCATGCTGCTCGTCAGCGTCGAGCTGTTCATCATGCTGTGCATCCTGCTCTACATCCCGCGCGACTACGCGGGGCCCTGCTTCATCGGCTTCGCCATCGGCGAGTCGCTCGGGGCGGCCGCCCTCCGCATCGCGGGCGGCATCTTCACCAAGATCGCCGACATCGGCTCCGACCTGATGAAGATCGTGTTCAACATCAAGGAGGACGACGCCCGCAACCCGGGCGTCATCGCGGACTGCACCGGCGACAACGCGGGCGACTCGGTCGGCCCCACCGCGGACGGGTTCGAGACCTACGGGGTCACCGGGGTGGCCCTGATCACCTTCATCCTGCTCGCGGTGCCCAAGGAGCTGGTGCAGGTGCAGCTCCTGGTGTGGATCTTCGTGATGCGCGTCATCATGATCGTGGCGAGCGGCGCCTCCTACCTGGTCAACGAGGCCTTCGCGAAGGCCCGCTACGCCACCGCGGCCAAGATGAGCTTCGAGGCCCCCCTCACCAGCCTGGTGTGGGTGACCTCGATCGTGTCGGTGGTGCTGACCTACGCCGCGTCCTGGGTCATGATTCCCGACCTCGGCGACGGCAGCCTCTGGTGGAAGCTCTCGACCGTCATCACCTGCGGCACCCTCGCGGGGGCCATCATCCCCGAGTTCGTGAAGGTGTTCACCTCCACCAGCTCGGCCCACGTGCGCGAGGTGGTCACCTCCGCGCGCGAGGGCGGGGCGTCGCTCGGCATCCTCTCCGGCCTCGTGGCGGGCAACTTCAGCGCGTATTGGCTGGGCCTGACGATGGTGCTCCTGATGAGCATCGCCTACGGGGTGAGCACCCTCGGGCTCGGCAGCCTGATGGCCGCGCCGGCGGTGTTCGCCTTCGGCCTCGTCGCCTTCGGCTTCCTGGGCATGGGGCCGGTGACGATAGCGGTCGACTCCTACGGCCCGGTGACCGACAACGCCCAGTCGGTGTTCGAGCTGTCCGTCATCGAGAGCCTGCCCGGCATCAAGGGGCAGCTCAAGAAGGAGTACGGGTTCGACGTGAACTTCGAGCAGGCCAAGCACCTCCTCGAGGAGAACGACGGGGCCGGCAACACCTTCAAGGCCACCGCCAAGCCGGTGCTGATCGGCACCGCGGTGGTGGGCGCGACCACCATGATCTTCTCGATCATCGTGCTGCTCACCGCCGGCCTCACCCAGAACCTGGAC
>DATGBR010000253.1:0-18701 GCA_035312605.1 Candidatus Methylomirabilota bacterium
CTCCGCGGGGAGTAGGGCCGAAAGGATCTCCCCCATGCCGGTCACCGCTTTGATCGAGTACGGGGCGGCCAGCCCCGAGGTGCGCGCGGTCTACGACGACATCATGGTCACCCGCAAGACGGACTGGATCAACAACTTCTGGAAGGCGCTCGCCAACCACCCGCCGACGCTTCGCCGCACCTGGGAGTCCATCAAGCAGATCATGGTCGCGGGTGCCCTCGACCCCCTCACCAAGGAGATGGTCTACCTCGCGGTCAGCGCGGCCAACGGCTGCGACTACTGCATCGCTTCGCACACCGCGGGCGCGCGCCGGGCCGGCATGAGCGAGGCGATGCGGGGCGAGCTGCTCGCGGTGGTGGGCATGGCCTGCGAGACCAACGCGCTGGCCAACGCCTATCAGGTGCCGGTGGACGAGCGGTTCCGCGACCCGACCTGAGCGTCGGCCGGGGCCCCGCGCTCGAGGCGCAGGTCGGCCAGGGTGTGCCCGGCCAGGGCGGTCAACACCACCGCCCCGCCCACCAGCGACGGCAGCCCCGGGTTCTCCCCGAGCGCGAGCCACACCCAGACCGGTCCCAGCACGCTCTCGAGCACCGCGATGAGCGAGGCCTCGGCCACCGGGATGCGCCGCGCGCCCGCGGTGAACATGATCATGCCCAGCCCGAGCTGGCCCGCCCCGAAGAGGGCCAGCAGCATCAGGTCGCCCGCGCCCGCCGCCCCGGGCGTGGCGGCCACCGACGCGATCGCGCTCGTGAGCGCGGCGGCCAGGGCGGCGGCGGGCAGCATCTGCACCTGACGCCGGCGGCGCAGGAGCACGGTGGCGAGCGCGAAGGTGAGCGCCACCGCGAAGGCGAGCAGGTCGCCGCCGAGCGACCCGCGGGCGGGCGTGGAGTAGAAGTAGCGCGAGACCATGACCGCGGTGCCGAGCAGCGCGATGCCCATGGCGAGCCAGGTGCGGCCGGCCACCCGTTCCCCCATCCAGATCCAGCCGAGCAGCCCGGCCAGGAACGGGCTCAGGCTCTGGATGATCAGGACGTTCGCGACCGAGGTGTGGTGGAGCGCCAGGATGAAGCACGTGGAGCCGATGGCGAAGCACACCGCCATGCCGACCCCGGCGCCGCCCATGCCCGCGACGACCCCCGGGGTGTGCCGGCCCTCGCGCACCGCGGTCACCGCGACCAGGAACGCCGCGCAGAAGAGCCCCCGCCAGAACACGGTGGTCCAGGGATCGGTGCCCACGCTCCGGGCCATCAGCCCGCCCAGGCTCCAGAAGATGGCCGCCGCCGCCACCAGGAGCCGGCCGCGCCGACGGAAGCGGGCGCCGTCCGCGAGCGCCGTGTGGCTCATCGGGCGAGCGTCACGCAGGCCACGCCGGCCAGCACCACCGCGGCCCCCGCGAGCCGGCGCCCCCCCGCGCCCTCCTTCATCCACGTGGCGCCGATGATGGCGGAGAGCGCGCTCGACATCTCGCGGGCCGGTACGGCCGCGCCGACGACGAGAAGGAGGGCGGCGACGGTCACCGGGACAGGGTAGGGGTTTCCCCGGACGACGCCAAGCGATTACTATGGAGAGCGCGCTTCCATGGCCTATTCCCTCCGGCTCATCGAGGACCGGCTCGCCGCGAACGCGACCGCTCCCGTCTCTCGCGCTCCCCGCGTGCTCTACGCGGTCGAGGGCGCGCTCCTCGCCGACGGAGCTTCCGAGCCGACGCCCGCGGTGGGCCCGGGGGCCGGCCGCGCGCGGGCCGCCGCGACGCCGGCGCGCGTCTACCGGGTCGAGCTGGTGCGGCAGCCGCCGCCGCCGGCGGGTGGGCGGGTCCTGCTCGAGCATCCGATCGACCTCACCGGGGGCTCGGCCTGGGCCGGGGGCTCGGGCTGGCTCATGCGCTGTGATCGGGTGGACTTCGATCCGGGCGGCGTCGCGCCGCCCCACCGGCATCAGGGCGGCGGCATCCGCTGTCTCCTGCAGGGCCGCCTCGAGGTGACGGTGGGCGAGGGCGCGCCGCGCGCGGTCGCGCCGGGGGAGGCCTGGTTCGAGAGCGGGCGCGAGTCGGTGCTGGCTGTCGCCGCGCGCGACGGGGAGACGAGCTTCATCCGGGTCTCGATCCTGCCCGCGGCGATTGCCGGGCGGTCCTCGATCGTCTACGTGGATCCCGCCGCCGCGGCAGGGGGCCGGCCGCGGCGCTATACCGTCTACGTGGACGAGCCGATCGCGCCCTGACCATGCGCGTCCTGATCCTGACCGCCAGCTACGGCTCCGGCCACGCGGAGGCCGCGCGCAGCCTGGCCGCCGCCTTCGTGAGCCGCGGGACCGAGCCGGTGGTGGTGGATCACTTCCGTGAGCTGGTGCACCCGGTCTTCGCCCGGGCGAGCGGGGCGACGTACTACTGGCTCCTGCGCCACGCCCCGTCGCTGTGGGCGCTCGGCTACACGCTCGGGGACCGGCTGGGCCCGGAGTCGCCGCTCGCGTTCGGGGTGCCGCGCCTCGGCATGATGCGCCTCGGCCGCCTGCTCGACACGATGCGGCCGGACGCGGTGGTGACCGTCCACGCCACGCCCGCGGCCGGGATGGCGGCGCTCGCCGCCTCCGGGCGCGCGCTGCCGCCCCACACCACCGCGGTCACCGACTTCGTGGCCCACAGCCAGTGGATGCCGCGCCCGGTGGACCGCTACTGCGTGGCCGCGGAGGAGGTGCGGAACGAGTTCGTGGCGCGCGGCATCCCGCCCGATCGCGTGGTCGTGACCGGCGTCCCGGTGCGAGAGGAGTTCTCGCGCCCGGTCGAGGGGACGGCGGCCCGTCGCGCCTGGGGTCTGGCCCCGCGGCTGCCCATCGTGGTCGCGATGGCCGGGACCCAGGGCTCGCTCGGCCGGCTGCACGACGTCGTCCACGCGCTGCTCACGGTCGAGCGTCCGCTGCAGGCGGTGGTGGTGGCGGGGCGCGACGAGCGCCTGCGCGCGCGGCTCACCCGCCTGGCCGCGGGCAGCCCGGTGCGGGTGGTGGGCTACGTCGAGGACGTGCGCACGCTGCTGGCCGCGGCGGATCTCCTCGTGACCAAGGCGGGCGGGATGACCCTGGCCGAGGCGACCGCGACCGAGGTGCCGCTGCTCCTCTACGGGAGCCTGCCGGGCCAGGAGATCGGCAACGAGCGATTCGCCTCGCGCGCCGGCATCGCGCTGGTGGCCCGCTCGCGCGGCGAGCTCCGCCGCCTGCTCGACCGCGCGCTCGCCGATCCGGACACCGTCGAGCGGATGCAGAGCTCGCTGCGCCGTCTCCGCCGGCCGGACGCGGCGGCCCACATCGTCGACCTCGTCCTCGACCAGATCGCGACCCGCCGGAGGGGCTGAGGTGGGAGGGGCTGAAGGGGGAGGGTCTGAAGTGTCGCAGTTCGCCTTCTGTCTCGAGAGCGGCGATCACGCGCTCCGGGAAGGGCGCTACGCGGACGCCGAGCAGGCGCTCGCGGCGGCGCTGGCGCTCGATCCCCGCAGCGTCAAGGCCCAGTTCAAGCTCGGCCTCACGCTCGAGCGCCAGCGCAAGTGGGCCCCCGCGGAGACCGCCTTCCGGGCCGCCATCCGGGGCAAGCGCGATCACGCCACCGCCTGGCTGCGCCTCTCCGCGGTGTGCCGTCGCCTCGGCAAGGCCCGGGAGGAGGAGACCGCCGCGCGCGAAGCGGTGCGCCTGGCCCCGCGCAGCAGCGAGGCGCACCACGGCCTCGCGGTGACCCTCGCACGCCTCGGGCGCGCGGATGAGGCGGTGGCCGCCTTCGAGGAGACGCTCCGGCTGGCCCCCTCGAGTGCGGTCGCCCACGCCGGACTCGGCGCGGCGCTCACCACCCTGGGCCGCCACGGCGACGCGGCGGCGGCCTTCGGCCGGGCCGCGCGCCTCGATCCCACCTCGTACAAGGCGCACCTCCAGCACGCGGAGGCCCACCGGCGCCAGCGCCGCTGGGGCGAGGCGGCCGACGCCTACCGCGCGGCGGCCGCGCTCCGGCCCGCGGTGCCCGCGCTCCACGGGCGCCTCGGGCTCATGCTGGAGCGGCAGCGCCGCTACCGCGAGGCGGTGGCCGCCTACACGCGCGCGGCCCGACTCGACACCGCCGGCGCCCGCTGGCGCGCGCGCCTCGGTGGCGTGCTCGAGCG
The DNA here is from genome assembly GCA_035312605.1 of Candidatus Methylomirabilota bacterium. Classification (GTDB taxonomy): domain Bacteria; phylum Methylomirabilota; class Methylomirabilia; order Rokubacteriales; family CSP1-6; genus CAMLFJ01. The sequence goes on from DATGBR010000253.1 coordinate 4,134, forward strand.
CCAGGGCCGCTTCGGCGACGCGGAGGCCGCGCTGCTCGAGGCGCTGCGCCGGGAGCCCGACCGCCTCGACGCGCACCTGAGCCTGGCGATGATCTACCGCCGCCAGGGCAAGTGGGGCGACGAGGCGCGCGTGTACGAGCGGGCCATCGGCCTGAAGCCGGGCGACGCCCATCTCCACGCCGACCTCGGCCTGGCCCTCGAGGCGCAGGGGCTGCTCGGGCCCGCCGAGGGACAGTTCCGACGGGCGGTCATGCTCGCCCCCGAGAACGCCGACCTGCATGTCGAGCTCGGGATCGCGATGGGCCGCCAGGGCCGCCACGCGGAGGCGGAGGCCGCGCTCCGCGAGGCGGTGCGCCTGAACCCCCAGGATCTGGTAGCTCGCGCGAACCTCGCCCTCGGTCTCGGGCGCCAGGGTCGACACGCGGAATCGGAGGCGGCGTACCGTCAGGCCTTGGCGCTCAAGGCGGACGCCGCGCCGCTCCACCGCGGGCTCGGGATGGCGCTGTACTCGCAGGTCAAGCGCACCGAGGCGGAGGCCGCCTTTCGCGAGGCGGTCCGCCTCAAGCCGAGCTACGCGCGCGCCTGGGGCGACCTGGGCGAACTGCTGACCGAGACCGGACGCCACGACGAGGCGGTGGAGGCCTTCCGGGAGGCCATCGCGGTGAAGCCCGGGCGCATCGCCTCGCACCGGGGCCTGGGCGCCGCGCGCCTCCTGCAGGAGCGTCCCGACCTGGCCGAAGCCGCGTTCCGCGGCGCGCTCGCGCTCCGGCCGGACGACTCGCAGAGCCACTTCGGCCTGTGGACCGCGCTCGAGCGGCAGGGGAAGCTCGTGGAGGCGGAGGCCGCGTACCGGGACGCCATCGCGGTGAGCGCGGAGCTGGCGGAGGCCCACTCCCGGCTCGGCGAGCTGCTGGCGCGTCAGGGGCGCTGGCGAGAGGCCGAGATCGCCTATCGCGAGGCGCTGCGGCGGTCGCCCGACGACGCGCGCTCGCGCGTCGCGCTCACCGCGGTGCTGCGCCGGTCCCGCGGCTAGGTATCGGTGGGATCGACTTCGATGTTGGTGATGCGGAGGTAGCTGACCGCCACCCGCTCGTCGCCTTGCTCCAGCAGCACGCCGTCGTCGGCGATCTGGGCGAGGCTGCCCTTGATGGGCTCGGTGGAGTTCTTCACCGAGATGAGCACCGCCCGGCCCAGGTGGCGCTGGGCCTCGGCCTGCCACATCGTCTTCTGCACCTCGTCGAAGATCCCGGCGGCCTGGCGCGCCGCGGAGGCGGCCCGGCTCGCGGCGGTGATGGTGCCGAGGCCGGGGACCAGCAGGCCGCCCGGAAAGACCGCGGCCGCCGGATTGCTGCCGGTCGCGGCCGCCGCGGGTCTCGCCGCCACGTCTCCGCCGACCGCGGGGACCGCGGAGGCCACGGCGCCGGTCCCGGCCCGTCCCGCGCCGTCCTGCTGCTCCTCGAGGTATCGCAGCACCTCGGAGAGCCGCGCCATCAGGTTCGAGAAGATGAAGAGCCCGACGAGCGCGCAGGCCAGAGCCACCCCGAGCCCCATCTGGGCCTCGGTCAGCTTGAGCTGGTTCAGCGCGTAGAGGGTGTAGGTGAAGAGCAGGAGCGGAATGACGGCCGTCAGCGCGAAGACGATCGAGGCTGCGTTTCGGAGGGTATAGGTCCGCCCTCTACTCATGGTGTCCCAAATCTAGCGCGCCCGGCCTCGCACCCCAAGTTTTGAGAGAGCCGGCCCCGGTGGCCGCGCCCCGGGCCTCGGGCCCGCGTGATAGTATCCGACCGCAACCATGAGCCCCAGCCGGCGCACCCTGCGCGACATGCGTGGCTTCGTCTTCGACCTCGACGGGTGCGTCTGGACCGGCGACGTCCTCACTCCCGGCGCCGCGCAGGTCCTCGCCCTGATCCGCCAGCAGGGCAAGGCGCTCTGCTTCCTGACCAACAACTCGCGAGCGCGGGCCCGGACCATGCAGGCCAAGCTCGTGCGTCTGGGGGTGGAGGCCAAGGAGCACGAGGTGCTCACCCCCCTCGAGATCCTGGGCGAGGTGGTGACCGAGCGCTGGGGTCCGTCGAGCGTGCTGGCGATCGGCGGCCCCGAGCTGGCGGAGGTGCTGGTCGAGGCCGGCCACCGCGTGGTTCCCATCGACCGCTCCCGCGACGCGACGGTGGTGGTGGTCGGCAACGACTTCGACTTCAGCTACGAGCGTCTTACCGCGGCGGCGCGCGCGGTGGCCGGCGGCGCCGCGTTCCTCACTCCGAACATCGACCCGCGGCTGCCCATGGAGAACGGCGAGTTCCTGCCCGGCTGCGGCGCCATCGTCGAGGCGGTGGCCACCGCGGCGGGCCTGCGCCCGATCGTGGTGGGCAAGCCAGAGCCGCCCCTCTTCGAGCTCGCCCTCAAGCGCATGGGCCTGGGCGTCGACGAGGCGGCCATGGTGGGCGACAGCGTGGACTCGGACGTGCGCGGCGCCCGCCGCGTCGGCATGACCGCGGTGCTGTTCGCGCCCAAGGGTGGCCTGGATGGCGTGGCGCACTATCTGGTCAAGTCGATGTCCCAGCTGAGACGGCTGCTGGGCGGGTAGGGATGCGCGTCCTCCTGCACTCGGGCGGCCCGCTCGGGCCGCTCGGCCGCGCGGCCCTGCCCGATTTCCTGGGCCCGCTCCGCCGGGTGGCCTTCGTGACCGCGGCGAGCCTGCACGACGAGACCGCCTCGTTCGAGCGGGTGCGGGCCGCGCTCGGCGCGCCGCCCCCGGAGGGCGCGGGCCTCGAGCTGCTGCACCTGCGCTGGAACCACGATCCGCTCGAGACGCTGGCCGGGGCGGAGGCTCTCTTCATGGGCGGCGGCAACACCTACGCGCTGCTCCAGCGGCTGCGCGGGGCCGGGCTGCTCGAGGCCATCCGGGCTCGCGTGGCCGCGGGCATGCCGTACATGGGCGCGAGCGCGGGCTCCAACGTGGCCGGTCCCACCATCCTCACCACCAACGACTGGAACGTGGTGGCCCTCGATCGCTTCGACGCCCTCGGGCTGGTCGGCTTCAACATCAATCCCCACTACAAGGAAGGCGACCCCGCGATGGCGCCCTACAGCGAGACGCGCGACGACCGGATCCGCGAGTATCACGTGGTCAACGCCAATCCGGTGCTGGGGCTCGAGGAGGGCGCCTGGGTGATCGTCGAGGACGGGGTGGTGACCGCGCACGGGACCGCGCGGGTGAAGCTGTTCCGGCCGGCCGCCGACCCGGTGTGGTACCGGGCCGGCGACTGTCTGCCGGTTACTTGACGACCGCCCGGAAGGACCCGCCTGCTTCGCTCGTCGTCGCATCGGGTGCTTCCGAGCGGTCTGGTTCGTCAGGGGTCAGGGGAGCGGTCGGGCGTCAGCCCGCGCACCTCTGGCCCTTGGGGGTTTCGTAGTTGGCGACCTTGAAGGTCCGGACGAAGGAATCCTCCCAGACCTCGAGCGGCAGCCGGCCCATGTCCTGCACGCCGTCGAAGACCGAGAACTTCGCGCGGCGGGTGAACTCGCCCGCCGACACGCGCTTGGCGAGGAAGCTGAGCGTGGTCTGCTTGTCCACGAACAGGGCCAGCGTCTCGTTCACCGGCTGCACCGCGCCGCCGGTTCCGGGCTTGAGCCACGAGAGCACCACCGAGAAGCCCTGGACGTTGGGATCGGCGACCAGCGGCTGGAGCGCCGCCATGCGCCGGAGGAGATCGGTGCCGTAGCGGGAAAACATCGCGGAGGCGCGACGCTCCGCGGGCAGCGCGGCGAAGCGAGCGTCCTCGTCCTGATCGATCATGATCCACACCGAGAGATAACGGTCGTCCTCCGCCGCGCCCTTGGGCTGGCGGAAGCCGATGCCCGCCTTCTGCACGCCGACCCACGGCATGCAGTTGTAGATCTCCTCGCGCATCTGCTTGAGGAGCGGCTGGTGGGTGGTGGCGAGGGTGCGCGCCTTGGGCGTCTTGTACTGCTCGATACCCATGATCGCCTCGTCGGCGGCCACGGGAACCGGGATGACGAAGATGAGCGCGAGGGCGGCGAGCCGGCGAACGATGAAGCGGGACATGAACTGTCGCATCGGGATCCTCCTGTTGCGGAGCGCATTTCAGATCCCGACGAGCGCCTTCGTGCGCCCTTCCTTCGGTAGCCCGGCTGTCAGGAATTCACCTGACCCGCGGCTTTGCGTCCCCGTCTCACGACGGGTTTGCCATTGTCGGGAAGAGGCTCCGCGAGGAGGAGAGGGGAGCAATCGCGATGCCAGCGCGCGGGGCGCGCGGACCGCCAGCAATGATCGGTAGATAGCCGGCCCGCGCCGAGCGCGGTGTCATCGGCCTGACGCGCGTGTCGGCATACGCTCACACGCAAGATGTGCTATCCATGCGGGCATGCTCTCGGACGCCCCGGTCGCGGTCAGCCTGCTCTTCGTCGTCACGGTGGTAGGAATGCTGGTGCTCGTGCTGTGGGGCGCGGTCCGCGCCGCGCGTCGTGTTGGGCCGCGCGCGATGCGCGGGGTCCGGCTCGCCGGGGTGGCGCTCGGCGGGTGGCTCGCCATCACCGCGGCCCTGGCCGGGCAGGGGTTCTTCGAGGACTTCTACGCGCTGCCACCCCACATGCTGCTCGCGATCGGCCCGCCGCTCCTCGCGCTCCTGGCCCTGACCACTCTCGGTCGACTCGACCCGCTGCTCGCCGCGCTACCCCCGTCCTGGCCGATCGCCGCGCAGACCTTCCGCGTGCTGGTGGAGATCGTGCTGTGGCGGCTCGCGGTGGCGGGCGTGGCGCCCGAGATCATGACCTTCACCGGGCGCAACGTGGACATCCTGGTCGGGCTCACCGCCCCGATCGTGGCCTACGCCTGCTTCGTGCGGCGCGCGTGGCCGGCCCGGGTGGCGCGGTGGTGGAACTGGGCCGGCGTGGTCATCCTGCTGAACGTGGTGGTGCAGGCGCAGCTCTCGGCGCCGACGCGGTTCCGGGTGTTCGAGACCGATCCGCCCACCACCTTCATCGGCGACCTGCCCTACATCTGGCTGCCCGCGTTCCTGGTGCCGCTGGCCTGGGCGCTCCACGCGATCTCGCTGCGCCAGCTCCGGTCGACCCGCTGACCGGCGGGCTTCACCGGGGGCCCCGCCGGCGCCGGTAGCGCATGTTGAGCATCTCCACGAGCAGGGAGAAGGCCATCGCGAAGTAGATGTAACCCTTCTCCACGTGGGTGCCCATGCCCTCCGCGACCAGCATCACCCCGATCAGAAGCAGGAAGGCCAGGGCCAGGATCTTGAGGCTCGGGTGCTGGTCGATGAACCGGCTGACCCCGCCCGCCGAGACCAGCATCACCAGCATCGCGATCACCATCGCGGTGACCATGATCGACAAATGGTTGGCCATGCCGACCGCGGTGATCACCGAATCGAGCGAGAAGACGATGTCGAGCAGCAGGATCTGCACGAGTACCCAGAAGAACGCGGCGCGCGCCCCCGCGGCGGCCTGGGCGTGGGGATCCGCCTCCACCTTCTCGTAGATCTCCCGGGTCGCCTTGAAGATGAGGAAGAGGCCGCCCCCCAGCAGGATCAGGTCGCGGCCGGAGATGCCGCGGCCGAGCACGGTGGCGAGAGGCTCGGTGAGGCCCATCATCCACGAGATCGTGAAGAGCAGCCCGACGCGGACCCCGAGCGCGAGGACGAGGCCGAGGCGCCGCGCGAACTCGCGCTGGCGCTCGGGGAGGCGGGCCACCAGGATCGCGATGAAGACCACGTTGTCGATGCCCAGCACGATCTCCATGGCGGAGAGCGTGGCGAGCGCGACCAGGCCGTCGGTGGTGAGGAGCGCGCTCACTACCTCACGCGGGGCAGGACGTGCCGGGCGAACAGCTCGATCGCGGCGAGATCCTCCTGGTCGAGCATCTGCAACAGCACGCGCTGGACGCCCGCCTCCTCCCACTCGCGGAGCTGATCGACCACCTCGTCAGGCGTGCCCACCAGGAAGCTCGCCCCGCGCCAGGCCTCCTCGTCGGCCGGCATCTGGGGGAACGTGGCGCGCGCCGCCGCGATGCGCTGGGTCACGTCGTGGCGGTCGCGGCCGATCGCGAGCGGGATCATCAGGGAGCGGGTGATCGTCTCCGGGTCTCGGCGCACCGCCGCGCAGTGCTTCGCCAGGACCTCGCGCTTCTGGCGGAAGGTGTCCGGGTCCACCCGGGTGATGTTCCACTCGTCGGCGAACTCGGCCGCGATGCGCAGGGTGCGCTTCTCCCCCCGGCCGCCGATCACGAGGCGCAGCCGGCCGTAGGTGGGCAGGGGGTAGTTCTCGGCCTTGTGGAGCGGGTAGTAGGGCTGCTCGAGGGTGACCGGCTCGCCGACCCCCAGAGCCCGGATGTAGCGCGCGGCGCACTCCAGACGGTCGAGCCGCTCCTTCATCGGCGGCAGCGGGATGCCGAACATGGCGTGCTCGTGCTCGTTCCACCCGCCGCCCAGCCCCAGGTCCATCCGTCCGCCGGAGAGGCTGTCGAGGGCCACCGCCATCTTGGCCAGCAGGGCGGGGTGGTAGAACGTCACCGGCGAGACCATCGGGCCGAAGCGGATGCGGCGCGACCGGGCCGCCACCATGGTGAGCGAGGTCCACGTCTCGAGCGAGGACCGCTTGGATTCGCCCCAGAGCCCGGTGAGATGATCCGACCGGCAGAGCGACTCGTAGCCCATGTCCTCGGCCGCGTGCACGAGTCGTTGCCAGCGCTCCCAGGTGAGCCCTTCCTGCCCCTCGATCATGATGCCGACGCGCATGACCTGGCCTCCTGTCGTCTTCGGGATCCCGGTCGGGAGCCGGGCTCTCATGTATACCGCAACTGCCGGCCGCGTGCCCCGTGATAAACTCTGCTTCGCTGCGGCCATGGCGCCTTCCCAGCGACTCCTGCTCCTGATTCCCACCACCACGTACCGGACCGAGGACTTCGTCGACGCGGCGCGGTCGCTCGACGTGGACCTGGTGATCGCGTCCGATCGCCCGAACGTGATGGCGACCGAGTTTCCCGATCACCTGCTGACGCTGCCCTTCGCGGATCCCGCCGCGGCGGCCCGCCAGATGCGCCGGTACGCGGCGCGCCGGCCGATCGACGCGGTGGTGCCGGTCGACGACGCGACCACGGTGGTGGCCTCCGCGGTCGGCGAGGCGCTCGGCCTGCGGGTGAACCCGCTCGCCGCCGCGCAGGCCACCCGCGACAAGCAGGTGATGCGCGAGCTGCTCTCGGCGGCGGGGGTGCCCTCGCCGTCGTTCGTCGCGGTGCGGGTGGACGAGGATCCCGCCGCGGTGGCCCGGCGCGCGGCCTATCCGTGCGTGCTCAAGCCGCGGGTGCTCTCGGCGAGCCGGGGGGTGATCCGGGCCGACGACCAGGCGGCGTTCGTGGCCGCCTTCGCGCGCATCCGGGCCATCCTGCGCGAGCCCGACGTGGCCGCGCTGGGCGAGGGGACCGACACCATCCTGGTGGAGGGCTTCGTGCCGGGCACCGAGGTCGCGCTCGAGGGGCTGCTCGAGGACGGCGCCCTCCGCACCCTGGCCCTCTTCGACAAGCCGGATCCCCTCGACGGGCCCTTCTTCGAGGAGACGATCTACGTGACCCCGTCGCGGCTACCCGCCGCCACCCAGGCCGCGGTGGCCGCAGTGGCCGCGCGGGCGGCCCGCGCCCTCGGCCTCTCCGACGGCGCGGTGCACTGCGAGCTGCGCCTGCGCGCGGGCGGGGCGCTCGAGCCGGTGGTGCTGGAGATCGCGGCGCGCTCGATCGGAGGGCTCTGCGGGCGCACCCTCCGCTTCGGCACCGGCATGTCGCTCGAGGAGCTCATCCTCCGGCGCGCGCTGGGGCGGCCGGTGGACTCGCTCGAGCGCGAGCGGACGGCCGCGGCGGTGATGATGATCCCGATCCCGCGCGCCGGGATCCTCGAGGAGGTACGCGGGCTCGACGCGGCCCGCGCGGTCCCCCGGATCGAGGACATCACGATCTCGCTGCACAAGGGGCAGGAGGTCGTGCCCCTGCCGGAGGGCTCGCGCTACCTCGGCTTCATCTTCTCGCGCGCGGCCGCCCCCGCGGAGGCGGAGGCGGCCCTGCGCGCGGCCCATCGCCACCTGCAGTTCGTGATTCGCTGAGCCCGCGGCGCGATCCCGCCGCGAGGGAGACCGGCCATGAGCATCGTGCGGGAGTTCGAGCGGGCCTTCAACCGGCAGGACGTGGCGGCCCTGGTCGCCTGCTTCAGCCCCGACGGGTCCTACCACGACACGTTCTTCGGGGGGCACTCCGGGCCCGACGGGCTGCGCGGCATGTTCGAGCGCATGTTCCGCGAGGGGCGCGACTACCGGTGGACGATGGAGACGGTGGTGGAGACCGACGCCGGCGCGGCCGCGGAGTGGGCCTTCGGCTACACGGTTTCCGAGGCGATCCCGCGCAGCGCCGGCCGCGCGGTGCGCTTCCGGGGCATGAGCCTCTTCGAGAAGCGCGATGGGCGGATCGCGGCCTACCGCGAGTCCTTCGACCTGGGGGCGGCACTGCTGCAGCTGGGCTTCAGCCCGGAGGCGATGGCCAAGACCATCCGGCGCCATCGGCTCTGAGGTGTCGACCTACATCCTGCGGCGGCTCGTCCTCTTCGTGCCCACGCTGGTCGGCGCCTCGATCCTGATCTTCGTGCTCATGCGCCTGGTGCCGGGGGACATCGCGGAGATCCTGGTCTACCAGACCGGCTCCGAGTCGAGCGCGGTGCAGAAGAAGCAGATCCAGCAGATCCGACGCGAGCTGGGCCTCGAGCGTCCGATCGTCACCCAGTACGTGGACTGGATCGCGGCCGCGGTGCGGGGCGACTTCGGCCAGTCCTACGTGCAGCGCCGCCCGGTGATGGACATCCTCCGGGAGCGCTTCCCGCGCTCGATGGAGCTGGCCCTGCTCACCCTGGTCCTCGCCATCGCCTGGGCGATCCCGCTCGGAGTGATCTCGGCGGTGCGGCAGAACGGCCCCCTCGACTACCTCGCGCGGCTGGTGAGCCTGAGCGGGCTCAGCCTGCCGCTCTTCTTCACCGGAGCCCTCATCCTCTACGGCCTGGTACGGGTCTTCCACTGGCTGCCCCCGCTCGAGTTCGTGTCGTTCACCGAGGATCCGCTGGAGAACCTCAAGCAGCTCATCTGGCCCGCGCTGGCCCAGGCCTACTACATCAGCGCCCCGATCACCCGCCTCACCCGCTCGCAGATGCTCGAGGTGGTGCGCCAGGACTACGTGCGCACCGCGCGGGCCAAGGGTCTGGCCGAGCGCACGGTGATCTACCGCCACGCCCTGCGCAACTCGCTCCTGCCGGTGGTCACCTTCATCGGCTGGTGGGGCGGTCGGCTCCTGGGCGGGCTCGTGATCATGGAGATCATCTTCGTGGTGCCGGGCATGGGGAGCGCGCTCATCCAGGCGGTGAGCCAGCGCGACTACCCGACCGTCCAGGCCATGGTCTTCGTGATGGCGCTCGTGTTCCTCGGCCTGAACCTGGCGATCGACCTCCTCTACGTGTGGCTCGACCCGCGCATCCGCTACGCGTGAGGCCGCGGTGACCGGCGCGGTGGGGCGCTTCGTCCGCGGGCAGCCGCTCGGCGCGGCCGGGGCGGTGGTAGTGCTGACCCTGATCGGGGTGGCGCTGCTCGCGCCGTTGCTCGCGCCCCACGGCCCGAAGGAAACCGGCTTCGCGACGTACGTCGCCCCGAGCCGCGAGTTCCCGATGGGGACCGACCAGGTCGGCCGCGACGTGCTGAGCCGCGTCATCTGGGGCGCGCGCCTCTCCCTCTACGTCGGCCTGGTCTCGGTGGTCTTCGGCATCACCCTGGGTGCCCTGTGGGGCGTGGTCACCGGCTACGTGGGCGGGGCGACCGACACCGGCAGCCAGCGAATCGTCGATTGCCTGATGGCCCTGCCTCCCATCATCCTCGCGCTGTCGCTGATGGCCGCGCTCGGCCAGTCGGTCAACAACGTGATCCTGTCCCTGGCCATCCTGCTCACCCCCACCGCGGTGCGGACGGTCCGCGCGGTGGCGCTCGGGGTGGCGGCGACCCCGTTCATCGAGGCCGCGGAAGCGGCGGGCGCCTCGCGGGCGCGCATCGTGGTCCGGCACCTGATCCCGAACTGCATGGCGAGCTACATCGTGCTCGTCACCACCAACATCTCGTACGCGATCGTGGTGGAGGCGTCGCTGAGCTTCATCGGCGCGGGCGCACCGCCCGACGAGCCCTCGTGGGGCGGCATGCTCGCGCAGGGCATCCAGGCGCTCGAAACCGCGCCGTGGATGGTATTCTTCCCCGGACTGGCCATCAGCCTGGCCGTGTTCGGCCTCAACCTACTCGGCGATTCGATCCGCGACCTCACGGATCCGCGCCTCCGCGGCGGCCTCGGCTAGCCGCGGACTCGCAAAGGAGCGATAGCGATGCCGATGAGCCTCTCGAGACTCACTCGCCTCGCGGCCCTGGCCGCCGTGCTGCTCGCCACGATCGGGCCGCCGGCCGGACCGGCGGGCGCCCAGGAGAAGCCCCGCACCGGCGGCATCCTGACCTGGTTCGACTACGGCGATCCCGGGCGTCTGGACGTCCACGCGGAGTCGCCGCTGGTCGTCCAGCAGGCGACCGCCGGCGTCTACAGCGGGCTCTTGCAGTACGACCCGGACGAGCCGAGCAAGGTCATCGCGGATCTCGCGGAGCGCTGGACCGTCTCGCCCGACGGCAAGACCTACACCTTCCACCTGAGGAAGGGCGTCAAGTGGCACGACGGTCAGCCCTTCAGCTCGGCGGACGTGAAGGTCTCCTTCGACCGCCTGCTCAACCCCGACTTCAAGAGCCCCAAGTGCGGCGCCGCGCTCAAGCCGATGGTGGCGAGCGTGGAGGCGGTGGATCCCAGCACCGTCGAGTTCAAGCTCAAGTTCGCGGCCGCGCCCTTCCTGCCGTCGATCGCCTCCGCGTGGTGCCGGGTGGCCGCCAAGCACATCCTGGCCAAGTACGGCGACCTCAACGCGCCGGAGGCCCAGATCGGCACCGGACCGTTCAAGTTCAAGAAGTACGAGCGGGGCAGCGTGATCGAGTGGGAGAGGAACCCGAATTACTTCATCCCCGGCCTGCCGTACCTCGACGGGGTGAAGCAGTTCATCCTGGTGGGCGGGCCCACCCAGCTCGCGGCGGCCAAGGCGTCGAAGATCATGCTGTGGGACACGTGGCCGCCGATGCGGAAGACCCAGGCCGACGAGCTGGGCCGCGCGCGCACCGACGTCGACATCTACCAGGCCCCGATCAACACCGTGTTCTTCGTCTATCTGAACGCCAAGAAGCCGCCGTTCGACAACCCGGACATGCGGCGGGCGGTGAACCTGGCCATCGACCGGCAGGACCTGGTGGCCAAGGCGCTGGAGGGCGCGGGCGTGCCCTGCGCGATCCTCGATCCCAAGCTGGTCGGCGACTTCGCGCTGCCGCTCGACGAGGTGGCCAAGGCCCCCGGCTGCCGCCAGCCCAAGGAGCAGGACATCGCCGAGGCCAAGAAGCTCGTGGAGAAGCACTACCCGGGCGGCCTCGACGTGGAGGTCGCGGTGCGGCAGGTCGGCAACTACGTCGACCGCGGCCAGCTCGTGATCGCCCAGCTCCGCAAGATCGGCATCCGCGGGACCATGAAGACCCACGAGAGCGCGGCGGGCTACGCCGCCTTCGGCAAGGGCGACTTCACGATCATCGCCACCCAGGATCGGGCGATGGACATCAACGAGCCGAGCGGGGTGTTCCACATCTCCTACACCACCGACTCCGGGAGCAACTACGGGCAGTATTCGGATCCCAAGGTCGACGAGCTGACCGAGCGCGCGCTCAAGGAGACCAACCGGGAGAAGCGCAAGCAGGCTTACTGGGAGCTGCAGCGCTACCTGCTCGCCCGGGGCGATCACGCCTCGATCGCGGTGGCGTGGGTGGAGGGCTGGTTCTTCAAGGACAAGAAGCTCCGCAACTACAAGCCCGGCCTCACCACGTACGACAACAACACCTTCATGAAGACCTGGATCGCCCCGTGACCTTCGACGATCCGAGCGTCCAGCAGTACCTGTCCACGAAGGACATCGTCATCCTCGGCACCATCAACCCCGACGGCGCCCCGCTCGTCACCGCGATGTGGTTCCTCCACGACCCGTCCGCGCTCACCCTGATCAGCATGGACGGGCTGCAGAAGGTCCACAACCTGAGGCGCGACCCGCGGCTCCACATCCTCGCGGAGAGCGGCGCCCGCGGCGCCGACATCAAGGGCGTCGCGATCCGCGGCCGCGCCGAGTTCCTCGGCGACACGCCGGAGCGCCGGGCGCTCGCCACCCGCTTCCTCGACAAGTACCACCCCCACCTCGAGCGGTACTGGGGCGGGCGCGCGATGCCGGGGGACCGCGTGATGTTCCGCGTGGTGCCCCAGCAGGTGCGCACGTGGGGCCCCGACTGACCGCTCGCGCGATGCGCGCGGTCATCGAGCGGGTGAGCGCCGCGCCCGCCGATCGGCTCGGGGCGCTGGTCGCGGAGAGCGAGCAGCAGGGATTCGGCTTCGTCCGCCGCCTCGTCGACGAGTGGGCCGCGGGCACCAATCGCTTCGACCGGCCGGGCGAGGTGCTGTTCGTGGCGCGGGTGGGGGGCGACGTCGTCGGGGTGTGCGGGCTGAACGTGGATCCGCACGCGGGCGACCCGAAGATCGGCCGGGTGCGGCACCTGTACGTGCTGGTCCGCCAGCGCCGGAGCGGGATCGGCGAGCAGCTGGTCGCCGACGTGGTCGCGGCCGCCCGGAGCCGGTTCGAGCGGCTGCACCTGCGCACCACCAACCTCACCGCGGCGCGGCTCTACGAGCGGCTCGGGTTCCGCCGGACGGGCGAGGGGCGCGACCGCACCCACGTGCTGGATCTCGCCTCGCGGTGACGACGCCCGAGGCCCTGGTCGAGCGGACCTACGCCGCGTTCAACGCGCGCGACGTCGACGCGGTGCTCGCCATGATGCACGCGGACGTGGACTGGCCCAACGGCATGGAGCGCGGCCGCGTCCACGGGCATCGCACGGTGCGCGAGTACTGGACGCGGCAGTGGGGTCTGATCGATCCGCGCGTCGAGCCGCGGGGCTTCACCACCGAGGCCGACGGCCGGGTGGCGGTGGCCGTGCGCCAGGTGGTGCGCGACCGGGCCGGCGCGCTCCTCAAGGACGAGATGGTGCGGCACGTCTACCGGATCGAGGACGGCCTGATCCGGTCGATGGAGATCCGGCCGGCCCCGGCGGCTAGCGCGCTCAGCCGCGGATCAGCAGCACCAGGCCCGAGACGAAGAGCACCGCGAAGACCACCCGGCGGAAGCGCGCGCGGTCGAGCCGGTTGAAGAGGAGCATGCCCGCCGCGAGGCCGGCCACCGCGGGCACCGCGTAGAGCCAGGTGAGGCGCCAGACCTCCCGGTCGAGGAGCCCGGCCCACCAGTAGCCGATCAGGATGACGGCCTGGTTGACGATCAGGAAGGCCTGGATGTTGGCCTTCACGGTCCGCGGGCTCCAGTCCTGCGCCGCCGCGTAGAGGATCACCGGCGGGCCGGGCGTGCCGATCGCGCCCCCGAGCAGGCCCGCGGCCAACCCCGCCCCGAGGCCCCAGCCCCGGTCCCGCAGGTCGGGATAGAGCCCGAGCCACTCAAGCCCCACGATCACCAGCAGCACCAGGCCGATGAGCCGCGTCAGCGCGGCGGGCGGCATGATGGCGAGGATGAAGACGCCCGCCGGAGTCGCGACGATGGAGCCCACCAGCAGCTCCCGCATGCCGTGGAGCGTGAAGTCGCGGCGGAGCGGGAGGAAGATGACCACCGTGAACACGGTAGCGTAGAGCGTGATCAGCACGATCGCGTCGGCGGGCGACATGAGGAGCGGCAGGAACGCGAGCGAGACGAGGCCGATCCCGAAGCCGGCCAGCCCCTGGACGAAGCAGGCGGCCGCGATGACCAGCGCGCCCACCGCCCATGTGAGCGACAACGGGACGAGCGACAACGGGGGCGCGCCTAGAACTTGGTCGGCCAGCCGGCCAGCCGATGCCGGCCGATGGCGGTGCGCGTCCGGGAGTGCTCGAGGAATCGGATGACGACGTCGCGCGTGTCGGCCGGATCGATCACGTCGTGGACGAGGTGCCGGCCCGCCGCGCCGTAGGGCAATGTGTCGAGCTCCCACTGGGCGAGAAGCGTCTGGCGACGCCCCGCGCGCTCCCCGGCCGGGAGCTTCGCCAGCTCCGCCCCGTGGACCACGTTCACCCCGGTGCCCGGATCCATGAACGACATCTCGGCGGTCGGCCACGCCACCAGCAGGTCCGCGTAGCCGCCGCCGCCCATGTTGAAGTAGGCCTGGCCGTAGGTCTTGCGCACGATGATCGATACCCGCGGCACCGTGACCATGCCGAGCGCCTCCATCCAGGTGATGATCTTGGCCGCCACCCGCTTGCGCTCCGCGTCGCGACCGATGAAGAAGCCCGGGATGTCGTGGAGAAAGACGAGCGGGATGTTGAACGAGTCGCAGAGGGCGAGGAACGACGTCGCCTTGTCGCAGCCATCCGCGTCG
>DATGBR010000254.1:0-6546 GCA_035312605.1 Candidatus Methylomirabilota bacterium
CGCCTGGCCGGGATCGGCGCCCGGCTCCTGCTGCGAACCCTCGGGGAGATCGACACCCTGCCCCGGATCCCGCAGGACGCGGCACAGGCGACCCTGGCTCCCCGGCTCAAGAAGGAAGACGGCTGGCTCCGGCCGGCCGAGCCGGCGCGCGACCTCGTCAACCGGATCCGCGGGTGCAACCCGTGGCCGGGCGCCGCCTTGCTCACGCCGGTGGGCCGCCTCCTGATCTGGCGCGCCACCGCTCTGCCCGGCGTCGCCACTGACCCGCCCGGCACGGTGATCCCCCTCTCCCCCGAGGGGAGAGGGCAGGGTGAGGGGCCCAAAGTCGAGGGGCTCAAAGTCGAGGGGCCCCTCGGCATCGCGACCGGCTCCGGCATCCTCCTCCCGGTCGAGGTGCAGCCGGAAAACCGCAAGGCCATGCCCTGGGCCGACTTCCTCCGCGGCGCGCGCCTCGAGCCGGGCGCCCGCGTGAGCGAGCCCACCCCGTGAGCCCGGTGCTCCGCGCGGGCCCGGTCTCGCAGGCACGCTACGAGGCGCTCCACATCCTGGTGCGGGTGGAGCGCGACCGCGCCTTCGCCGACATCGCGCTCGAGCACGCGCTCGAGCGCGCGCGCCTGGACCCGCGCGACGCCGCGCTCTGCACCGAGATCGTGTTCGGCACGCTCCGCTGGCGTCGCCATCTGGACTGGCGGCTCACCCCGCACCTCAACCGGCCGCTCGCCAAGCTCGACCCCTGGGTGCGGGCGCTCCTGCGGCTCACCGCCTACCAGCTGATCTTCCTCGATCGCGTGCCGCGGTGGGCGGCGGTGGACGAGGCGGTGAGCGTGGCGCGGCTCAAGTCGCGCGTGCCCGGGCCCGCCGAGTTCGTCAACGCGGTGCTGCGCTCTCTCACGCGCGCGCCGGCGCCTCCGCGGACCCCGGCCCTGCCCGTCGAGGCGGCCGCCGTGCGCTGGTCCTTTCCCGACTGGATGGCCGTGCGCTGGATCGCCCGCTACGGAATGGAGGAGGCGGAGCGCCTCATGGCCGCGCTCGACGAGCGCCCGCCGGTGACGATCCGGGCGAATACGCTCCGGATCACCCGCGAGGACCTGGCCGCCCGTCTCCGGGACGAGGAGCTGGCCGAGACCGACCCGACCGCGCTGGCTCCTGAGGGCCTCACGGTGCGCCGCGGGGCGGTCGGCCGCTGGGCCGCCTTCACGGCGGGCTGGTGCACCATCCAGGACGAGGCGTCGATGCTGGTCGCGCGCCTGCTCGATCCGCAGCCCGGGGAGCTGGTGGCGGATACCTGTGCCGCTCCCGGCACCAAGACCACCCACCTGGCCCAGCTCATGGCCAACCGAGGCCGGATCGTGGCCATGGACCCCAACGCGGCCCGGCTACGGCTGCTGACCCAGGCGGCGGCCCGGCTCGGCGTCGAGATCGTCGAGGCCCACGCCGGCGGGGTGGCGACCGTGAGCGGCCGCTGGAAGGGCCGGTGCGACCGGGTGCTGGTGGACGCCCCGTGCTCGAACCTTGGCGTGCTGCGCCGCAACCCGGACGTGAAGTGGAACCGCGAGGAGGCGGATCTCGGGCGCCTGGCCGAGAAGCAGCGAGGCATCCTGACGGCCGCGGCCTTGCTGACCCGTCCGGGCGGGCGTCTCGTCTACGCCACCTGCTCGCTCGAGCCGGACGAGAACGACCTGATCGTGGGGGCCTTCCTCGATGACCACCCGGGCTGGCGGGTGGATCCCCCGGCGGACTTCCCGGTAGCCGCGGACAGGGCGGGCTTCATCCGCTGCCTGCCCCAGGTCCACGGGACCGACGGCTTCACCGCGGTCCGTCTGGCCCGCGCCGACCGGTCCTGACCTTCCATCGGCCCGCGCCCTTTGCGGGCCCCGCCGCTTTCGGGTAAGGTCGCAGTATGAGGATCGCGCCGAGCATCCTGTCGGCCGACTTCACCGCGCTGGGGGAGGCGATCGCGCGGGTGGAGGCGGCCGGAGCCGACCAGCTCCACGTCGACGTCATGGATGGCCACTTCGTGCCCAACCTCACCATCGGGCCCCCGGTGATCGAGTCGATCCGGAAGCGGACGCGGCTGCCCCTCGACGTGCACCTGATGATCGAGGAGCCGGAGCGCTGGGTCGAGACCTACGTGAAGGCGGGGGCGGATTACCTAACCATCCACGTCGAGGCCTGCGCCCATCTCGAGCGGGCCCTCTCGCTGATCCGGGAGGCGGGCGCCAGGTCGGGGGTGGCCCTGAACCCCTCCACCGCGCCCGAAGTCCTCGAATACGTGCTCGACGACCTCGACCTGGTGCTCGTGATGTCGGTCAACCCGGGCTTCGGGGGGCAGTCCTTCATCCCGACCGCCTACGAGAAGATCCGCCGCCTCCGGGCCCTCCTGGGGTCCCGCGAGGTGCTGGTCTCGGTGGACGGCGGCGTGAAGGTCGAGAATGCCGGTCCCCTCGCCCGGGCGGGGGCCACGGTGCTGGTGGCCGGGTCCTCCGTCTTCGGCGCCCCGGATCCGGGGGCCGCGGTGGCGGCACTGAGGAGTGCGTCGGAAGTAGCGAAAAGCGCTTGACCTTTCCGGCCCCCGTCAGTATTCTTTAGCGTTTCCAGACGCAGTCTTCCAGGTGGTCACGCAATGCTCGACAGTCTGACCAGTCGTCTGACCGGAATCCTCGACCGGCTTCGTGGCTTCGGCCGGTTGACGGAGGACAACATCCAGGAGGCTCTGCGCGAGGTGCGCGTGGCCTTGCTGGAGGCCGACGTCAACTTCAAGGTCGTGAAGAGCTTCGTCGAGCGCGTCCGGGTGAAGGCGGTCGGGCAGGATGTGCTGGAGTCGCTGACCCCCGGCCAGCAGGTGGTCAAGGTGGTTCGCGACGAGCTGGTCGATCTGCTCGGCGGCTCCGCTCACCGCTTGGCCATGGCCTCGCACCCGCCGACGGTCGTCATGCTGATCGGCCTGCAGGGCTCCGGCAAGACCACCAGCGCCGCGAAGCTGGCCCGCCACTTCCAGAAGCAGGGCCAGCATCCGCTGCTGGCCGCCGCCGACGTCTACCGGCCCGCCGCGATCGACCAGCTGAAGACCCTGGGCGCGCAGCTCGGCGTCCCGGTGGTGGGCGAGGCCGACCAGCGCCCGGTCGACATCTGCTCCGCGGCGCGCGACGAGGCAGCGCGGCGGGGACTGTCGCCGCTCATCCTGGATACCGCGGGGCGGCTGCACATCGACGAGGAGATGCTCGAGGAGCTGCGGGCAATCAAGAAGGCGGTGGGACCGCACCACGTCCTGCTGGTGGTGGACGCCATGACCGGCCAGGACGCGGTCACGGTGGCGGACAAGTTCAACGCGGCCATCGGCATCGACGCGGTGATCCTGACCAAGATGGACGGCGACGCGCGCGGCGGCGCGGCCCTCTCGGTGCGAGAAGTGACCGGCCGGCCCATCGCGTTCGTGGGCGTGGGCGAGAAGACCGACGCGCTCGAGCCGTTCCATCCCGATCGGCTCGCCCAGCGCATCCTCGGGATGGGCGACGTGCTCTCGCTGGTGGAGAAGGCCCAGGCCTCGGTGGACGCCGAGCAGGCGGAGGCGCTCGCTCAGAAGATCCGGGACGACGCCTTCACCCTCGAGGACTTCGCGTCGCAGCTCAAGCAGCTGCGCTCCATGGGACCGCTCGGCCAGCTCATGGACATGGTGCCCTTCTTCAAAGGGGCCAAGGGGCTGCCCAAGGAGATGAAGGGCGAAGAGCAGGAGCTGCACCGGTACGAGGCGATCATCGCGTCGATGACCCCACTCGAGCGGCGGGAGCCGGCGGTGATCAACGGCAGTCGCCGCGCGCGGATCGCGCGGGGCAGCGGCACGAGCGTGTCGGACGTGAACCGGCTGCTCAAGCAGTACGCCCAGCTCAAGAAGATGATGAAGGGGCTCAAGCAGATGGAAGGGCGCATGGGCAAGCTCAAGGGCGCCCTGCCCTTCCTGCCGCGCTGAGCCCTGGAGAGCCGATGACGCAGGATAACCGAGAGAGAGGTGACCAGTGGCGGTTCACATCAGGCTGAGACGGACGGGGACGACGCGGAAGCCGGCGTACCGCGTGGTGGTGGCCGACTCGCGCGCGGCGCGGGACGGCAAGTTCATCGAGGTGCTCGGGCACTACAACCCGCTCACCAATCCGCCCACCATCAAGATCCAGGTGGAGCGGGCGCAGGAGTGGATCAAGAAGGGCGCGCAGCCCAGCAACACGGTGAAGCACCTGCTGGCGCGGGCCGCGGGAGCCGCCGCCAAGGCGTAGCCGATCGTGACGGACGCCCCCCTCGTCGCGGTCGGGGAGGTGCTGCGGCCCTTCGGGCTGCGCGGCGAGCTCAAGGTGCGCCCGCTCACCGATCGGCCCGGCGAGCGCTTCGGCCGGCTCGACCGCTGCGTGCTCTGGGAGCCCCGCGCGGATCGGCGCGAGGACTGCCGCATCGCCTCGTGCCGCTTCGAGGGCGAGACGATCTTCCTCCGCATGGACGGGGTCGACTCGCCGGAGGCGGCCCGCCGCTTCCAGGGCCGGCTCTTGGCGGTGGAGCGCGACGAGGTGCTGCCCCTGCCCGAGGGGCAGTTCTACCCCTGGCAGATGGAGGGCGCGGTGGTGGAGACTCGCGAGGGACGGCCGGTGGGCCGGTTCGTCCGCGTGGAGAGCGGGGCCCAGGACCTGTGGGTGGTCGAGGACGACGAGCACCGCCAGCGGCTGATCCCGGCGGTGCCGTCGATCGTGGTGGAGGTCAGCGTGGCGGATCGCCGCATCGTCATCGATCCGCCGGAAGGGCTGCTCGAGCTGTGAGGATCGACATCGTCACCCTCTTCCCGGCCATGCTCGAGGTCCCGCTCACCCAGTCGATCCTGGGCCGGGCCCGGACCCGCGGCCTGGTCGACGTCCGCGTCCACGACCTGCGGGAGCACGCGACGGGGCGGCACCGGGTGACCGACGAGCCGCCGTTCGGCGGCGGGGGCGGCATGATCCTCAAGCCGGAGCCGCTGGCCGCCGCGGTGGACGCGCTGCGGCCCGGCGGGGCCGACGCGCGGGTGATCCTGCTTGGGCCGGCCGGCCGGCGCTTCAGCCAGGAGGTGGCGCGCGAGCTCGCGGATCGGCCGCGCCTGATCCTGCTCTGCGGGCGCTACGAGGGCGTGGACGAGCGGGTGTCCGAGACGGTGGTGGACGAGGAGCTGTCCGTCGGCGACTACGTGCTGAGCGGGGGCGAGCCGGCCGCGCTGGTGGTGACCGACGCGATCGTGCGCCTGCTGCCGGGCGTGCTCGGCGACGAGGACGCGCCCGCGCGCGACTCGTTCGCACGCGGGCTGCTCGAGCATCCGCAGTACACGCGGCCCGAGCTCTTCCGCGGCGCGGCGGTGCCCGAGGTGCTGCGCTCCGGCGATCACGGAAGGATCGCGCGGTGGCGCCAGCTGATGTCGCTCTGGCGCACGTGGCAGCGGCGGCCCGATCTCCTGGAAACGGCGGATCTCACGCCGGAAGAGCAGAAGTGGACGGACGGCTTCCGGCAGGGCCGGACCCCGGCCGATTTCCTGGACTAACTTCAGCGAGCGAGGAGCGTCAGATCATGGAAGCGATCCGAATCGTCGAGGCGGGCGATCTCAAGAAGGACCGGGGCGGCTTCAAGCCCGGAGACACCGTCAAGGTGATGGTCAAGGTCGTCGAGGGTGAGAAGGAGCGGCTGCAGGCCTTCGAGGGCGTGGTGATCCGCCGGCGCGGGGGCGGCACCGGGGCCTCGTTCACGGTGCGCCGCATCTCCTACGGGGTCGGGGTGGAGCGCACGTTCCCGGTGCACTCGCCGCGGATCGACAAGATCCAGGTGATGAAGCGGGCCACCGTGCGGCGGTCGAAGCTCTACTACCTCCGCGACCTGGTCGGCAAGGCGGCACGGCTCAAGGAGAAGCGGGTCGCGGTGGTCCCGGCCTCGGGCGAGCACTCGAGCTAGACCCGGCCGTGGCGCCGGAAGCGCCCTACCGGTTCGAGAGCGCCGCCTGGCGGCGGGGGGTGAGCCGTCTCGCCGGCGTCGACGAGGCGGGCCGCGGGCCGCTCGCGGGGCCGGTGGTGGCGGCGGCGGTGGTGCTGGCGCCGGGGGAGCGGATTCGCGGGGTCGACGACTCGAAGCGGTTGGACCCGCTGGAGCGGGCGCGGCTGTTCGAGATCATTCACGCGCGGGCACTGGGAGTGGGCGTGGCGGTAGTGGATCACCTCACGATCGATCGCATCAACATCCTGCAGGCGACCCGTCTGGCCATGGCCCAGGCGCTGGGCGCGCTGGCGCTGGAGCCGGAGCTGGTGCTGACCGACTTCGTGGAGGTGCCGGGCCTGCGGTGCCCTCAGCGGAACCTGGTCGAGGGCGATCGGCGCTCGGCCTCGGTGGCGGCGGCCTCGATCGTGGCCAAGGTGACGCGCGACCGGATCATGGAAGAAGCGGATCGGGAGTTCCCGCTCTACGGGTTCGTCCGCCACAAGGGCTACGCGACCCCGGAGCACCGGGAGGCGCTGGAGCGTCACGGCCCCTGCCCCCTGCACCGCCGCACCT
>DATGBR010000255.1:0-13472 GCA_035312605.1 Candidatus Methylomirabilota bacterium
GAGTGCCGCTCCTTCCGTGGTGCCTTCGTTGGCCTCCGAAAGTGCCGGATCCGCCTCGACCGCCGCCGAGTCTACGCGGCCTCCGCCGGGTGTCAATCTCTTCATGTTCCGGACCCCCCGGGGCTTCCCGGCGGTGCTAGCATGAGGGTTGACGTCAACCAATCGACCGGAAAGGGGTTCGTCATGACACGGAGACTGGGCTGGCTAGGGGTCGCTCCGGCATTCCTCATGGTCGTGGGCCTGGGCGCGGGCACCGCCGTCGCCGCCGACAAGACCAAGGTCGACGAGGCGACGAAGCAGGTCGAGCAGGGGGCCAAGCAGATCGGCCAGGGCGCCGCCGGGTCGGGCTTCAAGGATCTGTTCAAGGGCATCGGCAACACCATCGTCGAGGGCGCCAAGTTCAGCGGCAATACGATCGCGGAGGCCTTCAAGAAGTAGAGCGAGTCACTTCGGCGGGGCGCCACCCGGCCGGCAGGTGTAGGTGAGCCACCAGCCGAGCGGAACCTTAATCCGCACCGTGTCGGCGCCCACCGCCGTGACGTCCTTGCGGCGATAGCGCGCCACGATCTCGCGCCGCGTGGCGCGGCAGCCTCGCGCGGTCTCGTAGCTCCCGACCGGGGTCCACGTGTCGTTGAACTCGCCGCTCGTCTGCCCGTCCTTCTTCTCCCACAGGACCCAGGGATCCGCCGCCGCGGCGGGCGAGACCAGGGCGACCAGCAGGATCGACAGGACCACCACCGGGCGCGGGTACTGGACCAAAGTCCAATAGGCAGTCGGCGCCCCGATCCATACAGTGCAGGGATGGCGTCCAGCAAGTGCGAGACCTGTGGCAAGGACCTGAGCGTGGGAGTGGAGCGGTTCTGCGGTCCCGAGTGCCGCCTCCGGTTCACCGAGGGACTCAGGAAGGGCACTCCGCGCCATCCCGGACGCCGAGCCGCCTGGAGACTTCGTCGGCGGGGAGGCTGAAGAGGAGAGCGCAGTGTTCCTGTCCCGGTTCCTGATCGCGTTCGTCATCCTGTTCGTCGCCTGGGTTCTCGGCGGGTTCGTCTTCCACGTCGCGGGCGGCCTGATCCACATCCTCCTGGTGGTCGCGCTCATCGTGCTGGTGGTTCACTTCCTGCGCGGTCGGCCGTAGCCCGCGCCGGATGTGCTTCGCGTGCAAGAGCGACGGCCGCTGTGACCACTCCCTGAACGATTGCGCCACCGTGAAGGGCGAGTACTGCCTCGTCTGCCACCACAACTCGTCCCTCTCGGTCCCCGCCCGCCGGTCGACGACGCTCGGGCCCCGGAAGGACCGCCCGAGCCTCTCCGCGCTCCTGCGCGAGATCCGGCAGCGCCGAGCGCGCCCGGAGTGATCTAGCCGGCGGCCGGGCTCAGCCCCGGCTGGGTGCGGCGATCTCGTCGGCCTGCACTCGCGCCAGCCCCATCGCTTCACCCGCCGTCACGAGCGCCTCCCAGGTCGCCGCGTCCAGGGGGACGCCCGCGCGTTGCCGCTCCTCGCGCGAGAGCCGCTCCGGATCCCCCGGCACCAGGATCGGCTTCGCCGGGTCGGCGGGCGGGGAGGCCTTCACGTAGCCCACGAAGCCGTCGATCTCCCGCCGCATCCAGTCCACCCCGGCCAGGCGGGCCGGATCGACGACGATGCTGAACATGTTGTTGACGATGCCGCCGCGGCGCGGGTTCTCGGGCTGGATGGTGCCGCCCCCGGACATCGCCCCCGCCAGCAGCTCGGTGAGAACGGCGAGCGCGTAGCCCTTGTGCGCGCCGAAGGGCAGGAGCGAGCCGCGCGGCTCCTGGTACATCACCTCCGGATCGGTGGTGGGGGTGCCCTGCGCGTCGATCAGGTTGCCCTCGGGCAGGCGCTTGCCGGCGAGCTTCGCCACCAGCACCTTGCCCATCGCGACGCCGCTGGTCGCCATGTCGAGGAGCAGCGGCGGCTGGGTCGCGGTGGCGGGCATGCCGATGCAGACCGGGTTGGTCGAGAAGCGCGAGTCGCTCCCCCGGAACGGGGCCACCAGCCCTCGATGATCGGCCACGTTGACGAAGTGGATGGAGACGAGCCCGGCCGCGCTCGCCAGCTCGCCGTACGCCCCGACCCGCCCGATGTGGTGCGAGTTGGCGAGGGTCATGACCGCGACCCCGCTCTCCCGGGCGCGCGCGATCGCGCCGGCGATCGCCTCGCCCGCCACCCGGCGCCCGAACCCGCGCTGGCCGTCGAACATGAGGAACGCGCCGTCGTCCTTCAGCACCTTCGCGGTGGTGTTGGGCACGACGAGGCCTTCCTGGAGATGCCGCACGTAGTGCGGGATCAGGCTCACCCCGTGGCTGTCGTGGCCGGCGAGGTTGGCGTCGACCAGGTGACCGGCGACCAGGTCGGCCTCGGCGGACTCGCTGCCGCCGCGGGCGATGATGGTGGCGGTCAGCCGGCGAAGACGGTCGGGGGATACGCGCATCGGAATCTCCTGGCGGGGGATGGATACCAGGGCAGCCTACCCGCCGCCGCCGCGCGAATCAAGCGCGCGGGTCGCCCCACTCCCGGCGGAGCTGCTCGCGGCGGTAGCCCGCCTGCTCGAGCTGCTTCATCACGAGCGACACGCTGGTGGCGCTCAGCGTCTGGGGGCCGTGGCCGAGCACCACGACGTGGTGGCCCCGCAGGGTGAAGTGCTTGTGGCCGTCCGCCCGCTTCACCCGGGTGGCGCCCTCGCGCAGGAGCCAGCGCTCGAGCTCTCGCCGCGTGATCACGCCCGGCTCAGGTAGTCGAAGGCGGAGAGGGCGTGGGTGCGCACCACGTGGAGGAACTCGTCGATCGCGACCGACTCGTTGGGCGCGCCCATGCCCGCGGGCGAGCAGCCGTACACGTAGGCGGGGGTGCCGGCCGCGCGCCAGAAGCGGCAGTCGGTGCCGCCCAGCGAGATGATGGCGGGCGGGCGGAACCCGCGGAGCGCCTGCACGGCATCCTGGAGGTGACCGACCATCGCGTGCTCGGGGTCCGACCAGGTCGCGTTCGCGCGCTGGCTCGCGCCCTCCTCCCACGCCGCCTCCGGATAGCGGGCGACGATACGCTCGATCTCGCGCCGCACGTCGTCGCGGTCGACCCCCACCGGCAGGCGGACGTCCGCCTCGATCTCGCACGCGGCGGGCAGCATGTTGACCTTCACCCCGCCCCGCATGACCCCGACGTTGAGCGTCACCTTCTCTAGAAATTCGGCCGCGCCCACCCCCAGGCCCCGCTCGGCCCCCGCGCGGACGTCGGGGCCGCCCAGCGCCCGCGCGACCGTCTCCGGCGTGACGGGTACGAGGGCCTCGAGCGACTCGAGGTCGCGGATGAGCGCGGCCGCGATCCGGTTGGCGCTCTTGCTCACGTGCGGGTACGCGCTGTGCCCGCCGGGGGTGCGGATCGAGAGCTTCAGCCAGAACATCGCCTTCTCGCCGAAGCGGATGGTGTACGGGCTGCTCGGCTCCCCGTTCAGCACGCAGTCGCCCAGGACCTCGTCTCCGTGATGCTCGACCAGGTAGTCGCTGCCCCACCGGCCGCCGGTCTCTTCGTCGGAGACCAGGGTGAGGGTGAGCCGGCCGCGCAGCTCGTCCGCGAGCCCGCTCAGGTAGGCGTAGGTGAAGATCGACGCGGTCGTGCCGCACTTCATGTCCACCGTGCCGAGCCCGTGGAGGCGCCCATCCACGATCGCGCCCGAGAGCGGGCCGTGCGTCCAGCGCGCGCGATCCCCGGCCGGGAAGACGTCGATGTGGCCGTTGAGCACCAGGTGGCGGCCCGGCCGGGTGAAGCGGGTCGCGGCCAGCAGGTTGGGCATCGCTTCCTGCGGGGCGATGCGCCGGTAGGGCCGCCCGGCCCGCTCGAGGAAGTCGCCGATGAAGGCGGCGCCCCCGCGGGTGTCGCCCGGCGGGTTTGCGGTGTCGATGCGGGTGAAGGCCTGGAGGAAGCCGACGAGCCGATCGCGGTCGGCCTCGATCCGCTCGAGCAGGCCCCGGCGCGCGTCGCTCATGGCATCGGGGGCAGGCTGAGAGGGGTGATCTCGACGGACCGGCGGCCGCGGGCGTCGCGCGCGGGCACGCTCGCCTCCATGCGCCGCTGCGCGGCGGTCAGCCGGTCGAGGGCGCCCGCCTGGTCCAGGGTGAGCACGCGGCCGTCCGCCACCACGCGCTCGCCGTCGACGTAGACGTCGCGCACCGCGCGGTCGGCGGCGTGGAAGATCAGCGAGCGGAGCGGATCGCGCACCGGCATCATCCACGGGTTCTGGCAGTCCACCAGGACGAGGTCCGCCTTGGCTCCCACCGCGAGGCGGCCGAGGTCCTCGCGCAGGAGCGCGTGGGCGCCGCCCACGGTGGCGGCGTGGAAGACGTCGGCCATCTCGGTGGCGCGGATGTCCTCCGCCGCGATCCGCGCGAGCACGGTGGCCCAGCGCATCTCCTCCAGCAGGTTCTGGGGCACGGTGTCGGTGCCGATGCCCAGGTTCACCCCGGCCCGCCGGTACTTGCCGAAGTGCTCGAGGGTGTGCCCGTAGCGGGCGAACGGGGTCGGGCAGTGCGCGACCGACGTCCCGCTGTCGGCCATGATCGCGATGTCCGTGCGCGACCACCAGTGCAGCCACGAGTGCTCGTCGATGAACAAGGCGTGGCCGAGGATGGTGCCGGGTCCGCCGAGGCCGATCCGGTGCGCCCACTGCACGGGGGTGATTCCGTGGCGGCGCACCATCTCGTGGAACTCGCCCGCGGCCTGGGCGCAGTGGACGGTGAAGGGCAGCCCGCGCTCGCGCGCCGCGGCCACGCTGTCGCGCAGGAGATCCTCGGTGCAGGTGTCGATCTGGGCCGGAGAGATCATGCCGGTGAGTCGGCCGCTCGGATGCTTGGCGAGGTCGTTGCAGAGCCGCAGGGCCTCCTCGAACCCCTGGCGGCCGGCCGCCTCGTTCCACTCGTACTCGAGGAGGTGGGAGCGCCGCACCACCCAGCGCGAGGACGCGTAGGCGGGGGCGAGCACCCCGCGCAGCCCGCTCCGGGCGATGAGGTCGATCCAGCCCGGGTAGTCGCCCGAGATGTCCACGAGCGTCGTGACGCCGGAGCGCAGCAGCTCGCAGTAGGCGGCCTCCGCGCAGGCGAGCTTGCCGGGGTCGTCGGGCCAGTAGGCGCCCGCGCGCTCGAAGAGGCCCGACATGTACATCTCGGGCACCCCGTGCTCCTCGCGGATGCCGCGATAGCTGGCCTCGAGGCAGGGGTGGGAGTGGACGTCGATGAGGCCCGGCATCACCATGAGCCCGCGCCCGTCGACGGTCTCGTCGGCGCGACCCGGGTAGCCGCGGCCCACGAAGGTGAGGGTTTCGCCGGTGAAGGCCACGTCGCCGTGCTCGAGATAGGCGTGGCTCCCGCTCGAGGCGTCCCACGCTACCACCCAGTCCGCGTTCTTGACGCACACCGTCTTGGTCATCGCGTGTCTCCTACTGGTCTCGCAATCGGGGGTTGAGCGCGTCGTTCAGGCCTTCGCCGATGAGGTTGAGGGCCAGCACCGTCAGGAGAATCGCCAGCCCCGGGATGGCGGTGAGGTACCACTCGGTGCGGAGCATCTCACGCCCGGCCCCGATCATCGAGCCCCAGCTCATCACGTTGGCGTCGCCCAGCCCCAGGAAGGCGAGCGCCGACTCGGTGAGGATGGCGGTCGCCACCATGATCGACGCGGTGACGATGATCGGGGCCAGCGCGTTGGGCAGGATCTGGCGGAAGATGATGCGCAGGTCGCCCATGCCCACCGCGCGGCAGCCCTGCACGAACTCCCGGTGGCGGAGCGCGATGAACTCGGCGCGCACCAGCCGCGCCACCGCGGGCCAGGAGACGAGCGTGATGGCCAGGATGATCGAGCGGATCGAGGGGCGGGCGATCACCACCACCACGATGACGAACACGAACGGGGGGATGGTCTGGAACGCCTCGGTGGCGCGCATCAGGAGATCGTCCGGCACGCCGCCGTAGTAGCCGGCGAGTGCCCCGATGAGCACGCCCGCCCCCAGCGCCGCCGCGGTGGCGATGCCGCCGATGGCGAGGGAGACCCGCGCGCCGTGGAAGATGCCGGCCAGGATGTCGCGGCCCAGCATATCCGATCCCAGGAGGTACTCGCGGTTCTCCCCCGGCCACTGGAGCGGCCTGGTCACCATCGAGAACGGATCTTCCCGGAAGACGTAGGGGGCGCTCACCGCCATGCCGAGGACCAGGAGGAAGATCGCGAGGCCGGCGGGCGCGGTCCAGCGGCGGAAGAAGCCCTGGGCGAAGCGGCGCAGGCCGGAGGCCCGCATCACCGGAGCTCGATGCGCGGATCGAGCACCGCGTAGAGCAGGTCGATCACCAGGTTGACCGCGATCACCAGCAGCGAGCTCATGAACAGGATGCCGAGCAGCAGGTTGTAGTCGCGCTGCTGCACCGCCTCGAAGGCGAGGCGGCCGAGGCCGGGCCAGCCGAAGACGCTCTCCACCAGCACCGAGCCCCCGAGGAGCGAGCCCACCTGCACGCCGACCACGGTGACCAGGGGCAGGAGCGCGTTGCGGAGGGCGTGGCCGTACAGGACCCGCGTCTCGCTGATGCCCTTGGCGCGGGCGGTGCGGACGTAGTCCTGGCCCGCGACCTCGAGCATGGAGGCGCGCATGAGGCGGGTGTAGATGGCGGCGTAGAAGAGGGACAGCGAGGCCGCGGGCAGGATCAGGTGGTGCGCCACGTCGAGCCCGCGGCCGAATCCGGCCAGGCCGGCGCCGATGGTCATCATGCCGCCGGTCGGCAGCCAGCCGAGCTTGACCGAGAACAGCACGATCAGCATGAGCCCGATCCAGAAGGTCGGGGTCGCGTAAGAGAGCAGGACCAGCACCGCGATCACCCCGTCGGCCGGCCGGTTGACGTGGCGGGCCGCGGTCACCCCGAAGACCACTCCGAGCGCCACCGCCAGCGCGAGGCTCGTGCCCATCAGCACGAGGGTGGCCGGGAGCCGGTCCAGCACGAGGTGGAGTACGGTGGTGTTGTGGCGAAAGGAGAAGCCGAGGTCCAGGTTGACGACGCCCCAGACGTAGCTCGCGAGCTGGGTCACGAGCGGGCGGTCGAGACCGAAGCGCTGGCGCAGCATCGCCACGTACTCGGGGGTGGCTGCCCCCGCCTCGCCGGCCAGCACGTCCACGATGTCCCCGGGAGTGAGGTGCAGCACCAGGAAGTTCACCACGATGATGAGGAGGATCGTGGGCACCGCCTGGGCGAGGCGCCGCGCGAGGAACCGCGCGACGCCCGGTCGGGCCAGCGTCACCGCCACACCGGACGCGGCGCCGGCCGCCTAGGGCTGGAAGTAGGTGTCGCGGAAGCTCCCGTACGGCCCGTCGGCGCCCATCGTGTGATTCACGAGCTTGCTGTTGTAGAGGGTGACGAACGACAGCTCGAGGAGGTTGAAGGCAGGGAGGTCCTCCTGGATCTGGCGCTGGGCCCGGGCGAACAGCTCCTTGCGCTTGGCCTGGTCGTTCTCGGTCTGCGCCGCGGTGAAGGCGGCGTCCACGTCCTTGTTCTCGTAGCCGGCCGCGTTGGCGAACGGGGTGCCCTTCTTGATGTTGGCGCTGATGTAGAGCCGCTGCACTCCGAGCGTCGGGTCGGGCAGCAGGTAGAGGTAGTTCTGGGTGAGCTCGAACTCCCAGTTGTAGACCTGGCGGATGAAGGTGGCGATGTCGATGTTCCGCAGCTCCACGTCGATGCCGGCGCGGCCGAGGGCCTGCTTGATGTACTCCGCGGTGCGCGGGATCTCGGGCTGCACCGGCGGGAAGGTCAGCGAGACCTTGAAGCGCATGTTGCCGGCGCCGCGCTTGAGGCCGGCCTCGTCGAGGATCGCGTTGGCCTTCGCCACGTCGTAGGGGTACTGCGGCACGCCCTGGGTGGTGTAGAAGGGCGAGGACGAGACGATGGGGCCGGTGGCCGGCTTGGCGAAGCCGAACCAGATGCTGTCCGCGATGAACTTGCGGTCGAGCGCGTGCAGCATCGCCTGCCGCACCCGCTTGTCCTTCAGGTGCTCGTCCCGGAGGTTGACCTCCATCATGTACATCGGCGCGAAGTACTCGTAGCCGCGCGTCTCCGCCTTCACGGTGGGCAGCGCGGCCAGGCGCTTGACGTCGGAGAGCGGCACCGGGTTGAAGACGCCGAGCTGGACCTCGCCCTTCTCGAGGGCGGCGGCGCGGGCGGCCGCGTCGGGGATGATCCGGATCACGATGGCGTCGAGGTAGGGCTTGCCCTTGTCCCAGTAGCTCGGGTTCTTCTCCAGGCGGATGAAGTCGCCCTTCTTCCACTCCTTGAACACGAACGGCCCGGTGCCGATCGGGGCGTTCAGGGCCGGATGGGTGGTGAAGTCCTTGCCCTCGTAGACGTGCTTGGGGAGGACCTGGGACTCGTAGGAGCTGAACGCGGCGAGCATCATCGGGGTGGGGTCCGAGAGGCGGATCACCACCGTGCTGGCGTCGGGAGTGTCGACCGCGGTGACCTTGGCGAAGGTGACCCGGCCGCGCGGGTGGAGCTTCTTCCAGATCTCCTCGAGCGAGAACTTCACGTCCGCGGAGGTGAACGGCTTGCCGTCGTGCCAGGTGACGCCCCGCCGCAGCTTGAAGGTGTAGGTCTTGCCGTCCGGCGCGACCGTCCACGACTCGGCCAGCGCCGGCCGCGGCTTGAAATCGAAGTCGTAGTCGAGCAGCCCCTCGTGGATCTTGGTCGACACCGTCCCGATGAAGGTCGAGGTGTTGACGCCGGAGACGAGCGAGGCGGGCTCCGCCCCCTGCACGATGGTGAGGGTCCCGCCCGCGCGCGGCTGGGCCCCGGGCGGGCGCGCGGCCCCCGCGAGCAGCGTGAGCAGCGTGGCGAGCACGGCGAGGTGGCGCAGGTTCAAACGGTACATGGTGGACTCCCTGTTATCGCGGGCACGGAGTCGAATCGAGCGAGATGGCACTGGCGGGAAGAATAGTCGAGATCGGCCCGCCCCGCTAGGGCAGGCCCGCCCCCGCTAGGGCAAGCCCGCCCCCGCTAGGGTAGAAACGAAATGGGGGCCGCGCGGTAGACCGGCCGGCCGCCCTGGACCACCTCGCGGCAGGGATTGTCCGCGATGCGGTAGGCCAGCTCGCCCGGCTTGTCGACATCCCAGATCGCGAAGTCGGCCAGCTTGCCGACCTCGAGGGTCCCGCGCGAGTCGAGGACGCCCAGGGCCTTGGCGCCGTGGCGGGTGAAGCCCAGCAGGGCCTCCTCGGTGGTCAGCCCGAAGAGGCGGCACGCCATGTTCATCATCATGGTCGGCGAGCAGGTGTGCGAGCTGACCGGGTTGCAGTTGGTGGCGAGCGCCATCTTGACCCCGTGGCGGCGGAAGAGCGCGACGGGCGGGCGCTGGGTCTCGCCCATCGTCCAGTGCGCGCCGGGCAGCAGGGTGGCGACGGTGTCCGCCGCCGCCATCGCCCGGATGGTGGCCTCGCCGGCGAACTCGAGATGATCCGCCGAGAGTCCCTTGAACCGGGCGACCAGGTCGGCGGCGCCGAAGTCGCGGTACTGCTCGGCGTGGAGCTTCACCGGAAGGCCGTTGGCGCGCGCCACCTCGAACAGGCGCGTGATCTGCGCGTGGGAGAACCCGGTCGGATCGCAGAAGCCGTCCACCTGGTCCACCAGCCCCTGCGCCACCGCGGCCGGGAGCACGACCTTGCAGAGGTGGTCGACGTAGTCGTCGGGCCGGCCCCGGTACTCCGGGGCGATCCCGTGGGCGCCCAGGAACGTGGTCACGATGCGCACCGGAAGCGTGCGCCCCAGCTCGCGCCCGATCCGCAGGCAGCGCAGCTCGGTGTCCAGATCGAGGCCGGCGCCCGACTTGCTCTCGAGGGTCGTCATGCCGGCCGCGATCAGCTTGGCCACGCGCGCGGCGGAGGCGGCGTGGATCTGCTCGTCGCTGGCCGCCCGCGTCTGGCGCACCAGGCCGCCGACCCCGCCGCCCGAGGCGATCATGTCCGCGCGGCTCCCGCCCTGGGTGAGCAGCTCGAAGTCGGCGAGGGCGTCGCCGTAGTAGACCGCGTGGTTGTGGGGATCGACCAGCCCCGGGGTCAGCAGGCGGCCGCCCAGGTCGTGCACGGTGCGCGCGGCCGTGGCGGACCCGGCGGGCAGCGCCGACTCCGCGCCGACCCACGCGATGCGGCCGCCCTCGGCCGCCACCGCGCCGGCCTCGATGAGGCCGAACGGCGCGCCCGCGGTCATCGTCGCCACCCTCCCGTTGCGCCAGAGGGCGTCCCACATCTCAGGCTCTCCTCGCCGCGCGCAGCCGCGCGGTCTCTTCCGGCGCCACCGCGCCGGTCCGCTCGTCGATCGCCACGCCGTACTCGCGCCGCGCGTACGCGGCGGTGATCTTCTCCTCCATCACGTCGTGCCGCACCCGCTCGGGATCGCGCGCGAACGGATCGCCCCAGCCGCCCGCGCCGGCCAGCTCGTGACGGTAGACGTCGCCGTGCCGCACGGTCAGCGTGCACTTGGCGGGCAGCTCGCGAGCCTCGGGGCCGGGGTTCAGCACGTTGCGCGAGGGCGTGCCCGGCCGCCCGCCGGCCAGGCCGTAGGGCACGTGCTTCTGCCGGTCGGTGCGGAGTTGGAGCGTGCCCTCCGCCTCGAGGAAGCGGTACTGGCGCTCCAGCGCGAGGCCGCCCCGGAACTTGCCCGGGCCGCCGGTGTCGGGGAGATAGCCGTAGCGCTCGATCATGAGCGGGTACTCGGACTCGATGATCTCGACCGGGTTATTGGAGAAGTTCACCACCGAGCTGCTGCACGCGTCGACCCCGTCTTTGGTTGGCCGGCCGCCCCACGAGCCGAAGAGGAACTCGAGGAAGACGAAGGGCCGGCGCTCGGCGTCGTAGCCGCCGAAGCTCACCCCGGTGTCGCCGCCCATCTCGCACGCGAAGACCCGGTCGGGGGCGATCTGGGCCAGCGCGCCGAAGACCGCGTTGGCCATACGGAAGCCGGTGAGCCCGCGGGCCGCCACCGCGGCGGGCATGACCGGGTTGACCACGGTGCCGGGCGGCGCGATCACCTCGATCGGGCGGAAGTAGCCCTCGTTGTTCGGCGGGGTGCCGCCGACCAGGTGCCGGACGCAGGCGTACACCGCGGACTTGGTGAAGGGCAGGGGGGAGTTGATGGCCCCCTTCACCTGCGGGGCGGAGCCGGTGAAGTCGGCGATCAGGCGATCGCCCGCGACCGTGATGGCCACCGTGATCGGGATCGGGTCGGGATCGATCCCGTCGTCGTCGATCCAGTCGGTGAAGGTGTAGCGCCCGTCCGGCATGGCGGTGATGGCGTTGCGGGCGAGGCGCTCGGCCTGGTCGAGCAGCGCGGTGGTGCAGGCCGCGAAGCGCTCGGGGCCGTACTGGCGGGCCAGCTTGAGGTAGCCGCGCTCGCCGGTGAGGCAGGCGGCCACCTGCGAGCGCACGTCGCCCAGCACCTGGCGCGGCACGCGCACGTTGCGGTCGATCAGCTCGAACAGCGCCTCCACCGGCTTGCCCGCCGCGTAGAGCCGGAGCGGGGGAATGCGCAGGCCCTCCTGGAAGATCTCGGTCGCGTCGCACCCGTTGCCGCCCGCGGTCTTGCCGCCCACGTCGAGCTGGTGGCCGATGCTGGTGGACCAGCCGACGAGCCGCCCGTCCACGAAGATCGGCTTGAAGATGTAGAAGTCGGGCAGGTGCGTCCCGCCCTCGAACGGGTCGTTGAGGATGAACACGTCGCCGGGCTCGAGGCTCGCGCCGAACTTGCGCCGGACCTGCGCCATCGCATCCGGGATGGAGCCCAGGTGCAGCGGCAGGGTCAGGCCCTGGGCGATCAGGCGGCCGTCGACGTCGCAGAGCGCGCACGACATGTCCATCGCGTTCTTGAGGTTGTTCGAGTAGGCGGTCCGCACGAGCGCGATCGCCATCTCGTCCACGATGGCGTCGAGGCCGTTCTTGACCAGCTCGAGGAGGATCGGGTCGCTCAGGGCGCGGACGCCGCCGGGCACGGGGGTATTCATCGAGGGTCTCCGGTGGTGATGACGATATTGCCGTGGGCGTCGAGCCGGGCCGCGCAGCCCGGCGGCACCAGGGTGGTGGCGTCGTACTCGTCGACGAGCAGGGGGCCCGGCCGGGGCGTGGCGTCGAGCGCGGCGCGCGCGATGACCGGCGTGGCGATCGCCCCGTGCGTCGGGCCGAAGTAGGCGCGCCGCTCGCCGCCGCGCCCGGCGCGGTCCTCCTGGAGGCGGATCGCCGCGCGATCCGCCGGCCGCAGCACGCGCGCGGTGAGCCGCAGGTTCACGATGTGGATGGGATCGCCCTCCGCCTGGTGGCCGTAGGTGCGCTCGTGCTCGCGCCCGAACTCGGCGGCCAAGGTCCGGAGCGCGTCGTCGGTCCACGCGGGCGGCAGCGGCACCGTGAGCTCGAAGGACTGCCCCTGGTACTTGAGATCGATGGACCGCGCGATCTCCACCTGGGCCGGGCTCCCCTCGGCGCGCAGCAGGGCCTCGGCCTCGCGCTCCAGCTCCCCCACCGCGGCGGCGATCTCCGACGGCTTCGTGCCGAACAGCGGCCGCAGGAACGTGCGGACCAGGTGGTGCTCCACCTCGGCCTCGAGCAGGCCCAGCGCGCTGAAGACCCCGGGCGCGGGCGGGATCAGGATGGTGCCGATCTCGAGCGAGCGCGCCATCTCGGCGGCGAAGAGCGGGCCGTTGCCGCCGAAGGCCACCAGGGTGAAGTCGCGCGGGTCGCGGCCGCGCTCGATGGTGACCGCGCGCACCGCCCGCGCCATGCCCGCGCAGCCGAGGAGGTAGACGCCGTGGGCGGCGTCGGCCACGTCGATCTCGAGGGGCGCCGCGATCTGCTCGGCGAGCGCGCGGCGGGCCTTGCCCGCGTCCAGGCGGAGGCCGCTCGGCAGGCGCTCGGGGTGCAGGTAGCCGAGCGTCACGTTGGCGTCGGTGAGCGTGACCTCGGTGCCGCCCTGGTCGTAGCAGACGGGCCCCGGCACTGCGCCGGCACTGCGTGGGCCGACGTGGAGCGCCCTCGCGCCGTCCACGTGGACGATGCTGCCGCCGCCCGCCCCGACCTCCGCGATGTCGATGGCGGGCACCCGCAGCAGGAAGCCGCCGCCCTTGTTGAGCCGGCTGCCCTGCGACATCGAGCCGCCGATCTCGAACTCGCCGGTGCGCTTGATCTCGTAGCCCTCGATGATCGAGGCCTTCGCGGTCGTACCCCCCATGTCGATGCTGAGCGCGTTGGGGGCGCCGATGGCGCGGGCCAGCGCGGCGGTGGCGATGACCCCCGCGGCCGGCCCCGACTCGATGACGTGCACCGGACGCCGGCGCCCGCCCTCCGCGGTCATCACCCCGCCGTTCGACTGCATGATTAGGAGCGGGGCGTGGGCCTCGAGCCGGCGCAGCTCGCCCTCGAGGGAGGCGAGGTAGCGGCCCATCACCGGCATCACGTAGG
>DATGBR010000256.1:0-4230 GCA_035312605.1 Candidatus Methylomirabilota bacterium
CGGGCCGGCCTGCGACGACGCGCTGCTCAAGAGCTACGGCGACGAGGCGGTCGGCATGATCTCCTGCTCGGCCTACACCGGCGACCTCGACACCCCGAGCAACAAGCGGCTGATCGACGGGATGGTCCGCGACTACGGGAACATTCCCGGCCTCTACTCGGCCGGCCTCTACATCAACGGTCAGGTCGCGGAAGCCGCGCTGGAGAAGACGGGCGGCAAGACCGACGATCGGGAAGCGGTGAACCGGGCACTCCGCGCGGTGTCCCTCACCGACACCCCCCGCGGGCCGTTCTCCTTCGACCATCTGGGCAACGTGGTGGGCACCTTCTACGTCCGGCGCTGCGAGCGCAAGGGCGACAAGCTCGTCAACACCACGATCAAGACCTACCCGAAGGTGAGCCAGTTCTGGACCTACGATGAGAAGTGGTTCCTGGCCCAGCCGGTCTACTCGCGCGACTATCCGCCCCTGAAGGGCTGACCGACGTCCGCTCCGCCATGAGCCTCTGGCTCGTGCTGGCCGTCAACAGCGTCACGCTCGGCGGCCTGCTCTTCCTGCTGTCCGCCGGCTTCTCGCTGATCTTCGGGCTGATGCGGATCCCGAACCTGACGCATGGCTCCTTCTTCATGCTGGGCGGCTACTTCGCGGCGAGCCTGATCGAGTGGGGCCTGGGCTTCTGGCCGGCCGCGATGGTCAGCGGGCTGCTGGTGGCCGCGCTGGGGGGCCTGGTGGAGCGGCTCATCCTGCGCCGGCTGGCGGGGGCGGAGCTCGCGCAGGTCCTGGTGACCCTCGGGCTCTCTTTCATGATCGCGGACGTGTGTCTCAAGGTCTGGACCGGCGATCCCGTCCGGATCGGCACGCCGCCCGCGCTGCAGGGCGTGACCTCGGTCGGCAGCTTCGCGTTCCCGACCTATCGGCTCGCCATCAGCCTGGTCGCGGTGGCCTTCGCGGTGGCGTTGTGGGCGCTGCTGGATCGGACGCGCCTCGGCGCGATGATCCGGGCCGGCGTCGACGATCCGGACATGGCGCGCGTCGCGGGCATCCGCGTCTCGCGCCTCTTCACGATCGTCTTCTGCCTGGGCGCTTGGCTGGCCGGGTTCGCCGGCGTCATCGGCGGGCCCATCCTCTCCGTCTATCCGGGTCTCGACCAGGAGATGCTCCCGCTGGCCCTCGTCGTGGTCATCCTCGGGGGCAGCGGGAGCCTCCTGGGCTCGCTGGTCGGCAGCTTCATCGTCGGCTTCCTCTACAACTTCGGCCAGGCGATGTTCCCCGAGCTGGCCTACGTGGTGCTATTCCTTCCGATGCTCATCGTCCTGGTGGTGCGGCCTCAGGGCCTCTTCGGGCGGCCGGCGGTGTGAAGCGCCTCGCCCTGGCCGCCGCGCTCGTGGTCCTGACCACGCTGCCCTTCTGGGCCGGCGGCACCTTCTACATCAACATCGGGAGCCAGATCCTCCTCTACGCCGTCTTCGCGCTCGGCATCAACATCCTGGTGGGCTACGCCGGCCTCGTCACGCTGGGCCACGCCGGGCTCCTCGGCATCGCGGCCTACACCGCGGCCCGCCTCCTGAACGGCGGGCACGGCCACCCCGCCGCGGTCACGGCGGCGCTCGCCCTCACCCTCGCGGCCGCTGCCCTCTTCGCGACCCTCGCGCTGCGCGGCAGCGGCAGCGGCATCGGCTTCGTCATGATCACCCTGGCGATCGGCCAGATCGTCTGGGGCGTCGCGTATCGCTGGATCAGCATCACGAACGGGGACAACGGCATCTCGGTGAGCTCGCGGCCGAGCCCACTCGGCCTGTCGCTGGCCTCCCCGGCCCACTTCTACTGGGCGACCCTCGTGGTCTTCCTCGCCGCCCTGGGCTCCATCGCGATGCTGGTGGCCTCGCCGTTCGGCGCGAGCCTCCGCGGCACCCGCGATCAGCCGCGGCGCATGGCCGCGCTCGGCTACCACGTCTGGATGATCCGGTTCCTCGCGTTCCTCCTCTCCGGTCTCTGGAGCGGTGTGGCCGGGCTGCTCTTCCTCTACTACAACCAGTTCGTGAGCCCGCAGGCGGTGGCGCTCACCGCCTCCGCCGAGGCGCTCCTGATGGTCATCGCGGGCGGGAGCGGGACGCTGCTGGGCCCGGTGGTCGGCGCCGGTCTCGTGGTGGTCATGAAGAACGTCGCGAGCGCCTACATCGAGCGCTGGAACTTCGTCCTCGGCGCCATCTTCGTGGCGATCGTGGTCTTCATGCCGGAGGG
The DNA here is from genome assembly GCA_035312605.1 of Candidatus Methylomirabilota bacterium. GTDB lineage: Bacteria > Methylomirabilota > Methylomirabilia > Rokubacteriales > CSP1-6 > CAMLFJ01. The sequence goes on from DATGBR010000256.1 coordinate 2,240, forward strand.
CCTGGTGCCCGGAGCGGCCCGGCTATGGCGGCGGGCGACGGCGCGGACCGCGGCCCCGACGGTGGCGGCGGCGGTGCCCGCGCCGGGCGAGGGGCCGGCCCAATGATCGAGCCCGCGACCGCGCTGGCGGTACAGGGGCTGACGAAGTCCTTCGGCGGCCTGCTCGTCACCGCCTCGGTGGATCTGAGCGTCGAGGCGGGGGAGCGGCGCCTGATCATTGGCCCGAACGGCGCGGGCAAGACCACGCTCTTCAACCTGGTGACCGGCGAGCTCCGCCCCGACGGGGGGACGGTCACGCTCTTCGGCCGGGACATCACCCGGGTCCCGGGATGGCACCGGGCGCATTTCGGGATCTCCCGCACCTACCAGATCATCACGCTGTTCCCGCGCGAGACGCTGCTGCGCAACGTCACCCTCTCGCTCCTCGGGCGCTCGCCGCTCCGCTGGAATCCGGTCGCCCGGCTGGAGCGCCAGACGGCGCTGATCGGCGGGGCGCGCGAGGCGCTGGCCCGCGTCGGGCTCGAGCACCTGGCGGAGCGCCCGCTCTCGCAGACGTCCTACGGGGAGCGACGGCGCGTGGAGATCGCCATGGCCCTGGCCCAGGCCCCCCGGATCCTGTTACTGGACGAGCCCTTCGCCGGGCTCTCCATCGAGGAGCGCCGCGACGTCCTGCAGCTGGTGACGCGCATACCCCGAGAGGTCACGATCGTGATGATCGAGCACGACATGGACGTGGCCCTGGACTTCGCCGAGCGGATCACCGTGCTGCACTTCGGCCACGTGGTGGTCGAGGGCACGCGCAGCGAGGTGGTGGCGCACCCCCGGACCCGGGAGATCTATCTTGGCGAGTGACGCGCTGGAGCTCCACGACATCGAGGCGTTCTACGGTGACAGCCACGTGCTGCATGGGATGTCGCTCCGCCTTGGCGAGGGCCGGCTCCTCGGGTTGCTCGGCCGCAACGGCGCCGGCAAGTCCACCTCCATGAGCGTGACCGTCGGGCTGTTGCCCCCCCGCCACGGCCGCGTCGCGGTCTTCGGCCGGGCGGTGACCGGTCGCGCGCCCGAGGCCATCGCGGCCCAGGGCGTGGCGCTGGTGCCGCAGGGGCGCCGGATCTTCCGGAGCCTCACCGTGCGCGAGAACCTCGCGGTGGCGGGCCGCCGGCCCCGGGGCGGCGCCGCAACGGACTGGACGCTCGACGCGGTCTACGCCCTCTTCCCGCGTATCGGGGAGCGCCGGCGGCAGGTCGCGGGATCGCTCTCGGGTGGCGAGCAGCAGATGCTCGCCATCGGCCGGGCCCTGATGTCCAATCCGCGGGTGCTGCTGATGGACGAGCCCTCGGAGGGCTTGGCGCCCCAGCTCGTCGCCGAGGTCATGGCGACGATTCGCCGGCTCAAGGAGCAGGGGCTGTCGATCGTGCTGGTCGAGCAGAATCCCAAGCTGGTGTTCCAGGTCGCCGACGACATCGTCATCCTCAACGGCGGCCGCGTCGTGGCCGAGGGGGCCGCCGCGGAGTTCCGGCATCGGGACGCGGACCTGCGCCAGCACCTTGGAATCTTCTGATGGGGATCTTCTGATGGGGAGCTCCGAGCGCCTCGACCTGGGCGGCATCCCGCTCGACGTCCTGCGACGCGGGGCGGGGCGGCCACTCCTCGTGCTCCACGGCGAGGCGCCCCTCGATCCCGGCGCGCCGGTGGTCGACCTGCTCGCGGCCCACGCCGAGGTCATCGCACCCACGCACCCCGGGTTCGGGCACTCGGCACGCCCCGACGACTTCGACACGGTCTACGACCTGGTGCACCTCTATCTCGACCTGCTCGAGCAGCTGCCCCACGAGCGGGTGACCGTGATGGGCCTGTCGTTCGGCGGCTGGCTGGCCGCCGAGATCGCCGCGACGCGCTCGCGTCGCGTGGAGCGGCTGATCCTCGTCGACGCGGTCGGCATCAAGGTCGGCGATCGCGAGACGCCGGACATCCTCGACGTGTTCAACACC
>DATGBR010000257.1:0-18393 GCA_035312605.1 Candidatus Methylomirabilota bacterium
CGAGGGCGTCGCGGCCCGAGACGCTGTGGGCCCGCGCCAGGACCGGCACGCGCGGGTTGAGCGCCCGGACGGCGCGCACCGCGAGCTGAGCCCGATCCATCTCGGGCAGCGCCACCACCACCAGCTGGGCCTGGCCCGCACCCGCCTCGTCGAGCAGACGGGCCTGCGCGGCGTCCCCGAAGAGACACGGCACCGCGCGGGAGCGCAGCCCGCGCACGATGTCCGGATCGCGCTCGATGACCACGAAGCGGACCCCGAAGGTCTCGAGCGCCTCGCCCACCGCGCTGCCGACGCGGCCGAAGCCGCAGAGCACCACGTGCTCCGCCTCCGCGCGCTCGACCCCTCCGGGGGCGCGGCTCTGCTCGACCCCGCGGAGGCGGGCGATCCAGCCGGGGGCCGCGCGCACGAGCGCCGCGTTGATCAGGATGGTGATCAGCGAGGCGGCGAGGGTGGCGTTGTAGATCTCGGGGCCCACGTGGCCGGCGGTCCGTGCGACCTGGACCAGGATGAAGGAGAACTCGCCGATCTGGGTCAGTCCCACCCCGACCAGCAGCGCGGTCCAGAGGGATTGACGGAAGAGCCAGACCACGAGAGTCCACAGCACCAGCTTGCCCACCACCACCATCGCCACCATGGTGGCGAGCAGCGGGACGTTGGCGACCAGGCTGCCCGGATCGATCAGCGCGCCGATGGTCACGAAGAAGAGCGCCACGAAGACGTCGCGCAGCGGCAGGAGCCGGGCCAGCGTCTCGTGGGCGTACTCCGAGCCGTTGATGATGAGGCCGGCCAGGAACGCGCCCAGCGCGAGGGAGAGGCCGGCGGCCTGGGTGAGGGCCGCGGTGCCGAGCCCCACCGCGAGGGCGACGAGCAGGAACATCTCGTCGCTGTGCATGCGGGCCGCCCGCGTCATGAGCGGCGGGATGAGCTTGGCCGCCACGTAGCCGGCCGGGACCAGGATGAGCAGCGCCTGGCCGAGGGTGCCCGCGATCGTGACCAGGCGCCCCGGCTCGAGCGTGCCCAACGTGGGGATGACCACGATGAGGACCACCACCGCGAGGTCCTCGACGAGCGTGATGCCGATCATCACCCGGCCGTGGCGCGAGTGCAGCTCGCCTCGATCCATGAGCAGGCGCGCGAGCACCATGGTGCTCGCCACCGAGAGAACGATGCCGACGATGGCGCCCTGGAGCGGCGTCCAGCCCAGCAGGCTCGCCACCCCCAGCCCCATCGCGACCGAGAGCGCGATCCCGAGCGGGCCGCCCAGGAGCGCCACCCACTTCACGCGCAGCAGGTCGCGCAGCGAGAACTCGATGCCGACCGAGAACATGAGCAGGATCACCCCGATCTCGGCGAACAGCTCGAAGGTGTGCAGATCCGAGACCGCGGGCCCGGGGGTGAGCGGGCTGATCAGGATGCCCCCCAGCACGTAGCCCAGCACCAGGGGCTGGCCCGCGAGCCGGGCGAGCGCGCCGCCGGCTACCGCGGCCATGAACACGTACGCCAGGTCCCGGAAGAAGATGGATTCGGCGGCCACGCCCAAGTCTCGCATCGACCCGCGGTGGGGCCAAGCCTCGAGCGTCGTATACTGCAGGGCGGAGGAGACGCCCATGACCGAGCGACGCAGAGCGCCCGCGCCCAGGGCGCAGGCGAAGATCAAGCAGCTCGAGACGCGCCTGGCCCAGGTCGAGGCCGACCTCGCGAGCGTGCGCACCACCGCGGCCCGGGGCGGGCTCACCGGCGTCAAGCTGGCCGGCATCGAGAAGGCGATGGCCCGGCAGGTGGCGCGCGCCCAGGCCGGCCTCAAGGACTCGGTGAACCGCCTCAGCCGGCGGCTCCTCAGCGCGAAGTCGCGGCGCGAGGCGGCGCAACAGGTCGCCCAGGCGCGTGCGAGCGTGAAGGAATCCCTCGACCGTCTGGCCCGCACCCTGGGCGAGTCCCAGCAGAAGGTGAGCCGGGAGGTGTCCCTCCTCACCCGTGGCCTCAAGGCCGGTGTGAAGGCCGGCCGCGCGGCGTACGAGGGCCGGCGCCGCTAGCCGGATTTTCGCTTGGCCCCCCCGCGGGGTGGGCCGAGAATGGGGCCATATGCGACCGGTCCTGGTTTGTCCGGATGATCTCCTCGAGCACATGGTGGCCGCCGCCGCGTTCCCGGGCGAGCGGCCGCTCTACCTGGTCTCCCGGGCGAGCCTGCGGGCGCGGCTTGGCCGCCACGGCGATCGCGCGGTGGCGGGCCGGGTCACCGATCCGGCCTTCCTGCACGAGGCGCTCAAGGGCGGCCGCGGGCCGGTGGTGGTGGCCGCGCCGTCGGGCCAGCTGGGCCGCGTGGCCGCGGCGGTGAAGGAGGCCGCGCCCGACGCCCCGCTGCTGGTGCTGCGCGACGACGACCGGCCGATGTCGGGCGCCACCGTGGTGCCGCTCTCCGCCTTCGGCGAGCGCATCATCCAGCCCGCGGTGGACCGCGCGGCCCAGCGGGTCCGCGCCGACCGCCTGCGGGCCCACTTCTACGACGCGGAGCGGGTCCTGATCCTCATGCAGGACGATCCCGATCCCGACGCGATCGCCTCCGCGCTCGCGCTCAAGACCCTGCTTGGCCGCACCCGTACCTCGGCCCCGATGTGCACGTTCGGCACCATCACCCGCCCCGAGAACGTGGCGATGTGCAAGATCCTGGAGATCGAGGTCGAGGCGATCAGCGCGGAGGACATCGCCGAGTTCGACCGGGTGGCGATGGTGGACGTGCAGCCCTCGTTCCTCGAGGAGCGCTTCGAGCGGGTGGACCTGGTGATCGACCACCATCCGATGGAGCAGCCGATCGACGCGCGCATCAAGGACGTGCGTCCGTCCTACGGGGCGACCTCCACGATCCTGGTGGAGTACCTCCGCGCGGCCGATATCAAGATCACCCAGCGGCTCGCCACCGCGCTCCTCTACGGCATCAAGTCCGACACCCTCGGCCTCGAGCGCGGCGGCACCAAGGCGGATCTGGAAGCGTTCTCCTATCTGTATCTCCTCGCCAACCACAACGCGCTCCGGCGCATCGAGCGACCCGAGCTCTCCCACGAGGCGCTCGACGTCCTCGCCGAGGGCCTCGCCAAGCGGCGCGTGGTGCAGGGCGTGTTCTTCTCGCACCTCGGCCGGGTCGAGACGATGGACCTCATCCCCCAGTTCGCCGACTTCGGGCTGCAGGCCGAGGGCGTGCAGTGGTCGGTCGTGTCGGGGGTGGTGGGCGACGAGGTGCACGTCTCGGTCCGCAACGTCGGCTACGTGAAGAGCGCGGGCGACGTCACCCGCGCCGCCTTCGGCGACCTGGGCGTGGGCGGGGGCCATCGCACGATGGCCAAGGCGATCTTCCCGGTGCAGAAGCTCGGGCGTGGCGCGAGCGAGCCGGGAGGTGGTGGAGTCTGCCAGGAGCGCATCATCGACCGCTTCCTGCGCGCGCTCGGAGCGGGCAGGCCGCCGGAGGGCTCTCCATCATGATCGTCATCTACCTGCTCATGGCGCTGCTCGGGAGCGCGGCCACCATCTTCGCGCTGCAGAACCGCGACCCGGTCGAGATCTGGTTCCTGGTCTGGGGCGTGAAGGGGATGCCGCTGGCCCTCGTGATCCTCCTGTCCCTGCTGGTCGGGGTCGTCTTCACGTCGCTGAGCGGCCTGGTGAAGGTGCTCAAGATGCGGTACCGGATCCGCCAGCTGGAGACTCAGGTGGGCCAGCTCATCGCGGCCCAGCCCGTCCCCCCGCCGCCGTCGCGCTCGCCGCAGGACCCCGCGCCGCCCCCCGCCTAGTCCCGTCGTCATGGGCGAGGCGATCCGGCTCACCGACACCGTCCGGGATCTGCTGGAGTCGGGACGCCGCGAGCGCCTCAACCAGATCCTCGAGGACGCCCACGCCGCGGACATCGCTCGACGAGGGCGAGATCTCGAGCATCCTCGACCGGATGCGGCCCGACGACGCCGCCCAGGTCCTCGAGGAGTTGCCCGCCGAGCAGGCCGAGAGGAGAAGTCCGAGGAGGTCCAGGGGCTCCTCGAGTACGGCGAAAAGACCGCCGGACGTCTCATGACCCCGGACATGCTCGCGGTCCTCGAGTACGTCACGGTGGCCCAGGCGGTCGAGCAGGTCCGGAAGTCGCCGGTGGCCGAGACCGCCCCGGTCCTCTATGTGGTGGACGACCACGACCATCTCGTGGGCAGCCTGCCCTGGCGGCGGCTGATCACGGCCGACCCGACGGCCCCGGTCAGGCTCCTGCGCCAGGAGGAGCCGGTGAGCGTCACCCCGGAGACCGACCAGGAGGAGGTCGCAGGGCTCGTCGCGAAGTACAACCTGGTGGCCATCCCGGTGGTCGACCGCGACCATCGCCTGCCGGGGGTGATCACGGTCGACGACATCATCGACGTCATCCGGGAGGAGGCCACCGAGGACATCCAGCGCCTCGGGCGGGCGGCCGGCGACGAGACCGTCCTGGCCCCGGCCCGGGTGGTCTTCCCGAAGCGCCTGGTCTGGCTCCTGATCAACCTGGCGACCGCCATCCTGGCCGCCTCCGTGATCGGTCTCTTCGAGAACTCGATCCGGGAGCTGGCCCCCTCCTGGCCGTGTTCATGCCGATCGTGGCCTCCATGGGCGGCATCGGGACCACCCAGACCGCCACCGTGGTGGTGCGGGGGCTTGCCCTGGGGGATATGCCGGCGGCTCATCTCTGGCGGGTTCCTGCGGAAGGAGACCACCCTGGCCCTGACCCATCGGACTGGCCAATGGCCTGGTCATGGCCGCCATCGCCTACCTCTGGAAGGGGCAGGCCCTCCTGGCCGGGATCATCGCGCTGGCCATGACGCTCAACATGATCGTGGCCGCGGTGGTCGGAGTGGTCATTCCCCTCCTGCTCAAGAGCTTCCGCGTGGACCCCGCCATCGCCTCGAGCGTGATCATCACAACCTTCACCGACGTCTTCGGGTTTCTCCTTCCTCGGCCTGGCCACCCTCCTGATCCGATTCCTGCTCTAGTCCGGGAGGCAAAGGTAAGATTTACCCTCGCAGCGTGTAAAAAACGTGTAGCGATTTTCATGCCCACCGGGATGCAAAAGCTTCCGAGGTCGCAGGCCCTGAGAAAATCGTAGGTTCCTGACGGTCTTCGTGCCTGTGCACATGACGCGGACTGGCATGAGGGTTGCCTCAATGACAGACCGGAGGAGGCCCGGAGTCTCGGGCACTTCCGGCTCTCGGAATTGATCGTCGCCCAAGCCTCTTGGCCGTCATGCCATGGGTGCATTTGACCGAGCGCCTCACCGAAAACAACGACTCTGGCCGCCCGGTGGGCGGTCAAGGAGGCTTGGACCGTGAAGCTCGAAGCCACGTCGCGTGCCATTCGGCGCGCGCAGTCGGTGGGGTCGCGCCCCCGGCTGGAGGTTCGAGGGAAGTTCTTCTTCGCAGGCGACGAGAAAGTCCCGCTCCGGGGGGTGACCTACGGACCCTTCGCCCCGGATGCCGATGGCTATAGATACCCTGCTCCCCAGGTCGTCGAGCGCGACCTGACCCTGATCACCGAGCTCGGGGCCAACTGCCTCCGGCTCTTCACCCCGCCCCCCCGCTGGCTCCTGGACATGGCCGCGGAGCGCAACCTCTGGGTGATGGTGGGCATCCCGTGGGCCGAGCACGTCTGCTTCCTCGACTCCGAGGAGATCACCGACGTGGTCCGGCGGACGGTCAGCGAGGTGGTGGAGGCCTGCCGGAATCATCCCGCGGTGGGTGCCTTCCTGGTCGGCAACGAGATCCCGCCTGACATCGTCCGGTGGTACGGGCCCCAGCGGATCGCCGGGTTCCTGCGGGAGCTGGTGGGCCTGATCAAGAGCGCGGAGCCGACCGCCCTGGTGGGCTACGCCAATTTCCCCTCCACCGAGTACCTCGAGACCGACTTCACCGACTTCCTGGCCTTCAATGTCTACCTGCATTCGGAGCCCGAGTTCCGCCGGTACCTCTCGCGCCTGCACAGCCTGGCCGGCGACCGGCCGCTGGTCCTGACCGAGTTCGGCATCGACTCGCTCCGCGAGGGGGAGATCGTGCAGGCCGCGACGCTCTCGTGGCAGGTGCGCACCGCGCTCGAGATGGGCGTGGCGGGGACGGTGGTGTTCTCGTTCACCGACGAGTGGTACACCGGCGGCTGCGACATCGCGAACTGGGCCTTCGGCCTGGTCGACCGGGATCGGCGCCGCAAGCCCGCCTTCCAGGCGGTGCAGCGCTGGTACGCGGCCGCCGGGCTGCCCGCGCTGGCCGAGTATCCCAAGGTCTCGGTGGTGATCTGTGCGTACAATGCCGAGCCGACCATGCGGGCCTGCCTGACCTCGCTCCAGAATCTCAAGTACCCGGCCTTCGAGGTGATCGTGGTGGACGACGGGTCGACCGATCGGACCGGCAAGATCGCGGACGGCTTCGAGGGCATCCACGTCATCCACCAGGAGAACAAGGGCCTGAGCGCCGCGCGCAACGTCGGCATCGCGGCCTCGCTCGGCGAGATCGTCGCCTTCACCGACTCCGACTGCGTGGTGGACCCGGACTGGCTCCACTACCTGGTCGCCACGTTCCTCCAGACCGGCCTCCCCGCGGTGGGTGGGCCCAACCTGCCGCCCCCGGAAGACTCGGTGGTCGCCGCGTGCGTGGCCGCGTCCCCCGGCGGGCCGCTCCACGTGCTGCTGGACGACGTGGAGGCCGAGCACATCCCGGGCTGCAACATGGCCTTCCGCCGCGAGGTGCTGGAGGAGATCGGCGGGTTCGATCCGATCTACCGCTCCGCCGGGGACGACGTGGACGTCTGCTGGCGGCTCCAGGACCGCGGGTACCGCATCGGCTTCAGCCCGGCGGCCATGGTCTGGCACTTCCGCCGCAACACCATGAAGGCCTACATCGGGCAGCAGAAGGGCTACGGCAAGGCGGAGGCCCTGCTCTACTTCCGTCATCCCCAGCGCTTCAACGCCCTCGGGTACTCGCGCTGGCGGGGGCGTATCTACGGCGGCATCTCCGCCCTCTTCTCGCTGCGCCGCCCGGTGATCTACGGCGGCGTGTTCGGGCGCGGGCTCTTCCAGACCCTCTACCAGCCCCCGTCCACCGTGCTCTCGTACCTGCCCTTCACTCTCGAGTGGAACCTGGTCGGCGCGCTCCTCCTGGCCTACGGCGCCGTGAAGGGCGGCTGGTACTGGATCGGGGCGGCCCCGGTCGCGCTCTCGTGGGCCTGCTGCGTCTGGGCCGCGATGCGGGCGCGGGTGGACACCCTCGCGGGCGGCATCCAGGGGCGGCTGCTCATCTCGGTCCTGACCTACTTCGGCCCGCTCCTGCGCTCGCTCGAGCGCTACAAGTGGTGGGTCCGCGGCCTCACCGCGGCGCAGCCCTCGGTCGCCGAGCGTCCGGTCCAGGCCCTGCCCTGGTCGTGGCGGGAGCGCGCCTTCTCGGCCGCGTTCTGGACCGAGACCGCGCTCGAGAAGGAGACGATCCTCCACGGCATGATGGAGGTCCTCGCGGCCCGCAAGTACTTCGTGCTGGTGGACCAGGGCTGGAGCGAGTGGGACCTCGAGGTGCACGGCGGCATCTGGTCGCGCGGGCGGATCAAGGTGTGTGCGGAGAACCACGGCGGCGAGCGGCGCGTCCTTCGCGTGAAGTGCGCGCTCCGGACCTCGCGGCTCGCCCGCGGGATGCTGGCCGGCGGGGTGGTCGCGGCGGGGCTCGGCCTCCAGCTCGGCGTGCCCGCGCTGGCCGCGGGCGGCGCGGCCGCGGGAGTCGTGGCCGCCGTCGCGATGCTGCGGAACTCGGTGGCACTGGGGCGGATGCTCTTCGACGCGCTCCAGGGTGTGGCCCGGCGGGCGCGGCTGCACTACGCCCCGCCGCTCGACGCCAGCGCGGTCGAGGTGAAGTGAGCAGCTTCGCCGGGCGGGTCTCCGGCTACCTCTGGCCGCACCGCGGGCGCATCCTGTGGGCGCTGGTCCAGGTCTGTCTGACGACCGCGCTCGAGCTGCTCAAGCCCTGGCCGATCAAGTTCATCATCGACTCGGTCCTCGGCGGCCAGCCCACTCCGGCCGGCCTCGGCGGGAGCTGGAGCCCCGCGGCCCTGCTCCTGACCGCCTGCATCGCGCTCGTATTGATCTACGCCGCCCTCGGCGGCCTCACCGTGCTCACCAACTACACCACCATCCGCATCGGGCAGCGGATGGTGCGCGACCTGCGCAGCGACCTCTACGCGCACCTGCATCGGCTCTCCATGGCCTTCCATAGCCGGGCCCAGGCCGGGGATCTCCTGTACCGGGTCACCGCGGACACCTTCGCGCTGCAGGCGTTGACCATGAACTGCCTGTTCCCCGCCACCACCGCGCTCGTGCTGCTGGGCGGGATGGCCGCGATCATGTTCCATCTCGACCGGGAGCTCACCGTCCTGGCCCTCGGCGTGTGCCCGCTGCTCCTGCTCGCCATCGGTCGGCTCAACCGGCGGATCACCGCCGCGGCGGGCGAGATGCGCGAGCGCGAGAGCGAGGTCTACGGCGTCGTCCAGCGGGCGATGCAGGCGATGCGGGTCATCCAGGCCTTCACCCGCGAGGACGAGGAGCACCGGCGCTTCATGAGCGCGAGCGAGCGGAGCCTGGACGCCGGGCTCCGCCTCTATACGCTCCAGACCTTCTACTCGGGCGTGGTCAACCTGGTGATCGCCCTCGGCACCGCGGCGGTGGTGTGGGTCGGCGCCCGCCACGTGCTCGACGGCTCCCTGACCGTCGGCAGCCTGGTGGTGTTCATCTCCTACCTGGCCTCGCTGTACGGCCCCATCAACAACATGTTCCAGGTCTACGGGCTGGCGCAGAGCGCGCGGGTGGGCGTGCAGCGCGTCCTCGACACGATGGACGTGGAGCGGGACGTGGCCGACGGCAGCCGGAGCTTCCCGCCCGAGGGGGCGCGCGGCGAGGTGGTCTGGGAAGGGGTGGACTTCCAGTACGCTCCGGGGGTCCCGATCCTGCGCGGCATCGATCTCCACGTCACCCCCGGTCAGCGCGTGGCGGTGGTCGGCCCGACCGGCGCCGGCAAGTCGACGCTCCTGAGCCTGCTGCCGCGCTTCTACGATCCCACCCGCGGGCGTGTGCTGGTCGACGGGGTGGACGCGCGCGAGTACCGGCTCCAGTCGCTGCGCCGCCAGGTCGCGATGGTCCTGCAGCCGCCGCTGCTGTTCCCGGTGAGCATCCGCGAGAACATCGCCTTCGGCCGGCCCGGGGCCCGCCTGGACGAGATCGTGGACGCGGCGAAGGCCGCCCGGATCCACGACATGGTGGCGCGCCTGCCCCAGGGCTACGACACGGTCGTGGGCGAGCACGGCGTCACCCTCTCGGAGGGCGAGAAGCAGCGCCTGACCATCGCGCGGGCAATCCTGCGCGATTCGCCCATCCTCATCCTGGACGAACCGACCTCCGCGCTCGATCCGGAGACCGAGCGGCTGATCATCGAGGCCCTCGAGCAGCTGCAGGTCGGGCGCACCACCTTCATCATCGCCCACCGTCTCTCGACGGTACGAATGGCCGACGTGGTGGTGGTGATCAAGGACGGCGAGGTGGCGGAGCAGGGCTCCCTCGAGACGCTGCTCGCGCGGCCGGGGCCGTTCGCCGCGATGTACGGGGCGCGCGCCACGGATCGCCAAGCAGACCCGCTTGCCATCCCGTAAGCGCATCGTGGTCCTGCACCTCGCCGGGCGCTACCCCCTGGGGGGCATCGGCTGGCAGGCCATCCACTACGTGCTGGGATTGACCCGCCTCGGGCACGACGTCTACTACGTGGAAGACTCGGGAGCTCACCCGTACGACCCGCGGGTCAAGAGCGTCGTGGACAACGCAAGCTACAGCGTGGCCTTTCTCGCGGATGTGATGGGGCGCTTCGGGCTGGCCGACCACTGGGGCTACGTGGACGCGCCGACCGGCGCCCATCACGGGCTGTCCCGCGAGCGGCTCGCCGACCTCTACCGCGACGCCGACGCTCTCTTCAATGTGTGCGGCGCGACCCGGCTGTCCGAGGAGCACCTGCGGTGCCCGATCCGGGTTTACGTGGAGACCGACCCGGTGTTCGAGCAGATCCGGGTGGCGGAGGGCGACCGGCAGGCCATCCTGGCCCTCGAGGACCACACCCATCACTTCACGTACGGTGAGAACATGGGGCAGCCCGACAGCCCCATCCCGCTCGAGAAGTTCGCGTGGCGCCCGACCCGCCCTCCGGTGATCCCGGACCTCTGGAGCACTCCCATCGACCCGACGGCGGAGCGGTTCACCACGATCGCCACCTGGAAGAACGCGGGCAAGGACATCCACTTCCGGGGCGAGACGTATCTCTGGTCCAAGCACCTCAACTTCCTCCGGGTGATCGACCTGCCGAGCCGCACCCGGCAGGCGCTCGAGATGGCGCTGGAGGTGGAGGATCCGGCGATGCGCGACCTCCTGGCCCGCAACGGATGGGGCCTCCAGGACGCCTTCCAGGTCTCCCGGACCCTGACCACCTACCAGCGCTACATCCAGCAGTCGCGCGGGGAGTTCACGGTGTCGAAGGACCTGGTCGCCCGGACACGGAGTGGCTGGTTCAGCGACCGGAGCGTGTGCTATTTGGCCGCCGGCAAGCCGGTCGTGACCCTGGACACCGGCTTCGGCAAGTACATCCCGGCGGGCGCGGGCCTGCTGGCCTTCGAGGGCTTGGAGGAGGCCGGGGCCGCGATCGAAGAGGTCAACCGCGACTACGAGCGCCACAGTCGGGAAGCCCGGCGGATCGCGCTCGAGTACTTCGGCGCGGACCAGGTTCTGGGCCAGCTCTGCCAGGAAGCCGACCTGTAAGCCGACTGCTCCGCAAGTTTGCTTTCCCTTTGCAGATCAAGGAGTCATAAAGCACTTGGCAAGCTGCGTCACCCTATGCTAAAAGTGCGGGGGCAGGAAGTGTCAGTACATACCGGAGGGCTGCCGGATTGGACGCCGCACTGGAAAAGAGGCAGGTCAAGAGGGCGTACAAGCTGTACGCGCCCGCCTATGACTTCGTCTTTGATTGGATCTTCCACCCCGGGCGGGAGGCGGCCATCCGCCTGCTCGACATCAAGCGGGGGGACCACGTCCTCGAGGTGGGCATCGGCACGGGGCTGAACCTCCCGCTGTACCCCTCCCACTGTCACCTCACCGGCATCGATCTCTCCGAGGAGATGCTGGAGAAGGCCCAGGACAAGGTCGTCGAGCTGGCCCTGGGGAACGTGACGCTCAAGACCATGGATGCCACCACCATGGACTTCGGGCAGGGCGAGTTCGAGTCCGCCGTCGCCACCTACACCATCAGCGCGGTGCCCGACCCGGTCGGGGTGCTGCGCGAGATGAAGCGAGTGGTGAAGCCCGGCGGGAACATCGTCGTACTCAACCACTTCCGGAGCGAGCGCCCCGCGGTCGGGCGCCTCGAGGACCTGGTCGCTCCGGTGTGCACCCGGCTCGGCTGGAAGTCGAATCTCCCGCTCGAGCCGCTCCTGAATCAGGTCGGCCTCGTTCCGGACATCACCGCGAAGGTCAACCTGTTCAACGGCTGGCGCCTCATCAGGTGCATCAACCCTAAGTAGCTCGCTTCACTTCTCCGGGCTCTCCAGCTCCTGCCAGCCGTGACGCAGCACGACGATGCGCTGCGTACGTCCGCTCATCGGCTCGATCCGCACCACGTCCCCCGGCTTCAGCCGAGCCAGCGAGCCCGCCCCGCTCTCCTCGGTGACCACGAACGAGTCACGGTTCAGATCGGTGACGAGGACGCGTCCGGCCGTAGTCAGAGAAACGAGACGCCCGGCCCCCTCGTTGACCTCCAGAACCGTCAGGCGTCGCTGGTGCATGGCCCCGGTCATGCCCTGCGCGGCGGCCGGCGTCGACACGTCCGCGTCCGCGGTCAGGGCCGGGGCGACGCGGCCGAATTCGCCCCACGGCTCGGGCCGCACGTCGCCGACCCGCGGCGGCTCCGGGAGCACGCGGCTCTGGCCGCGCTCGCTCAGCACCTCGAGAACCCCCACGCCGAGGAGACACATCACCACTGCGATACCGACCAGGATTCTTCCCCAGGTCACGCTCATCTCGTGTCCTCCCTCTGTCCTGCGCGTTTGATCTCACCGAGGCCACCGGCTGAACGGATAGCATCGCCGGTGCCACTCGGTAACGTCCTGGAAGGACACGCACATTCTGCAAGGCGGGCTGCGGTGCGGCGGTCGAAGTGGGCACCTTGCCTGGCGATCGGGTGGCACATTGCCCGACGTATCATGGGCACGTGAACGCCCGGCCAGATCCAAGAGCCGACCGGTGAGCGCGGCAGCTCGGCTCGCGCTAGCCTGCCTGCTCGCGCTGCCGGTCTGGACGACCGCGTTGTCCCTGATCGCCACGAGCGCCTTCCTGGTCGAGTTCCTCGGTCAGGGCCGCTGGCGACCCCTCTCCGCGCTCACCCGGGAGCCGTTCACGCGGCCCCTCGCCGCTCCACCCTCGCCGGCGGGCGCGGTCGCGATCGACCTCCACGTGCGATCCGCGCTCCGGCGCCCCCCCGGGCTGGTCCTCGTGCACGGGGTCTCACCCGAGGGCAAGGACGACGTGCGCCTCCGCGAGGCCGCGGCCCTGCTCGCGCGCGCGGGCTGGGCGGTGGCGGTGCCGACGGTGCGCGGCCTCACCGTGCTGCGCCTGCGCCCCGACGACGCCGGCACGGTGAGCGCCAGCGTTCAGGCGCTCAAGGCCGCCGGCTACCCGCGCGTGGCCATCCTGGGCGTCAGCCTGGGCGCGGGACCCGCGCTGCTCGCGGCGTCGGAGCCGGACCGCGCGGAGGACGTGTCGGCGGTGCTCGCGCTCGGAGGCTACGCCTCGGCGGTGGAGCTGCTGCGCTACACCCTGACCGGCGCCTACGCCTTCGCGGAGCTCTCGGGCCGCGCGCCGGTGCACGAGGAGGCCATCGCCCAGTTCGCCCGCGCCAACTCCGCGCTGGTCGACGGGACGGGCCGGCGCCTCGTCGACAACCGGGATCCGGGGGCCTTCGACCGGCTGGTCGACGCCCTGCCGCGGCCCACTCGCGAGCTCCTCGATGCGCTCTCGCCCGGCCGCGTCCTGGGAGGCCTCCACGCGCCGCTTTTCCTGGTCCACGGCCGCCAGGACCCGGCGGTCCCCTTCACCGAAAGCCTCCGCCTCCGGACCGCGGCGCTGGCGGCAGGCCGGCCGGTCCGCGCCACGATCGTGGGCGCGTTGGGTCACGTGGAGGCCGGCTCGCACGCGGGCGACTTCGCTGACCTCGTTCGCCTGTGGGCGACCTTCTACGCCTTCCGGCGGACCGCGGGGAGCTGACTCGGGCGCGCCGGACCGCGGCGGGCTACTTGGGCGGGCGCAGGTCCATCAGGATCATGGCGTCGCGAACCGGCCGGTAGTCGGCATCGGACGCCTCGATGAACCCGTCGATGCCGTAGATCTCCTTGAGCACCGCGGCGTGCTCGGGGGCCTTGATCGAGAGCAGCGCGCGCTTGATCCGGGCCAGCGGCTCCGCGGGCAACCCGGGTCGGGCGCAGATGCCCGCCTCCGGGATCTCCGGCGTCTCGCCGACCCACCCGAGCTGTGCCACGAGCGCGGGGTCTTTCAGGTGCAGCTCGGGCGCCTTGTCGAACGAGGCCGCCGCGTCCACGCGCCCATGGAGCACGGCCTGCAGCGCCGCCTCATGGGTGCCGCTGAAGAGGGCCTCCTTGAAGAAACTCTTCGGATCCCGATCCCGCACCAGCCCTTCCTTCATCAGGAAGACCATCGGGTAGATGTAGCCCGAGGACGAGGCCGGATCCACGAAGGCGACGGTCTTGCCCCGCAGGTCCGCGACGCGCTGGATGCCCCGGTCCTTCCGCACGTAGAAGCGCGCGGTGTACGCCGTCTTGCCCTGCCAGACGTCGCGCACGAGGATCTGGCAGCCGGCCTCGCGGTTGGCGAGCACGTAGCCCACCGGGTGGACGAACGCCAGATCGACCCGACGACTGCGGAGCGCCTCGATGACCCCGGCGTAGTCGGAGGCGACGAGGGCCCTGATCCGGACCCCGGAGACCTGGGTGAGGGTCTGGGCGAAGGCGTCGCCCGCCTCCTTGAGCGCGGTCGGATCGCGGGACGGCGTGAAGACCAGCGTGAGCGGCGGCTCCGGTCGGGTGCACGCGACGAGACCGCTGCCCAGGGTCAGCGGCAGGCCGACGAGCAGGAGAGCGGCGCGGCGGAGCATCCGAGTCGACCGTAGCACGCGCTCCGCGGACCGCGCAACGCGCGGGCGAGCGATCAGGTCGTGTGGCCGCCCACGAGCTGCTCGAAGAGTGGCCAGCCGGGCGTCGAGGTCCACGATGTCGTGCTGCTCTTCCACGAACCGGCGCCCCACGCGCCCCATCGCGGGCCAGCGCTCCGGATGATCCAACGAGCAGCGCGTCTCCCTGATCATCGGGAAGCCACCGCCGACGAACGCTATGCGCACGCCGGTTTCCTCCACTGCCGCCGAGGCTCCACGCTCATGGATCGCAGGAGCCCACGCTAGGCGAAGATCCGTTGCGGGGCTACCAAGTTGCGAGGGCAGCGGAGCGGAAGATCCCGTCAGCCGCGAGCGGTCGGATCGCCACCCATCGCGGGCCGCGAGCCGGGCGCCGGCTCGTCGCGGCGGAAGCCCCACGTGGCGAGTCGCGCGAGGAGGGTATTGCGATGTAAGCCGAGCCCGCGCGCGGCGCGGCTCTGGTTCCAGCCCTCCCGCTCCTGGACACCATCATCGTCACCACCACGATGACCGGCGTTGAGAACGATGTAGTCACCGGACGAGCTAGACCGTGTCGGAGGACCTTTCCCGAAGTCTCGGCTGAGCCCGAACGTTCAGGCATGCTACCCTCCCAGTAGTCGGTCTGGGCCCAATTTTCCGGCAACGGTCGTACTCGGGTCGGATCCCGTTGGACGGCGCGGAACTTCCTTTCTGCTGGTGCCTGGAGGCGATAATAGCGATGACACTCAGCCGGCGCTTCGTCCTTCTCGCGGCGGTCCTTTCTTTCATCGTCGGGAGCAGTGGCGCATTTGTGTGGCAGGCCCTGGCCCAGGACCCTGGCCAGGCGCAGCTCCCGGCTCCTCCACGGACCTTCCTTGACACAACCTACACGGCCCCGTCAGGGCGCACCATCGCGGTAGGTGCGGGCGGTGACTTACAAACCGCGCTGAATGCCGCGCAACCCGGCGATGTCATCGCGCTACAGCCCAGCGCCATCTTTCGAGGAAACTTCAACCTCCCGAACAAGTCTGGCTCCGCGTGGATCACTATTCGATCGGCGGCCTTTGACGACACATTGCCAGCCCCGGGCACACGGATCACGCCGTCTTTCCTCCCCGCGATGCCGAAGATCCTAAGTCCGAACCAAAGCCCCGCCGTCTATACGCAGCCCGGAGCACATCACTATCGCTTTATTGGAGTCGAGTTCGCCGCGGCGCCGGATGTCAAGATGATCTACTCCATCGTCGCATTCGGCGGAGACGAGAAGGCTGACGCCGATAAGCCGCACCACCTAATCCTTGACCGCTGCTACGTGCATGGGAATGCGGGGCTTAACAGCCGCCGGGGCGTCCTACTAAACGGTGCTTCATCCGCGATCGTTGAGTCGCACATCTCCGAGATACATGAGGTAGGACGCGACTCTCAGGCGGTCCTGGGGTACAACGGACCGGGACCATTCAAGATCGTGAACAATTTTCTTGAGGGCGCTACCGAGAATATTATGTTCGGCGGGGGGGATCCGACTATCCGCGGTCTCGTACCCTCCGACATCGAGATTCGGAGGAACCACCTCTTCAAGCCGTTGAGCTGGCGCCCCGGTGACCCCGGGTTCGCAGGCGTCCCGTGGCTAGTCAAGAACCTGCTGGAGCTGAAGAACGCCCAGCGCGTGCTGATCGAGGGAAACTTCCTCGAGAACAACTGGGGTGGTAACGCGCTGGTTCTCACTCCGCGCAATCAGGAGGGCACGGCTCCATGGTCGGTGGTCCAGGACGTGCTCTTTCGGAGCAACATCGTGAAAAACTCCCTCGGTGGGTTTGCGCTCCAGACCAGCGATGACCTCCAGCCGAGCCAGCCGACCAAGCGCATCGCCATCGTGAACAACGCCTGGGGCGTCACGCGCACATTTTTCGGCTTGACCGGTGTGAGCGGGCGTGTGGGCGAGGATCTGCTCGTCGATCACAACACCGCGATCCCCAGTGGCTATTCGGGCTTCTACATGGAGTTCCCAAACCCGCCCGCGATGATCCGCTTCCGCTTGACCAACAATCTGATCGGCTTCGGCTCTTTTGGTGTGGCCTTTCCCAAGGGGGATCCCAGGTGGTTACCGGGCGCAACCATCGCTCGTAACGCGCTTGTAAACGTGGCCGACATCGGCGATGGGCAAGGGCCGACACGGAACGCAAATCACGACCAAGCGATGTACACCCCCTTTCCGAACGCGGCGGCGGCCGGGCTCAATGCGGATGGAACGCTCACGGCGAAGAGTCCAAATAGGCGGGCAGGAACTGATGGCAAGGATATCGGCGCCGACTTCGATGAGCTGCTGCGCGCCTACACGGGTCAGTCCTCGCGAAAGTGAGCAACGGCGGTACCCGCATTGTTACGGAGCGCTGTCCTCGACGGAATGGGCGATTCCGGGTCCCCGCGTATATATCGAAGCGAAGTGGAGCCCGGAAGAACTCGCGACTCTTCGACGGACAATCCCTGATGAGCAGGCCTATCGTGAGCAGCTGCTCGCGACCCAATACACGATGGTGCTCGAGACTCGCGGTTACCGCTTGTGGACGAGAAGGGCGGGCGGCCCGTGAGACCAGATGCTTGGTCTGGTGGACGCAGCGTGCGATCGTGGGGGTTTTGCTAGCGGGCTGCTAGGAATGGCGGGCGGTGGGGCGCCTCAGCATTGCGGTAGAGGCGCAGGCGACGCCCACAAGGTCCTGAGACTAGACGCAGGCCTCTTTTGGCCGCGCGGCGCGAAAATTTCGATTCGATCAGGCCGTCGCCCCTTGGCAGGACGAGGAGGAGTGCCCGGCGGGTCCCTGCCTGATTGGTGGGCCACGTCGCGTCCCACCGATCCGCCGCCCGTCACGCCCCACCACGCCCGACGCGATGGACTCCGGGGATTGTCGTGAGACGCCGGAGCCCGCACCATATGCGCACGCTGGCTCGCTCCACTGCCGCCGGGGCTCCACGCTCATGGATCGCCGGAGCCACGCTCGGCGAAGATCCGTTACGGGGCTACCAAGTTGCGAGGGCAGCGGAGCGGAGGATCCCGTCAGCCGCGAGCGGTCGGATCGCCACCCATCGCGGGCCGCGAGCCGGTCGCCGGTTCGTCGCGGCGGAAGCCCCAGGTGGCGAGGCGCGCGAGGAGGGTGTTGCGATGTACGCCGAGCCCGCGCGCGGCGCGGCTCTGGTTCCAGCCCTCCCGCTCGAGCGCGCGCAGCACGTAGGCCTGCTCGAAGCGGTCGCGCGCCTCGCGGAGCGTGAGCGGACCGGGCTCTACCTCGCCGTGGGCGGGCGCCGCCTCGTTCATGGCGAGCTCCAGCGGCAGGTCGTCGAGCCCGATCACCGGGCGCGTGGCCAGCGCCACGCTGCGCTCGATGATGTTCTCGAGCTCGCGCACGTTACCCGGCCAGTCGTAACCGTCGAGCGCCACGCGCGCCCCGCGCGAGAGGGCGCGCACGTCCTTCTTGAACTCGCGGGCGTACTTGCGCACGAAGTGGGCGGCCAGGTCGGGCAGATCCGACTTGCGCTCCCGCAGCGGGGGCACCCCGATGGGCACCACGTGGAGACGGTAGTAGAGATCCTCGCGGAACGTGCGCGCCCGGATCGCCTGCCGCAGGTCGATGTTGGTGGCCGCGATGACCCGCACGTCGACCTGGATGGTGCGGGTGCCGCCGAGCCGCTCGATCTCCCGCTGCTGCAGGGCGCGGAGGAGCTTCGCCTGCAGGTCGACGCGCAGGCTGCCGACCTCGTCGAGGAAGAGGGTTCCCCCGTGGGCCAGCTCGAACTTGCCCGGCTTGCGCGCGTACGCGCCGGTGAACGCGCCCTTCTCGTGGCCGAACAGCTCCGACTCGAGCAGCGAGTCCGGGATCGCGGCCAGGTTGACCGCCACGAAGGGTTGCGCGCGTCGCGGGCTCTGGTTGTGGATGGCGCGGGCGACGAGCTCCTTGCCGGTGCCGCTCTCCGCGGTGATCAGCACGGTCGCGTGCGTCTGCGATACCTGGGCGATCACGTCGTAGAGCCGGACCATCCGCGGGTGCCGTCCCACCAGCTGGTCGAAGCCGTGGGCCCGATCGAGCTCCGCCCGCAGGTAGTGCAGCTCGCGCTCCATGCCGCGCTGCTGGGCTTCCTGGCGGACCAGGCCCAGGATCTCGTCCAC
>DATGBR010000258.1:0-14020 GCA_035312605.1 Candidatus Methylomirabilota bacterium
CGGTGATCGCCGAGCACTTCGGGTGGACCCGCGGCGCGGTCTCGGCCGCGCTCTCCCTGAACCTCCTGGTGGGCGGGATCGCGGGCTTCGCGGTCGGCACGCTGGCCGATCGGCACGGCCCACGGGTCCTGCTGGCCGCCACGATGGGGCTGGCCGGCACGGGCTTCGCCCTCGTGGCGGCGGTGAGTACGCTCTGGCAGCTCTACCTGCTGGTCGGCCTCGTGGCGGGCGTGGGCACCTCGAGCTTCTACGTGCTCGGCACCGCGACGGTGACCCACTGGTTCGAGGACCGGCGCGGCCTCGCGCTGGCCCTGGTGCTGATCGGCTTCAACCTCGGCTACATCACCGGCGGCCCGGCCGCGGCGTGGCTCATCACCCGGCTCGGCTGGCGCGTCGCCTACTGCATGCTCGGCAGCGGCTGCGGCCTCGTCACCACCATCGCGGCCCTCGGCGTGCGCCTGCCCCGTCACGCCGAGCGCGCCGCACTGCGCCGCCCGCGGCCCGCCGCGGCTTTGGGCGCCGCGCACGGCATCACGCTCCGGGAGTCGCTGACCGATCCGCGCCAGTGGGCGCTCAACGTCTCGTGGCTCCTCATCGGCGGGATCGCGATCATGATCTCGGTCCACGCGGTGCCCTTCGCCCGTGACCAGGGCGTGAGCCTCACCGGCGCGTCGCTAGCGCTCACCGCCTACGGAATCGGCTCCGCGATCGGCCGGCTGCTGGGAGGCACCCTGTCCGACCGCGTGGGCGCGCGCCACACGATCGCGGCCGCCTTCGTGCTGCAGATCGCGGCCCTGGTGGGCCTGCTGTGGGTCCCCTCGCGCGCGGGGCTGCTTCTTTCCCTGATGGCCTTCGGCGCCGGGTTCGCGGCCAGCGACACGGTGGTCGCCCAGGTGGTCCCGCAGGTCTTCGGCATGCGGGCGCTCGGCGCCATCATGGGGATCCTGACGCTCGGCTGGCGCTGCGGCGCCGCGATCGGCCCGGCCCTGGCCGGCTTCCTCTACGACCTCACCGGCTCCTACCGGATTCCCTTCGGGCTGGCCCCGCTGGGCGTGCTGCTGAGCTGGGCCCTCTTCCTGCTCGCCACCGCCCGCAACGGGCGCACCCGAACGCGGGCGGCAGCAACCTGAGGTCTAGCGACCCTGCCGCAGGCTGCTCAAAAAGGTCCAGATGCGAGGCGACGCCCGAAGTCCGCACGCGAGGCGTACTCCCGTACGTTGAGCGTGCGGACGAGGGCGTCAACGAAGCAGATGGGCCTTTTTCAGCAGCCTGCTAGCGCATGTTGCCGGTGTGGCCGAGCGAGTAGCGGCCGGGCTGCGGCCACACCGTGAGGCCGTGCGGCTCCTTGCCGACCGGGATGCTGCGGACCTCGCCGGTCGCGGTGTCGATCGCGTAAACGACATTGTCGAAGCGGCCGGAGAGCCACAGCACCTTGCCGTCGATGCTCACGTTACCCATGTCGGGGCTGCCGCCGCCCGGGATCGGCCAGGTGGCGACGATCAGCCGGCTCGTGAAGTCGATGACCGAGACGGTCCCCTTGCCCCGCGGGGGCCCGAACACGTGCGCGGAGCCGCGGTTGGCCACGTAGAGCTTGGAGCCGTCGCGGCTCGGGTAGAGCCCGTGGGTCCCGATGCCGGTCTTGAGGAAGCCGATCTCCTTGAAGGCGTCGCCGTCGATCACGAACACCCCGCCCGCCTTCATGTCGGCCACGTAGAAGATCTTGCCGTCGGGCGAGACGCGGATGTCCTGCGGCATGCCCCCGCGGGAGAGCTTGAGGTAGCCGAGCACCTTGCGGCCGACCATGTCGATCCGGGCCAGCCCGCCCTGGAACTCGCAGGTGAAGATCGCGATGCGTCCGTCGATCGAGAAGTCGGCGTGGTTGATGCCCTTGCACTGCGGCACCGGGATCGAGCCCTGCAACGCCATCGTCTGGGGGTCGCGCAGGTCGAGCCGCTTGAGCGCCTCCGCCACCACGATCGCGGAGCGCCCGTCCGGGGTGAAGTACATGTTGTAGGGGTCGTCGACCGCGATCGCCTTGCCCGGCTTGCCGGTGGTGGGATCGATCGGGGTCAAGGTCCCGTCGGTCCGGCCCTCCGCGTTGTTGGTCACCCAGAGCGTCTTGAGGTCCCACGAGGGCACCACGTGCTGCGGGTTCACCCCCACCGGGAACCGGTCGACGACCTTCATGGTGGCGGGGTCGATCACCGAGACGTCGTTGCCCTGGCGATTGGGCACGTAGATGCGCGACAGCGCGCCGCTCACCGCCGGGCTCACCTTGTCCGGGCGGATCTCGCTGTAGAGGTTCGTCGGGTCCACCACCGGCGGCATCCCGGGGATCGTCTCCACCGGGCGCGGGCCGGTCTGGGCCGCGGCCACGCCGCTCCAGAGCCATACCGCGGCCGCGAGTGAGATGCAGTGCTGTCGAGTCGTCATGCCGATCGTCTCCTTCAGCGCGTCGCGATGGATTTGCGAATGGCCTCCACGGTCCGGGTCACGATCAGCTCGACCCCGGCCCGTCCCAGCTCGGCGGTGGCGCGGCTCGGGTCGCCGTCGACGCCGTCCCCGTCGTGCGCGGGCCGCAGGCGGTCCGCCCGCACCATCCGGGGCTCGGTGGCCAGGGTCAGCGCGGTGTCGGTGAGCCCGGCGTGGCGCCCGAGCTCGGCGTCGCGGTACCCGCGGGACTTCAAGAGCTGGGCCACTTCCACCTCGGCGGCCCGGTAGTACTCGTCGATCGCGAGCACCCGCACCGGGGTGGCGGCCCACTCGCGGTTCAGCCGGGCGGCCACCGCCTTCTGGCCGGCCTGGGTCGACCCGTGGTCGCCGAGCAGCACGATGTGGCGGAAGCCGTGCTGCTTGAAGCTGCGCGCGGCGGACTCGACCACCTTCTCGAAGGCGTCCTCCGGCGTGGTGATGGTGCCCGCGAAGCGCATGTGCCCGGACGGCGGCGCGATCGTGCCTTCCGGAACATAGGCGATCACCGGTGCCACCAGGGCGTCGCCGAGCGATCGGGCGATCCGCTCGGAGAGGATCCGCACCCGCGCGTTGTGCTTGCCCAGGGCCATGTGGGGGCCGTTCTGCTCGGTGCCCCCCGACGGGACGATGATCGTGGTCTTGCCGGACCGGACCGCATCCCGGACCTCGGTCCAGGTCAGCTCTTCCAGGAGCACGGTGTCCGGGACCTGGGCCCGCGCCGCCGGCGCCAGCACCACGACCACCGCGCACATCACGCTCATCCCGAGCCGGACGCGCATCAACCCGATCATAAGCCGTAACGATTAACCCTCCGAAATGTTTCCCCGCCCCGGCCGCCGCGTGCTTGACAGGTGCGGGCGCAGAGCCTAGTGTTCCCCCGTGGAAGTCAGGACCGAAGGGGTGCTCGGCTCGACGGGCGTCGTGCCGCACCGACTTCGATGGAGCCGTCAGCTCCGTCGCGTCACCCACAGTGTCGTGGTCGTCGCGGGCGCCCTGTGCGTGGCTCTCATCGTGGCGGTCGCGGTCTTCGCCGGCTCCATCGCGCCCCAGGACCCCGACGAGCAGAACTTCGACCTGATCGAGGCCCGGCCCGGGGCGAAGGCCCTCTTCGGCACCGACCGCTTCGGCCGCGACGTGCTGAGCCGCGTGATCCACGGCTCTCGCATCTCCCTCTACGTCGCGGTCACCTCGATCACGGTGGCGATGGCCACCGGCGGCGTGCTCGGCCTCACCGCCGGCTACCTGGGCGGGGGATGGGACAACGTCATCAACCGGGTGCTGGACGTCTTCTTCAGCATCCCGGGCCTCCTCCTGTCGGTGGGCATCGCCGCGATGCGCGGGCCCGGGGTCAACAGCGCGGTCATCGCCATCGCGATCGTCTACGTGCCCCTGTTCGCCCGCGTCATGCGCGGGCCGGTGCTGGCCGAGCGCGAGAAGGAGTACGTGGAGGCCATCCGCGCGCTCGGGGCCACCCGCTGGGTGGTCGCGCTCAAGCACGTGCTGCCCAACGTGCTCTCGCCGTTCGTGGTCCAGGGCACGGTGGCCCTGTCGCAGGCGATCCTCATCGAGGCATCGCTCAGCTACCTGGGCCTCTCGGCCCAGCCACCCACCCCGTCCTGGGGCAACATGCTCAACGAAGGCCGCACCTATCTCGAAACCGCGCCGTGGATCTCGGTCTTCCCCGGCATCGCGATCATGGTCACCGTCCTCGCCTTCAACCTGCTGGGCGACGGCCTGCGCGACGTCCTCGACCCCAGCGGCCACTGACCCGGCCCTCACCCGCGACCTCTCAGAGGAGGAACGCCCCATGACGATCGATCCCGGCCCCATCGACTCAAGCCGCCTCAGCCGCCGCCAGCTCCTGCAGGCGGGCGGTCTCGCTCTGGGCGCGCTCGCGGTCGGCCGCCCCGCCGCGGCCCAGGCGCCGCGGCCCGGCGGCTCGCTCATCTCCGCGCAGGCCACCGAGGCCACCGGGCTCGATCCCCAGCTCGTGCCCGCGCTGTCGCGCAGCCGGCGCTCGCCCCTCACCTACAACCAGCTCGTCCGCTTCGACGACCAGATGACCCCGACCCCCGAGCTGGCCGAGTCGTGGGAGACGAGCAAGGACGGCCTCACCTGGACCTTCAAGCTGCGGCAGGGAGTGAAGTTCCACGACGGCCAGGAGATGACCAGCGCCGACGTGAAGTTCACCTTCGACCGGCTCTTCGAGAAGAGCCCGGGCAAGTCCGACTTCATCGCGGTGGACAAGGTGGAGCCGACCGGCAAGTACGCGGTGAAGTTCATCACCAAGGAGCCCTTCGCGGGGATGCTCGCCGCCCTCGGCGGCTTCTGGGGCTTCATCATCAGCGAGGCCGGGGTGAAGGCCGCGGGGGGAGACCTCAACAAGACCGCGATGGGCACTGGCCCGTACATGTTCGTGGACTGGAAGGTGGAGCAGCAGCTCGTGCTGAAGAAGCACCCCGGCTACTTCAAGAAGGGGCTGCCCCATGTCGACGAGCTGGTGGTGCGCACCATCCCGGACGAGGCCAACATCGTGGCCGCGCTGCGCACCGGCCAGATCCACCACGCCTTCATCGAGGACAACAAGAACTACAACCTCCTCAAGGAGGAGAAGACCCTCACCGGCTACCGCAGCTCGCGCCTGGGCTACGACTACCTCAACATGAGCGCCAACCGCGGCCCGCTGAAGGACGTGCGGGTGCGCCAGGCCATCAGCTGGGCGGTGGATCGCAGCCAGGTGCTCCGGGTGGCCGCGGCCGGCTTCGGCCGGCTCACCGCCCCCGCCACCGCGCCGATGAAGCAGTGGCAGCTGCCGGAAGAGGCGTGGATGAAGTACTACAAGCCGGACGTGGAGAAGGCCAAGAAGCTCATGGCGGAGGCCGGGCAGAGCGCGGGCTTCACCGTGAAGTGCATGGTGATCCCCACCTTCCCCACCATGGTGGCGGGGGCCCCGGTGGTGGCGGCCCAGCTGAAGCGCATCGGCATCACGATGGAGATCGAGAACGTGGAGTACGCCATCTGGATCAAGCGCTGGCTCGCCCACGACTTCGACATGACCATGAACTCCACCCCCGGCTACGCGGATCCGGACACCGCGTTCTTCCGGGCGCTGCACTCCACCAAGGGCCAGAACTGGAACAGCTGGAGCGTGCCCGAGCTCGACGCGCTGCTCGAGGACGGCCGCCGCACCATGGACCAGAAAAAGCGCAAGGAGATCTACGACCGGGTGCAGATCATGATCCTGGAGAACGTGCCGCACCTCTGGCTCTTCTCCGCCGACACCATCGACTTCACCCAGGCCAGCGTGAAGGGCTTCAAGCAGCACCCCACCGCCCTGCTCTACGGCCTCGAGGGCGCCTGGCTCGACAAAAGCTAGCTCTTGACCCGCTATCTGCTGGTCCGCCTGTACTCGATGGGCCTCACGCTCCTGGGCCTCACGTTCCTGATCTTCCTCATGCTCCGCCTGATCCCGGGCACCGTGGTCGAGCAGATGATCGGCGCCGACGCCGTCGTCAGCCCGGCCATGGTGGCCGAGCTCAAGCGCTTCTTCGGGCTCGACCAGCCGTGGTACGTGCAGTACGGGCGGTGGCTCGGCCAGCTCGCGCAGGGCGACCTCGGTACGTCGTGGCGGACCGGCAAGCCGGTGGTGGCTCTGATCCTGGAGCGCCTGCCGGTCACCCTCGAGCTCACCCTCTTCTCGGTGGCCTTCGCCCTGGTGCTGGGGGTGACCGCCGGCATCGTCTCCGCGGTCCGCCGCGACCACGCGGTGGACAACGTCACACGCGTCGGCACGCTCCTCGGCCTCTCGGTGCCGGTGTTCTGGCAGGGCACCATGCTGATCCTCTTCCTCTCGCTCTACCTGCGCTGGATGCCGCCGGTGGTGTGGGTCGACTTCAGCGCCGACTGGCGCCGCAACCTCACCATCATGGTGCTGCCCGCGCTCTGCCTCGGCACCGCGAGCGCGGCCAACGTGGCCCGCACCACCCGCTCGTGCATGCTCGACGTGCTCGGCTCCGAGTACGTGCGCACCGCGGCGGCCAAGGGCCTCACCGACCGCGTGGTGGTGCTCAAACACGCCCTCCGCAACGCGCTGATCCCGGTGGTCACGGTGGCAGGGCTGCAGATCGGCATCCTGCTGGGCGGCACGGTGGTGGTCGAGGAGGTCTTCACCCTGCCCGGCATCGGCCGGCTGGTGCTCTGGTCGATCTACCAGCGCGACTACCCGCTCACCCAGTCGACCATCCTGTTCATCGCGGTGCTGTTCATGGCCATCAACCTGGCCGTCGACCTGCTCTACGGCTACCTCGATCCGCGGATCCGGTACGGCCGCTGATTCCCACGGAGGCGTTCATGCGCGCAGCGGTGCTCTTCGAGCAGGGCAAGCCCCAGCGGGTGGAAGAGGTGGCCCTCGAGGCGCCCCGGGTCAGCGAGGTGGCGGTGCGTATGGCCGCGAGCGGCGTCTGCCATAGCTGCCTGAACGCGGCGGACGGGAGCTGGAAGGGCGTGCCGCTGCCGATCGTGCTGGGCGACGAGGGCGCGGGCGTGGTGGAGGCGCTCGGGTCCGGCGTGACCGAGCTCGCGGTCGGCGATCACGTGATCCTCTCGTGGGCGCCCACCTGCGGTCGCTGCCACTACTGCGTGATCGGCCGGCCGAACCTCTGCGAGCGGCGGCAGCCGGGCAAGGGCGTGCTCCCCGACGGGACCACCCGGATGAGTCTCGGCGGCTCCCCGGTCTACCACTACGGCCACGTGGCCACCTACGCCTCGCGCACCGTGGTGCACGAGTCGTGCGCGATCCGCATCGACCCCGCGATGCCGCTCGACCGCGCCGCGCTCATCGGGTGCTCGGTGATGACCGGGGTCGGCGCGGTGCTCAACACCGCGGCGGTGCCGGCGGGGGCGAGCATGGCGGTCTTCGGAGTGGGCGGCGTCGGCCTCAACGTAGTCCAGGGCGGCGCGATGGTGGCGGCGCACCCGATCATCGCGGTCGACCTCCTCCCCGGCAAGCTCGAGCACGCCCGCGCGGTCGGGGCCACCCACCTGATCGACGCGTCCCGCCAGGATCCCGCCGCCGCGATCCGCGCGATCACCGGCCGCGGCGCCGACTTCACGTTCGTGGCGGTGGGCGCGACCCGCCCCATCACCCAGGCGATCGACGCCCTCGCGCCCGGCGGCACCTGCGTGCTGATCGGGGTGCCCGAGACCGGCGCGACGGTGCCGCTGGACGCGCGCCCGATGGTCACCGGCGAGCGGGTCATCCGCGGCTCGAGCTACGGCAGCGCGCGCACCCGCGAGGATCTGCCCCGGCTGGTCGCGCTCTACCAGGCGGGCAAGCTCCGCATCGATGAGCTGATCACCCACC
This sequence comes from Candidatus Methylomirabilota bacterium, assembly GCA_035312605.1. Lineage (GTDB taxonomy): Bacteria > Methylomirabilota > Methylomirabilia > Rokubacteriales > CSP1-6 > CAMLFJ01. The sequence goes on from DATGBR010000258.1 coordinate 7,835, forward strand.
GCTACGCGCTCGAGGACGCCGACGAGGCCTTCCGGGCTCTCGCCGCCGGCGAGCTCGGCCGCGGCATCATCGTGTTCTGATGGCCGCGCGCGAGGTCGTGTTCGCGCTCGAGTTCACCGGCCGCGGGGGCCCGGTGGCCGGCTCGACCACCGAGCGCCGGGCGCGCACCACCGCGCCGAGCCAGGCGCTGCGCACGGTGCTGGCACCGGATGGGATCAGCGGATCGGTGGAGGCGCTAGCGGGTGAGTCCGCCGTCCTCGAGTCGAGGGTAGAGCGCTTCCCCGACGGCACCTTCGTGGAGGACGGCACCATCACCTACGGCCGCGCCGGGTCGATCTCGTTCGACACCGTCGGGCGGGGTCACGTCGGCCCCGCCGCGGGCGGTCACGGGAGCCACGGGGTCGTGCTGTGGCGCATCACCGGCGGCGACGGCCGCTTCGCGGGCGCGCAGGGGCTGATCACCTCCAACTTCACGGTGAGCCCGGACGGCCTCGTCACCGACGACCACTTCACCCGCCTCTACCTGCCGGAGTAGCGCGGGCGGCGGCTCACCGAAGCAACAGGTCGGCGACCCGCACCCGCGCCGACGGCAGCGCCACTGGCTCCACCGTCCCGGTGGGTCCGAGACTCACCACCGAGCGATACCGCCATCCGTGCGCGGGCGATGCGTCCGGTCCCGGGTCGCGATACACCTCCACGACGCGGTCAATCAGGTTGACGATCCAGTACTCCGGAACGCGGGCGCGGGCGTAGAGGCTGCCCTTGTCCTCGCGGTCGAAGCGCAGGCTCGAGTCGGATACTTCCACGACCAGGACCGGGCGGGCCGGATGGCGCACCTGGTAGTCCGCGCGCCGCCCGGCCACGACCGCCAGATCCGGCTCGGGCGCGGACTCCTCGTCGAGGGCCACCGGCATCTGGGCCCTCACGATGAAGCCCGCGGGCAGCACCGCCCGCAGGGCATCATCGGCCGCTCCGACCGCGGTGGCGTGCGGGCTGTTCTGTGGCTCGGCGACGATGAGCTGCCCGCCGATCAGCTCCACCGGCTCGGCGCGAAACACCCCGAGATCGACGAGGCGCTCGTATTCCGCGCGGCTCCAGCGGCGCACGCTCAGCGGAGCCTGATCCATGACACCACGCTACTGAAGGGGTGCCCGGCGGTCAACGGCTACCCGCGGAGACGCTACCCCTTCACCGAGCCCGCGGTGAGGCCCTGCACCATGTACTTCTGGAAGACGAGCACGAGCAGGACCGCGGGCAGCGCCCCGAGGAAGCCGGAGGCCGCGATCACCGAGTAGTCGATGTTGATCTGGCCGTTCATGCCCGCGATGACCGGGGGCAGCGTGGTGGTGCCCGGCTTGGTGTTGAGTACCTGCGCCACCACGAACTCGTTCCAGCAGAGCATGAACGTGAACGCCCCGCCCGCCACCAGGCCCGGCCCCGACACCGGCAGCACGACCTTGTAGTAGGCCTGCAGCCGGTTGCAGCCGTCGACGAGCGCGCTCTTGTCGAGGTCGGCGGGCACCGTCTCGAAGTAGGCCTTCATGATCCACACCGTGAACGGCAGGGTGAACGAGCAGTAGGCGATGACCAGGCCGGAGAGCGTGTTCTGCAGTCCCAGGGCGCGGAAGATGACGAAGAAGGCCGGGATGAGCACGATGGTCGGCAGCATGCGGGTGAAGAGCAGCGCGAAGAGAGACACCGTCTTGAGGGGAAACCGGAAGCGCGCGTAGGCGTAGCCGGCGGTGGTGCCCAGCACCAGGTTCACCGCGGTCACCACCCCCGCCACCACCAGGGTGTTCCACATCGAGGGGAGGATCTTGGACGCCTGCCCCTCGGCGTGGAACCGCATCAGCCCCATGATCATGCGGTAGTTGTCGAGGGTGACCTCCGGCGGGACGAACGACAGCGGCCGGGCCATGAGGTGCTTCTGGTAGGAGACGCTGGTCACGAAGAGCCACACGAAGGGGCCGATCAGCCAGAGGCTCACGAGGGCGACGAGCCCGTAGAGGACGAGGCGGCTCCGTCCCGAGCGCGCCCAGTAGGCGCCGCCCCGCCGCTTCCGCGCGGTCATCATGCTAGGCTTCCGCCTCGAAGCCGGACAGGATCAGCCGGTGGTAGAGCAGGGTCATGAGCAGGCAGAGCCCGGTCAGGGTGTACAGGATCGCGGTGCCGGGACCGAACTTGAAGAACTTGAAGGTGGTCTGGAAGCCGAGCCACGAGATCGTGGTGGTGTCGTAGCCGGGGCCGCCCATGGTGAGGATGTAGATCAGGTCCAGCATCAGGAAGCCGTTCACGGTGCAGAGCACCAGCACCAGGAACAGGATCGGCCGCAGGGCGGGCAGCGTGACGTGGGCGAAGCGCTGCCAGTAGCCGGCCCCGTCGACTTCTGCGGCGGCGTACTGGTCCTCCCCGATGGACTGCATGCCGGCCAGGAACAGGAGCGTCGCGAACGGCGCCTGGTTCCACATGTAGACCGAGACCAGCACGTTGAGCGAGCTCCACCCGCTCTTGAAGAACGCGATGTAGGAATCGATCAGGCCGGCCTGGTGGAGCAGCCCGTTGAGCGCGCCGAACTCGAAGTCGAGGAGGCCGACCCACAGGAGGCCGACCACGATGCGGGAGAGCGACCACGGGATCAGCAGGAGGCTCCGCATCAGCGGGCGGCCCGCGAAGCGCTCGTTGAGCACCAGCGCCATCCCCATGCCGGCCAGGGTCGCCTCCGCCACGAACGCCCCCACGAAGTAGAGGGTCCGCCAGAGCGAGCTCCAGTAGAGCGGGTCGTCGAAGACCTGGAGGTAGTTCTTGAGGCCGACCCAGCGGTAGAGCGGCAGGCGGATCCCGAAGGCCTCGAGCGCGGGCCCCGCGGTCCGCAGCAGGTTGACGTCGGTGAACGAGAGCCAGAGGGAGTAGGCGAGCGGGACGACCACCACGAGGCCGATCCCGATCACGACCGGGAGGACGAGCAGCCAGGCGAACCCCGCCTCGGAGAGACGGAGCCCGCCCGCGCCGCTCTTGACCATGGGACCCGCGGGCGCCGCGGGTTACACCAGGGACTTCTGCAGCGCCACCAGCTCCTTGAGGCCCTTCGGGACGGTCGAGGACCCCCGGATGATGTTGTGCACGATGGGGATGCACTTGGTGTCGTACTCCGAGAACCAGGACTCCTTGAACGCGTTGATGGTGCGCCCCTTCTTGTACTGCTCGCGCAGGAGCTTGAGGTCGATCCACTTGTCGTAGGACGCGGTGACCTCGGGGTGGTCGTACATCTCGGGGTACGGGTTGTCGAGGCCGGCGATCAGGCACCACTGCCGCTGCACGTACCAGTCCCCGTTGCCGTTGCCGCCGAGGAACTTGGCGAACTTCCACGCGTCCTCGAGGGCCTTGGTCTTGGCGTTCACGGTGTAGAACTCGGTGAACATGTGGGTCTGCCCGTTGCCGGGGTACATCGCCATCTTGGCCTTCTTGGGCGCGAGCTTGGAGTTCTCCGGCTCCCCCGCGATGGTGCGCAGGTAGTAGGAGTGGTTGGTATGGTAGGCGTAGCGCCCGGTCCAGAAGAGGCGGTGGGTGTCGGTGGAGGAGGTCTTGGTGAGCACCTCCGGGTTCACGAGGCCGGCCGCGTACGCCTTCTGCCAGCGCTCCATCGCCCGGGCCGCGCCCGGCTCCTGGTCCACGATCACCCGGTTCTTGGCGTCGAAGAAGTTGGCGCCCTCCGAGAAGGAGTCGCTCAGGAACTGGGGCATGGTGCCGGAGGAGCTGTTGTTCCAGTTCGGCAGGTAGGGCGTCTCGCTCACCTTGTCCCGCTTGAGCTTCGTGCTGTGCTCGATCAGCTCGTCCCACGTCTTGGCCGGAGCCTTGATGCCGGCCTGCTGCAGCATCGGCTCGTTGTACATGAGGATGAACACGCTCGTGAAGTAGGGCAGCCCGATGATCTTGCTGCCGTCGCGGTTCTTCAGGCTGTCGAGGCTGGCCGGCGCGATCTTCTTCTTCAGCTCGTCCATGCCGGGCAGGTCGTCGAGGGGGCGAATCAGGCCGTTCTCGAACCAGTGCTCCCGGTTGGCCGAGTTGCAGTACATCACGTCGACAACCTCGCCCGCGAAGGCGCGCGTCTCCATGGTGGAGTGGTAGCTCGCCCACGGGATGGCCTCGTACTTCACCTGACCCCCGTGTTTCTTGTTGTAGAACTCCACGTAGTCCTTCACGGTGTCGGGCTTGAAGACCCACCCCGAGAAGTTGATCGGCCTGTCCGCGCGCGCTCGCCGCCGCGCGCCGTCGGCGAGCACCGCCCCCGCTCCCAGCAATCCCGCACTCCCGAGGAACTTGCGTCGGCTGATCGTGCTCACGGGTTTCTCCTCCTGTATGTGGGGGGACAAGTGCGGCGACGGGCGATCGGGTGAGCGCTGGCGGGATTTTGGAGCAGCCCCCGTCGCATTGTCAAGACGGGAGCCCGACGAGCGTGATCACGTCGTGAGCCAGTCGACGACCTCGTAGCGGTCGGTGGTCACCGCGGCGCCGGTCGCGGTCGACGTCGCGGCCTGCCGCGCCGCGCGCGCCTGCTCGCTGGCCGCCATCGCCTCGCGGCTCTCCCAGAGCGTCACGATCATCCCCTTGCCCGCCTCCCGGTCGACGAGCCAGTAGACCGCGGTGAGCCCGGGATCCTGCCGGATGGCGGGCTTCACCTGCTCGCGGGCGCGCACGATCCATCGCTCCAGGTCGGCGGATGATCCCTGCCAGGTGCCGATGCGGGCGAACATGGGAGCGCCTCCGTCAGTCCAGCGGGTGGACGAAGAGCCCGCTCAGCAGCTTGGGCTCGAACCACGTGCTCTTGGGCGGCATGATGTGGCCCCGGTCCGCGACCGCCATGAGCTGCTCCACCGTGGTCGGGTAGAGCGAGATCGCCAGCGCCGCCTCGCCCGAATCGACCTGGGCCTCGAGGGCCCGGGTGCCGCGGATGCCGCCCACGAAGTCGATGCGCGGGTCGGTGCGCTGGTCGACGATGCCGAGCACCGGCCCCAGCACCCGCTCCTGCAGCAGCGAGACGTCGAGCGAGCGGACCGGGTCGCCCCGGTCGATCGACCCGCCGGGCAGGTCGAGCCGCCACCAGCGACGCGCGAGATAGAAGCAGAACATCCCCGGCTCGGACGGGACCGGGTCGGGAGCGGGCCGGACCGGCCCGCAGGTGGACAGCTCGGCGAGCAGCGCCTGCGAGGACCGGCCGCCGATGTCCCGGATCACCCGGTTGTACGGCAGGATCCGGAGCTGGGCCGCAGGCACCAGCACCGAGAGCAGCCACTCGTAGGCGCGATCGCCGCGGGGGCGCGAGCTCTCGGCGCGGCGCTTCGCCGCGACCCGCGCCGCGGCGGCCGAGCGGTGGTGGCCGTCGGCCACGTAGGCCGCCTGGACCGAGGCGAACGCGGTCACGTACGGCGCCGCGTCGGCGACCGGCCAGACGGCGTGGGCGACCCCGTCGGCGGTGGTGAAGGCATCGAGCGGCGGGCCGGCCAGCGTCTCCGCCACGAGCCGGTCGATCTCTGGCCGCCCGCGATAGGCGAGCAGCACCGGCTCGGCCTGCGCGTCGAGCGCCAGCAGATGACGGGTGCGATCGGCCTCCTTGTCCGGCCGCGTGGTCTCGTGCTTGCGGATGAGGCCGGTCTCGTAGTCCTCGATGCGCACGCCGCCGACCACGCCCACCTGGGTCCGGCCTTCCATGATCTGTCGGTAGAGGAGGAGGGCGGACCCCGGCTCGCGCCGGAGCGCCCCCTGCTCGAGCAGCGCGGCCAGATTCTCGCGCGCGCGCTCGTAGACGAGGGGATCGTAGGGCCCCACCTGGTCCGGCAGGTCGATCTCGGCGCGGCCGATGTGGAGGAAGGAGCGCGGGTTGTCCTGCGCGAGCGCGGCCGCCTCGGACCGGCTCACCACGTCGTAGGGCGGCGAGGCGATGGCGGCCGCGAGGGCCGGCGCCGGACGGATCAGTCGGAGCGGCTCGAGTCGCACCGACCCGGGCTACCGACGGAGCAGGGCCAGGGTCTGCTCGTGCAGCCGGCCGTTGGTGGCCAGCACCGAGCCGTCATAGATGGTGGCGCGCCCCGAGAAGTCGGTGAGCCGGCCGCCCGCCTCCTCCAGCAGCACCTGCATCGGCGCCACGTCCCACGGCTTGAGATCGACCTCCAGATAGAGTTCGGCCTTGCC
>DATGBR010000259.1:0-2797 GCA_035312605.1 Candidatus Methylomirabilota bacterium
TGGCCGGGATGGACGATGTCGAACATCCCGTGACACATAATGACGGTCTTGGCGCGGGGTCGCGGGCCGATGGCGGCGGCCAGCTCCTCCAGGGTCTTCACCTTGTGCCGGTAGTCGGCTTTCATCGCGCCAGATGCTCGAACCACGTGCGGGTGGCCACCTCGATCTTCTCGGGCGTCCACAGCGGCGCGGCTCGCCACTCCTCGATGTGCCCGAGCATCGCGTCGACCCCCTGGGGAAACGAGATCTCCGGCTTCCAGCCGAGCAGACGCTGGATCTTCCCGATGTCGGCCCACGTGCAGTCCGGCTCAGCCGGACGCTTGGGCACGTACACCACCGCTCCACCCATCAGCTCCACGAGCCGGTTGACGGTCTGGGGATTGCCCGAACCGAGGTTGAAGACCTCCCCGGCCTGGTCCGATTCGGCGGCCAGCAGATAGGCCCGCGCGACGTCGGTGACGTAGACGAAATCGCGACGCTGGCTGCCGTCTCCGACCACGGTGTACGGCTTGCCGTGAAGCTTCTGAGCCAGGAACACGCCGAAGACCGCGCCGTAGGCGCCGCTCGTGCGCACCCGCGGGCCGTACACGTTGAACATGCGGATCGAGATCGCCGGCAGGCGGTAGACCTGAGCCCAGTGGAGCGCCGCGCTCTCCCCCAGGTACTTGCTCAGCGCGTAGGGGTACTCCGGACGGATGGGAGCCTGCTCCGTGGTCGGCAGCTCGGTGGCGAGCCCATAGCAGGACGAGGACGCCGCGTAGACGAGCTTGCGCACGCCCGCGTGACGCGACGCCTCGAGGACGGCGAGGGTCCCGTTCACGTTGGCCCGCATGTACTCGAGCGGGCGCTCGATCGACGGGACGATGTCGCCGATGCCGCCGAAGTGGAAGACGTGGTCGACGCCCCGGAACAGGGGGGAGTCGGGGGCGAGCGTGCACATGTCGATCTGGTGGAAGTCGACCCGCGGCTCCCGCCGGTGCTGGGCCAGATTCTCGGCCCGGCCGGTGGCCAGGTTGTCGATCACGACGACCGAGTAGCCGCGATCGACCAGCAGGTCGACCATGTGGCTCCCGATGAAGCCCGCACCTCCGGTGACGACCGCGCGAGGCATCGCTCAGGCCAGTCCGGACGCCTGGATGGTCTTGACGTTGTAGTAGCGGATATCGTTCAAAGGATCCGGGATGCGCCCGGCCTTGAAGGCCCGGCAGAGATCGATCACCGCGTCCTCGATGGTCCGCTGCGGCGACCAGCCCAGCTCGCGCTTGATCTTCTCCGAGGAGACGTGGTACGAGCGCGTGTCGTTGCTCGGCGCCGTCTCGAGGGCGATCGGGCCCAGCTCCGGCATCTCCCGGGTCACGATCGAGCGCACCATCTCGCCCAGCTGGGCCACCGTGTGGTTCTGGTAGGCCGCGTTGAAGGTCTTGCCCGCGATCATCTCCGCCGGCATGTCCAGCAGCTCGACGTAGAGATCGCTGATGTCCTCGATGTGGATGTTCGGCCGCTTCTGCGCGCCGCCGAACACGGTGATGCGCTTCTGGTTGACCGCCAGGCTCGTGAGGATGTTCACGGTCAGGTCCAGGCGCTGGCGGGGCGAGAAGCCGCACACGGTGGCGGGCCGGATGATCACGGTGGTGAAGTCGGGGGCCTGGTGCCGGAGCAGGATCGGCTCGCACATCCCCTTGTACTTGTTGTAGTCGGTGAGCGGGACGAGCGGATGGTCCTCGGTGACGTCCGGGGCGTCGCTCACCCCGTAGACGCTCGAGGTCGAGGCGTAGACGAATCGCCGGACGCCGGCCCGGCGCGAGATGCTCACGAGCGGCTCGAAGCAGTCGTAGTTGATGGAGCGGCTGAGCCCCGGGTTCAGCTCGAAGCTCGGGTCGTTCGAGATGCACGCGAGGTGGATTACCTCGTCGACGCCCGCCGCGGCCTTGGCCACGGCCTTCTCGTCCCGGATGTCCGCCTTCACCAGCTCGAGGGCCTTGTGCTTCCGCATGACGTCGGTCCCGAACAGGAACAGGTCGATGACCCGGACCCGGTGGCCGCGCGCGAGTAGCTTCGGGACCAGCACCGCGCCGACGTATCCTCCACCTCCGGTCACGAGCACCGTGGATCGCTTCGTCGCCATCTCAGGCCCTCCGCGCCACCGAGACGCCGCCCAGGTGAATGGCCCACCAGGCCTGGGCGATCGTTCGCAGCGCCTTCAGGATGTTCTTGGCCGACACCGCCTTGGAGCGGCCGTGAGTGCGGTCCACGTGGGTGAGGCCCACCTCGACGCAGGTGTAGCCGGCGTAGAGCGCGTGGATGAGCATCTGGGTCAGGAAGTAGAACCCACCCGCGCTCTTGGGCAGGGCCCGGGCCAGGGGCACCGGGTAGATGCACGGACCCTGGTAGTAGTGCATGCGCTGGCGGAACAGCGCGTTGACGAGGGCGGTCGACGCCCAGGTCAGGAACCGGCGATGGGCCTGGCGGGCCCGCGGATTCTGGTGATAGGGGGCGACGATGTCGGCCCGGCCCACCGAGCCCAGGATGTCCCGCACCGACTCGCGGGCGATCTCGCCGTCGGCGGCGAGGAAGCTGAAGTAGTCGAGCCGGGCCGCGCCCAGGGCCCGCTCGTAGGCGGCCGCGATCCCCATGTTCGTCGGCTGGTGGATCGCCCGGATCCGCGGGTTCTCACGCGCGAGCCGATCGGCGAGAGGGCCGGTCCCGTCGGTGCTGCCGTCGTCGATGATGAGGATCTCGTAGTCGGTGAGCACCTCGGACGCGGCCCACACGATGTCGGCCACCGCGCCCTCGAGGT
>DATGBR010000260.1:0-10263 GCA_035312605.1 Candidatus Methylomirabilota bacterium
ACGCAGGTCTCTGTGGCTCCCTCAATCCAACGAGAAGTCTGCTACCCAAGCGGCTGCTACCACCTGCAAGGCGATGGGGTGACGGTGGCCTATTCCTGGGTATGGGTGCCAGCTGCGCCGGCAGCGCCCCCGGCGCCCTCAACACCGCCGGGCCGTTAAGCGTACGCTGGGCGCCGCTCCTGCCTCGGCGATGCCTGACGAAGAGAAGGTGGACGGCTATCGCATGGCCGCGATGACGGCAGGCGACGGCACCCGCCTGATTAGCCGCAACGGCATCCAGCACACCAAGCGATTCCCCGAGCTGGTGCAGGCGCTCAACTCCCTACTTGTTGCGCTACCGAGAGGGTCACCGTGTAGACGGCGGGACCCCAGGTCCACGCACTTTTAATCAGGGGGTCGGTGGTTCGATCCCACCACCGCTCACCATTCCCTTCAGAAACATCCGAAGCACCCATCACCTCGCGGCCCCGTTGGTGCAGATCGCCGCACCCGGCAATGCGCCGCGACCAAGGCGATGAGGTGCTGAAGGATCATGGAGGGGAGCGTAGCGGGTGGTGGTTGCTGGAATGACCAGCCGGTCATAGTCCAGTGAAAACGGCGTTCATACTTTGTGCAACGGCCTGCCAAACACTAGGCCCATACCCGTGATAAATCCTCAAATTATTGACAGTCGCAGACTCCGAGCTATCGGGCGCATGGTATGCACGGCCCTGGTTCGGGGACACCCTTTGGAGCGCCAGCCTGTCGTCAATGAAGGGGACTCACCATGATTTCAAGGATCCGCGCCTACTGCGTAGCCATCACCGTCCTCGTCATGGCGGGACTGCCCGTTAGTGCCGGCGCCATTTCCTTTGAGGCAGCGGGCCCCGACGCCGCGTCGATTCAAGCCACGGTCGATGCCTTCCGAGCCGCTTTGGGGGACCCCAATAATGGCAATGCGGCGGGGCCGCTTTCCACCGGTAGGCGTGAAATCAACTGGGACGGTGGCGGCGTGACAACCACGATCTCCCCGACGCCGTTCAACGGGTTCCAGAATATTCGCGGCGCGCTCCTTAGCACTCCGGGTACGGGCTTCGTGCAGGCACCGCCGTCCGGCCTCGCCTCTGACCCGACATTCGGCAATTCGACGTACGCCGGATTCGACGTCTTCAGTACTGCTCGGCTCTTCAGTCCTATCGGCAGCACGCTGACCAACGTCACGTTCTCCGTCCCTGGGACGAACGGCGGCATTCCGGCTACCGTTTCCGGATTCGGCGCCGTATTTTCGGACGTCGACACGCCGGCCGGCGCGTCCTTGAACTTTCTCAATGCCAGCGGCGCGTCGCTGGGCACGTTCTTCGTCCCTACCGCGAACAACGGCCTTTCGTTCTTTGGAGCCCTCTTCCCTGGAGAGCTAGTCAGTCAGATCCAGATCATCAGCGGCAACGTTCCGCTAGGGCCTAGCGAGAGCGGGGCCATCGACATCATCGTAATGGATGACTTCCTCTACAGCGAGCCCGCCGCCGTTCCCGAGCCCACTACGCTGCTTCTCCTCGGCACCACGATGGCGGGCCTTGGGCTGGCGCGCTGGAGACGGCGCGGACAGCAGTAGACGCAGACAGATGCTGGGCGTCTAGCCGCTACTGTTCTTTGCGAGCGCTTGGCGGACGGCCTGACGGAGGTCTTCGGGGCTGAACGGCTTCGAGAGCACGGGCACCCGCGAGGCGGCGAGGAAGCCCGCGTAGTCCATCGAGTGGGCCTGGCCGGTGACGTATATCATGCGGGGCATCGCCGAGCCGTGGCGGAGCTGCAGGGCCCAGTAGAGCGCGGCCCCGTCCATCTTGGGCATGCGCAGGTCGCTCAGGATGAGGTCGTACTTGCGCTGGTCGCAGAGCTGGAGCGCGGCGGCCCCGTCCGGCGCCACCTCGATCTCGTAGCCGTGCTCGGCGAGGACATCGGCGATGAGCTCGCGCACGTCGGGCTCGTCTTCCACGACCAGGACCAGGGCGCGGCCAGTCATAACGCTGAGTTTAGCAAAGGCATGGGGGCTGGCCCCATGCTTCTGGCCTCCCCGGTTAGCGGGCGAGGGGGCGGACCAGGAGCGGGTAGCGGCCGACCCGGTGGCCCGAGACCATCAGCTCCACCACCCACACGCCGGCCTGGGAGAGATCGCGCTGCTCGAGCCGGTCCACTTGCCACGTCCAGAGTGCGCCTTCGCGGGATTGATCCATCGGCTGATCGCTCGTCCGGGCCACCACCCCGTCGGGGTTGATCCATCGGACCTGGATGTTCAACAGGCCGCCGGTCTGCTGGATGCCGTAGAAGAACGTGACCGGGTTCCGGACCGTGAACTCCTTGAGCTCGGGCGGCATGTTCCGCCGGAACGCGGTGTAGAGCAGCGTGCCCGCGACGGGCGCGTCGTTGGTGAAGTAGGCGAACTTCACCACACTCGCCGCTTGGAAGCCCGAGAGCTGGAGCGCGGTCGGCAGGGGCCGTCCGGGGGCTTGCCGAGACTGCTCCCGCCGGGGTCGGTTGCGCACGCTCGTTCAGGGCCGCAAGTCCAAGGCCATAGGTAAGTCTAGACGAATCCGACCCCTTTGCCCAGGACGGTCAGGGCCGCGTCCACCTGCAACCGGGCGCGGTGACGAAGGTTGCCGGGCTCCGTCCTCGGCGACGGCGGTGACAGTGTCACGCGCTTCCGCGTCCATCGGACGCCGAGCTGCGCGTGATGGGCGCGCGGTGCGCTGTAGCGGCGCCGTCTTGCGTCGCGACTTGTGTGGCAAGCGCCTTGCCTCCAAGGAGTCGCTCTTGGAGGGGCAAACGATGAAAGCCTTTGCATGCACATTCGGTGTGATCCTCGCGGCGACGACGTGGTCGGCGCCCGCCGCTGCGCTCCAGATCACCTTCGATGACCTCGCGAGCGTCGGCAACCCGCTCGTCACGACGGTCGAGACCCACGGCTACCGGCTCGCGGGGCCGTTCCTGCGCACGACCGACACTCCGGGGACCACGTTCGTCGGGAATGGCTCGGCGGTCTACCTCGCCCAGAACGGGGCCGCGCCCGGTGGCGGCGTCACCCTGGCGCGGATCGACGGCGCCCCATTCGACCTGTACGGCTTCTCCGCGTCCGGCCTCTTCGCCGCCCCCGGGCCCGGCTCGCCGAACGCGTCACTGCTGGCGGTGATCGCGATGCGGGTCGGCGGGGGCGGGCTGAGCGCCATCTACGACCTCGGGGCCTCCGCCGGGTTCGTGAACTTCCCGGTGCCGACGACCTGGACCAACCTCGAATTCGTGACGTTCGCCGGCATCTTCTCGGCCACCACGGCCGGGGGGCTCGCCCTGGACGACATCGGCGTGGGCTTGGGCCCCAGCGTGCCGGAGCCGGCCACGATCATCCTGGCGCTCACCACCATGGCGGGGCTCGCTGCCGCCACCCTCCGTAGGCGACGCTCCTAGTCTCCCCGCTCCCCCCTGGGCCGGCCCACCGGCCCACGCTTGACCGAGAAGTATCCAAACGGTTACTATCGGGTCGATCACCCGATGCCGCCGGCCACCCGCGTGAAGCGCTCCCTGACGGGCCACGTCCGCGACCCTCAGCGGACACAGGACCGGATTCTCGCCGCCGCCCTCGCCGAGTTCTCGGCCGAGGGTTTCGCGGGCGCGCGGGTCGCGCGCATCGCCCGGCGGGCGCGCGTGAACAAGCGCATGCTCTATCACTACTTCGGCAACAAGGAAGATCTCTTCCGCGGGATCTTCGACCGCAAGCTCGTCCAGCGGGCGGCGTGGCTCACCGAGGCCCCGCCCGACCTGGGCGCGAGCCTCGCCTACTGGTTCCAGCTGGCCTGCGAGGACAGCGACTGGATCCGGCTCGTCCAGTGGGAAGCGCTCGGCATGGCCGACCAGCCGGTGATTCGCGAGGCCGAGCGCCGCGCCTCGTTCGCCCGGGCCCTGGGCGACCTGCGCGCGCGCCAGCGGCGCGGCCTCCTGCCGGCCGACCTCGACGCAGGCCATCTGCTGCTGGCGATCATGGGGCTCGTCGCATACCCGCTGGCCTTCCCGCAGGTCACCCGCATGGTGACCGGGCGGAGCGCGGCGGATCCCAGCTTCCGCGCCGAGCGCGCGGAGTTCCTCCGGCGCTTCGCGACGGCCTTGACCGGTCGGCGGCCCGAGGCCGCGGCAGCGGGCGGGTGATGGCGCGGCGCGGTCGGCTCGTGGCCGGGGCGGCGCTCGTGGGCGCCCTCCTCACCGGCGCGCTGCTCGCGGGGTGCGACCGGCGCGGGGACACCGCAGCGGCCAAGGGCGTGCCTCCCGGCGTGCCGGTGACGGTGGCCGACGTGGTCACGCGCGACGTGCCGGTGCAGATCCGCGCCATCGGCAACGTGCAGCCCCTCGCCACCGTGTCGGTGCTCTCCATGATCAACGGCGAGGTGATGAAGGTGCACTTCGGCGAGGGGCAGGAGGTGCCGGCCGGTTCGCTGCTCTTCACCATCGACCCGCGCCAGATCCAGGCGGCACTGCTGCAGGCCCAGGCCACGCTCGCGCAGCACCAGGCGATGGTGAAGCAGGCCGAGGCCAACCTGGCCAAGGACACCGCCCAGCTCGAGAACGCCAAGGTCGAGGAGCAGCGCTACAAGAAGCTGGTGGAAGGGGGCTTCGTGGCTCGCGAGCAGTACGACCAGATCAAGACCACCGAGCAGACGCTCAGCGCCACCATCGAGGCCGACCGCGCCGCGATCGAGACCGCCAAGGCCCTGGTGCGCGCCGACGAGGCCGCGGTGGAGAACGTGCGGGTGCAGCTCTCCTACACCGAGATCCGCGCCCCGCTCGACGGCCGGACCGGCAACCTGCTGCTGCACCAGGGCAACGTGGTGAAGGCCAACGACGTGGGCAACCCGATGGTGGTGATCAACCGCATCCATCCCATCTACGTGACCTTCTCGGTGCCGGAGGCGCAGCTGGCCGAGATCAAGCGCTATCGCGAGCTGGGCGATTTGCCGGTGGACGTGCAGGCGCCCGGCGCGCCGGGCGGCGTGGTGCGGGGCCGGCTCACCTTCGTGAACAACACGGTGGATCCCAGCACCGGCACCATCCAGCTCAAGGCCACCTTCGAGAACACCGAGAACGCGCTCTGGCCGGGGCAATTCGTCAACGCGGCGCTGACCCTCACCCGGCAGGTCGGCGCGGTGGTGGTCCCGTCGCAGGCGGTGCAGAGCGGGCAGAAGGGCCAGTACGTCTTCGTGGTGAAGGCGGACAACACGGTGGAGGCGCGAACGGTGGTGCCCGGGGCCGTCGACGGGCGCGACGTGGTGGTCACGAGCGGGCTCCAGGCGGGCGAGCGGGTGGTGACGGACGGGCAGCTGCGGCTGGTGCCCGGCGCGCGGGTCGACGCGAAGACCGCGGCGCCCCCGCCCGCGCCGGGCGCCGCGCCCAAGGCGCCGGCCGGGAAGGCAGGTGGATGAGCACCGACCTCTTCATCCGCCGGCCGGTCATGACCACGCTGCTCATGGCAGGCATCCTGGTCTTCGGGATCATGGCCTACCGGCTCCTGCCGGTGAGCGACCTGCCCAACATCGACTTCCCGACCATCCAGGTGACCGCGTCGCTGCCGGGCGCGAGCCCCGACACCATGGCCTCCGCAGTCGCGACGCCGCTCGAGAAGCAGTTCTCCACCATCGCGGGCATCGACTCGATGACCTCGACGAGCGCGCTCGGCAACACCCAGATCACGATCCAGTTCACCCTCGAGCGCAACATCGACGCGGCGGCCCAGGACGTGCAGGCCTCCATCGCGGCGGCCCAGCCCCAGATGCCGCCCGGCATGCCGACGCCGCCGTCCTACAAGAAAGTCAATCCGGCCGATCAGCCGATCCTCTACCTGGCGCTCAGCTCGCCGACCCTGCCACTCTACGTGGTCGACGAGTACGCGCAGACGAATCTCTCGCAGCGCATCTCGACGATCGCGGGCGTGGCCCAGGTGCAGATCTTCGGCTCGCAGAAGTACGCGGTGCGGGCGCAGCTCGATCCGAGCGCCATGGCCACCCTCGGGATCGGCATCGACGAGGTGCAGAAGGCCCTCGCCGACTCCAACGTGAACCTGCCCACCGGCACCCTCTGGGGCCCGAACCAGGCCTTCAGCGTGCAGGCTACTGGCCAGCTCACCAGCGCGGCCGCCTACCGGCCGCTGATCGTCGCGTACCGCAACGGCTCCCCGGTGCGGCTCGAGCAGCTCGGCCAGGTGCTGGACGGGGTGCAGACCGACAAGGTCGCCTCCTGGTACAACGACGAGCGGGCGGTGGTGCTGGCCATCCAGAAGCAGCCGGGGACCAACACCATCGAGGTGGTCGACTCGATCAACCGCATCCTGCCCGCGTTCCGAGCCCAACTGCCCGCGTCGGTGAACCTGAACATCCTCTACGACCGATCGGTCTCCATCCGCTCGTCGGTCCACGACGTGCAGTTCACCCTGCTGCTCGCGATCGCGCTGGTGGTGCTGGTCATCTTCCTGTTCCTGCGCAACGTGTCGGCGACCCTCATCCCGAGCCTGGCCCTGCCCATGTCGATCGTGGGCACGTTCATGGTGATGTACGCGCTCGGCTACACGATCGACAACCTCTCCCTGATGGCCCTCACCCTCGCGGTGGGCTTCATCGTGGACGACGCGATCGTGATGCTCGAGAACATCGTGCGCCACATGGAGGAGGGGATGGGCCGGATGGAAGCGGCCCTGGTCGGCGCGCGGGAGATCGGCTTCACCATCGTCTCGATGACCGCCTCGCTCGCCGCGGTGTTCCTGCCCGTCCTGTTCATGGGCGGCATCGTGGGGCGCCTGCTCCACGAGTTCGCGGTGGTCATCGGCGCCGCGGTCATCGTCTCCGGCGTGGTCTCGCTGACCCTGACCCCGATGGCGTGCAGCCGCTTCCTGCGGCCGCCCGCCGAGTCGCACGGGCGGGTCTACGCCGCGTCGGAGCGCGTTTTCACCGGCATGCTCAGCCTCTACGAGCGGACGCTGAAGCTGGTGCTGCGCCACCCGCGCTTCACCTTCATGATCTTCGTCGCGACCGTGGCCCTCACCGCTGTCCTCTTCGTCATCGTGCCCAAGGGCTTCATCCCCAACGAGGACACCGGCCAGGTCTTCGCCTTCACCGAGGCCTCGCAGGACATCTCCTTCGAGGGCATGATGGAGCACCAGCTGAAGGCGGCCGCGATCGTGCGGCAGCAGCCCTACGTGAAGCAGTTCTTCTCCGCCATCGGGGCCAGCGGCTCGAGCGTGGTCATGAACACCGGCCGCATCTTCATGCTGCTGAAGCCCGCCTCCGAGCGGGGCACCGCCGACGAGATCGTGCAGGACCTCCGCAAGAAGCTCTCCGGCATCCCGGGCATGAACGTCTACCCGCAGGTGCTGCCCACCATCCGCATCGGCGGCAACCTGACCAAGGGGCAGTACCAGTACACGATGCAGGACGCGGATCTGCAGACCCTCTACACCTCGGCCCCGATCATGTACGATCGGATGAAGGGCCTGCCCGGCTTCCTCGACGTGAACTCCGATCTCCAGATCACCAGCCCGCAGGTGCTGGTGGAGATCGACCGCGAGAAGGCCTCCGCCCTCGGGGTGACCGCGGTGCAGATCGAGAACGCGCTGAACGACGCCTACGGGGCGCCGCAGGTCTCCACCATCTACACCCCGACCAACCAGTACTGGGTGATGATGGAGCTGCTGCCTCAGTACCAGCGCGACCCCGCCGCGCTCTCCATGCTCTACATCCGCTCCTCGAGCGGCAAGCTCGTCCCCCTCGGCACCGTGGCCAAGCTGACCCGCACGGTGGGCCCGCTGACCGTGAACCACCTGGGCCAGCTTCCCGCGGTGACGATCTCCTTCAACCTGCGGCCCGGCGTGGCCCTCGGCGAGGCGGTCGAGAAGATCCAGGGCGTGGAGCGCGAGCTGCGGCTGCCCGCCACCCTCAGCACGAGCTTCCAGGGCACGGTGCAGGCCTTCCAGCGCTCGCTGCAGGGCCTCGGCATCCTGCTGCTCGCCGCGGTGCTGGTGATCTACCTGATCCTCGGCATCCTCTACGAGAGCTTTATTCACCCGCTGACCATCCTCTCCGGGCTGCCGTCGGCGGGCGTGGGCGCGCTCCTGACCCTGCTGATCTTCCACGAGGAATTGAACCTCTACGGCTTCGTCGGGATTATCATGCTGGTCGGGATCGTGAAGAAGAACGCCATCATGATGATCGACTTCGCCATCGACGCCCAGCGCAAGGGCAAGCCCGCCGCCGAGGCGATCTACGAGGGCTGCCTCCTGCGCTTCCGCCCCATCATGATGACCACGATGGCGGCCCTGATGGGCACGCTGCCGATCGCGGTCGGGGTGGGGGCGGGCTCGGACTCGCGCCGCTCGCTCGGCCTGGCGGTGGTGGGCGGCCTGGTGCTCTCGCAGCTCCTGACCCTCTACATCACCCCGGTGATCTATCTCTACCTGGAGCGCTTCCGGGAGCGGGCCTCCCGCCGGCGCGAGGCCGTGCCCGACATGGCTCCGCGCCCCATCGCCTGATGTCGGGCAGCGACGCGTCGACCGGGCCGCTCGCGCGCCTCGGCGCCGATCCCCGGGACGCCGACGCGGTGCTGCAGACGGTCCGCTTCGAGCTCTACCGCGAGAACATCTACGGCGCGCTCGAGATGGTCGAGGCCGCTCGCGCCGTCCACCCGGATCCGCGGTACTCCGAGCAGGCCGCGCGCATCCGCTCCTGGCTCGGACACCTGGCGAGCCGCGAGGCCTACATCTCGGCGCAGGACGAGCAATACCGCCGGCTGCGGTGGCGCATGGGCCTCAAGCTGATCGAGAAGCGCATCCGCATGCTCCTCGGGCGCAAGACCCGCAAGATGATCGAGCGCCGCGGGCGGGATCCCGAGTTCCAGGCGCTGGAGCGGGAGGTGGCCGAGGTGCGGCCGCGCCGCGTGCTGGACGCGGGCAGCGGGGAGGGCGGCGTCGCGATGGCCCTGGCCGCGCGGCACCCGCACATGGAGGTGGAGGGGGTCGAGGTCTCGGCCACCAACGTGCGGATCGCCCGGCAGCTCAACCGCTTCGCCAACGCCCGCTTCCGCCAGGGCCTGGCCGAGGAGGTGCACGAGGCCTTCCCGAAGGAATCCTTCGACCTGATCTACTCCTTCGCGGTGCTCGAGCACGTGCGGGACGTGGAGGAGACGATCCGGTCCATCATGGCGGTGCTGCGGCCGGGGGGGCGCTTCTGCTTCGTGGTGCCGATGCACGAGTTCCGGGCCCGCGGCCCCATCCCGGACTACGCCCCGGTCCACGGCTACGCCGACCACTGCCGGGTCTTCAGCGAGGGCGAGCTGTACCAGCGCTTCGGGCACCAGCCCAACTTCCGCCTGCAGAAGATCCCGGGCGCCTGGAAACACGGCGAGCTGCCCGCCTGCTTCGAGCCGATCGAGTTCGGCTCGTTCTTCGTCTCTTACTCGAAGTAGCTGGTCCGCGCCTCCCCGGCGGGCGGCCTCGACCTGGCCCCTGTCGCGGAGCGCATCGCGACCTCGGTGCTCCGGCTCGTCGGCGGCCGCCGCGTCCGCCTCTACTGCCGGCTCGATCCCGCCGCCGTCACCCTGACCCGCATTGGCTCCGCGGGTGAGGCCGACGCGGCGCCCGCCGTCGCGGCCGCGGACCTGGCCTTCGCCGAGCGGGCCGTCCACGAGCGGCGACCCGTCTGCGCGCCCGAGGCGGCGCTCGCCGCGGCGCCCGTCGAGACGCGCGGGGAGGCGGTGGGCGCCCTCGTGGCGACGTGGACCGTCTTCTCACCGAGCACGAGATGATGCTGCTGACCGAGCGCCTGCACCGCCAGGAGGAGTATCCCGGGACCGGCGTGGGCCTGGCCATCGTGCGGAAGGTGGCCGAGCGGCACGGCGGCCGCGCCTGGGCCGAGTCCGAGGTGGGCCGGGGCAGCACCTTCTTTCTCGCCATTCCCGACGCGCCGGCCGCTCAGTAGTCGATCAGGTCGGCTCGTTCGGTTGTCGCCCCGCCGAGGGCCTGCTATCATGCCGCTGTTCCTTCCGAGCCACTGCGGCAGGCCCAGGGACCCCGTCGTCTAGCCTGGCCAAGGACGCGACCCTTTCAAGGTCGAGATCGCGGGTTCGAATCCCGCCGGGGTCACCACCCTGATTCTTAAGGGTGTTTTTGCCCTCGAGTTCTAGTCCCGCGGTGAAGGGACGAGAATCCTTTTTCTATTCCCCACTCCTGTCAAACACGGATACGACTCTCTGCAGCTCGTCCTG
>DATGBR010000261.1:0-7067 GCA_035312605.1 Candidatus Methylomirabilota bacterium
CACCAGATCGTTCGGCCCGCGCAGGCGCTCGCCCTCGCAGCGGTCGTAGAGGGTGTCGAACTTGCCGGTCTCGGGATCGACGATCTGGATGCTGCCGGTGGCATAGTCGTCGGCCTGGGCCACCGGGAAGAGCTTGCCCGGGCGCTCCAGGAACTTGAGCCCGCCGTTGTTGGTGACGTAGATCTTGCCGCCCGGGCCCACGGCCGCCCCGTTCGGGCCGCCCCCGAGCTTCGCGACCACGTGGACCTTGCCGTCTGGCGTCACGCGCGAGAGCGTGCGGCGCTCGATCTCCACCAGGACGACCGAGCCGTCCGCCATCGCCACCGGCCCCTCGGGAAAGCGCAGCCCGGACGCGATCTGCCGGAAGGCGGGCGTATGGGTGGCCATCAGGACTGCACCGGCCGCATGAGCGCTGCGCAGCGATCGAGCACGGGGAGCACCTCGTCGGACTTGGCGGCGGGAAGGTTGAACAGCAGGCGCGCCACGCCCGCGTCGCGATAGCGCTCGATGAGGTCGCCGTCCTCGGCCACCCCGAACACGGTGATCGGCACCGTGGCCGGATCGCGGCCGGCCTCCCGGGCGAGCGCGGCGAACTCGGGCAGCTTGCCGAGCACGTCGCCATACGCGGGCCGGCGCGCGTGCGGCACCCACCCGTCGCCGTAGGCGAGAGCCCGCCGCGCCCCATAGGGAAACGCGCCGCCCACCAGCACCGGCGGGTGCGGCTTCTGCACCGGCTTGGGCCACGTCATCATCGGCGGGAACTTCACGAACTCGCCCGCGTACTCCGGCTTGGACTTCGTCCAGATGAGCCGCATCGCCTCGACCCGCTCGCGCATCACCTCGAAGCGCGACTTGAACTCGGTGCCGTGGTCGGCCATCTCCTCCGCATTCCAGCCCGCCCCGACGCCGAACAGGAAGCGCCCGCCCGAGACCTGGTCGAGGCTCGCGACCGCCTTGGCGGTCTGGATCGGGTCGCGCTGGACCACCAGGCAGATCCCGGTCGCCACCCGGAGCCGCGTGGTGGCCGCCGCGGCGGCCGCGAGAGTGACGAAGGGATCCATCACGTCGTAGTACTTCTTGGGCAGCTCGCCGCCCGCCGGGAACGCGGAGGCGCGCGAGAGCGGGATATGCGAGTGCTCGGGCGCCCAGAGCGACTCGAAGCCGCGCTCCTCCAGCGCCCGGCCGAGCGCGGCCGGCCCCATCGAGTAGTCGGTGAAGAAGATCGCCGCGCCGAAATCCATGTGTCGGCCTCCTTGCCCGCATCCGTGCTAGCATGCCGACCCATGTCTCGGCAAGCGCTACTGACCACGGTGGTCGGAAGCTACCCGCAGCCCGATTGGCTCGTCGATCACGCGCTGCTGTCGAAAGGCGTGCCCCGCGTGCGGCAGCGGGAGATCTGGCGGGTGGCCGAGCCCTGGCTCGAGCAGGCGCAGGACGATGCCACCATCGTGGCGATCCGCGAGATGGAGCGGGCCGGCATCGACATCGTCACCGACGGCGAGATCCGGCGCGAGAGCTACTCGAACCGCTTCGCGACCGCGCTGGAGGGCGTGGACGTCGAGACGCCCGGCGTGATCCGAAACCGGCTCGGCCAGGAGACGGTGGTGCCGCGCGTGGTCGGGCGCGTGCGGCGGACGCGGCCGGTGGAGCTGCGCGACATGCAGTTCCTCCGTCGCCACACCGACCGGCCGGCCAAGATCACGCTGCCCGGACCGTTCACGATGGCCCAGCAGGCCAAGAACGAGTTCTATCGCGACGTGGAGGAGCTGGCGATGGACCTGGCGGTCGCGGTAAACGAGGAGACGCGCGACCTCGAGGCGGCGGGCGCCGATCTCATCCAGCTCGACGAGCCGTGGCTGCGCAACGATCCGGAGGGGGCCAAGCGCTACGCGGTGCCCGCGATCAACCGGGCGCTCGAGGGCCTCACCGTCCCGACCGCGCTCCACCTCTGCTTCGGCTACGCGGCGGTCGTGCGCCACCAGAAGCCGACCGGCTACTCGTTCCTCCCCCAGCTCGCCGCCACCACCGCGCAGCAGATCTCGATCGAGGCCGCACAGCCCCGGCTCGACCTGGGCGTGCTCGCCGATCTCGCGGGCAAGATCATCATCCTGGGCGTGATCGACCTCGCCGACCCCGCCGTCGAGACGCTGGACCAGGTCACCGCGCGCATCCGGGCCGGCCTCGCCCGGGTGACCCCGGACCGCCTCGTCCTGGCGCCGGACTGCGGGATGAAGTACCTGCCGCGCGACACCGCGTTCGGCAAGCTCCGCGCGCTCAGCGACGGCGCCCGCGCGGTCCGGGCTCAGCTCGCCTGAGCGGGGCGCGGGGTCACCCCCGCCCGTTGCGTCCACCGCGCCGCCTGGGGCATGCTCGGCCTCATGGCCACCCCCGTGCTCGTGCTCGACGATCCGCTCCCCGGAGTCCGCCGCCTCACCCTGAACCGCCCGGAGAAGCGCAACGCGCTCAGCAACGAGCTGCGCGGCGCGATCCTCGCCGCGTTGAAGGAGGCGGACGCGGACGCGACGGTCAAGGTCTCCGTCCTGCGCGGGGCGGGGCCCTGCTTCTCGTCGGGCTACGACCTCTCGGCCGACAACACCAAGGACCAGCCCTTCTACTCCCCCGGCGGTCCCGGGCAGTGGGCCCGTCACGTGGTGGAGGGCTGGTTCACGATCTGGGATCTGGCCAAGCCGGTCATCGCGCAGGTGCACGGCTACTGCCTGGCCGGCGGCAGCGAGCTGGCCGCGTGCTGCGACCTCGTCTACGTTGCGGAGGACGCCCGGATCGGCTACCCGCCGACCCGGCTCATGAGCCCGCCCGACAACCAGTTCCACCCGTTCCTGATGGGCATGCGCACCGCGATGGAGATGTATCTCACCGGCGATGCGATCAGCGGCACCGAGGCGGCGGCCAAGGGCTTCGCCAACCGGGCGGTGCCCGCTGCTGCGCTCGACCGGACGGTGCTGACGGTGGCCGAGCGCATCGCGCTGGTGCCCACCGAGCTGGCCCAGATCAACAAGCGGGCGGTCCACCGGGCGATGGAGGTGATGGGGCTGCGCGCGGCCATCCGGGCCGGCACCGAGCTGCAGGCGCTGGCGTTCTCGACCGCGGCGAGCCAGGCCTACCGCGCCCTGTTCAAGCGCGACGGCAGCAGCGTGCGCGACCTGCTGAGCCAGCGCGACGCCGCCTTCGGCGACTACCGCGAGCGCGAGCGGAAGGACTAGGCGGGGCCGACGAAGCCCACGTACGCGCCGCCGGTGTGCTCCGGCCCCACCAGGATGGCGCGCTCGCCGGTATTGCGCACGCCCTGGATCGGCTCCGGCAGCCCGTGACCGATCATCCACCGCACCGCCGCGTCCATGCTGCTCGTGCGGTAGAGCACCTGGAACGGGCCCGGCCCGCGCCGGGCGAGCGCCTCCGCGGCGGGGCCGGGCTCGGCGGGCTGGGCCACCGTGAGACCGGTCGGCCCGAGGTTGAACACCGCCATGTCCGCCTTGATGACCGCGCCCCGCTGAATCGTCGCCTCCGGCAGCCCGAGCACGCGGGAGCAGAGCCGGGAGGTGGCGATCACGTCGGGCACCGTGATGTAGACGCGATCGACCCGCAGCGCCCCGTTCGGATGGTCGCCCGCCTTCGCGACCTGCCGCCGGCGCTCCTCGAGCGGCGTCAGGTGCTGGATGAAGAAGATGGGCAGCGGGACGGAGGGGCCGGGGAACGCGGCGCGCCAGCGCAGCTCCTGCCCCGCCGGGGTGCGCCGGCCCCCGTCGCGGATCTCCCCCACGTCCACCCCGCGCCGGCGCATGGCCGCCACGTCCGCCTCGAGGTCGTCGCTTTGCAGCGCGATGACGCGGAAGCCGCCGCCCGCGTCCAGGTACCGCGCGAGGCCCTCGTCCGCGGCACCGGGCGCCACCGCGCTCCGGTCGCGGATGCTCAGCACCTCGATGTACTCCTCGCCGGTGAAGGCGATCGCGTTGTGGGTGGCCCGGCCGGTATGGGCACCGCCCGGGTAGATGTTGAACCCGAGCCGCTGGTAGGCGTCGATCCCGCGCGCCAGATCGGGTACGCAGATCATCACGTGGTCGACGCGGGTCAGCATCGGGCGCTCCAGGACAGGTCAGCGGTATCCGGTCGCATCGGCGGCCCTCCCGGCCTCCTGAACCTCGGTCATGTAGCGCCAGCAGTCGGGGCGCGAGCCGTCGACGTCGGTGAAGCCGTAGACCTTCACGAGCCCCCCGCTCGAGAGCGACTGGCCCGTGAAGCGCGCCCGATCCGGGTCGGCCGCGAGCGCGACGATGGCGCGGCCGACGAACCGCGGCGATTCGGAGATCACGAAGTGCGGCGACTTGGCGGCGGCGGCGCGCCATCTCTCCTCGGTGACGCCGTAGTTGTCGAGCATCATCTCCGAGCGCATCCACCCCGGGGTGATGGACACCGCGGTGGCGCCGCGGGGCGCGAGATCCTTGGCGTGCCCCCACGCCATGCGGATGGCGGCCGTCTTCGCCAGGTCGTAGAAGACCGACAGCCGGTAGTGGTCCGCGTTGTACTCGGCGGTGCCGTCGGTCACCTCGACCAGGAGGCCGCCGGGCTTGCCGATCAGGAGGGGCAGCGCGTGGTGGGCGGTGATGAGGTGCGTGTCGACCGCGAGCCGCAGCAGGCGCAGCCCGTTCACCAGGACGTCAAGGCGGCCGCGCTCGGTCCGGATCCGCGCGACCAGCGCCTCGACCTCGCTCGGCACCAGGTGGTCGACCCGCATCGCCACGCCCTCGCCGCCGGCCTCGGTCACCCGCGCCGCGGTCTCCTCGATGGTCTCCGGGCGGCCGTACTCGGAGGCCTGGGTCCGGGTGGTGCGGCCGGTCACGTAGACCGTCGCGCCGGCCGCGCCCAGCTCGACCGCGATGCCGCGCCCCGCCCCGCGGGTGGCGCCCGCGACGAGCGCCACCTTTCCCTCGAGTGCTCGCATACGAGGCGGGCGCCTAGCAGAACCGGCAGGGCGGGTAGTCGCGGCTGTAGACCGGCAGCTTCAGGTATTCCTCCGGCTTGTAGGTCCAGAACTGGGAGATGGCCGGGAAGGTGTGGATCACCGTGTTCTGCAGCTCGCCGTTCTTGCGCTCCACCTTCCGCACGTAGATGTTCTGGATCGGGTTGCCCCATGCGTCGAGCTTGAGCGGCCCGCGCGGAGCGTCGGGGATCTCGACGGAGCGGAACGCGGCCATGAACTTCTCGCGGTCCTCGACGCGGCCGCCCACCGCCCTGGCCGCCTCCGCGATCCACCGCCCGCTCGTGTAGCAGGTCTCGGAGAAGTACGACGGGACCTTGCCGAACTTCTTGCGGTACTCGGTCACGAAGCGGCGGTTAGCGGGCGTGTCGAGCGCGGCGCTGTACATGAGCGGGGTGACCATGCCGAGGGCCTCGTCGCCGAAGGTGGGCAGGACCGACTCGTCGACGATGACCGCCCCGCCGATCACGGGCAGCCGCCCGGTCAGGCCCGCGTCGCGGTACTGGGCGGGAAAGCGGAGGGCCGAGGCCGCGACCACGATGATGAACGCGGCGTCTGCGTCGCGCTTGATCTGGCTGAGGTAGGGCGCCAGGTCGGTGGCGCCCATCGGCGCCCACAGCTTCTGGATCACCTGCCCGCCCGCCTCCTCGAAGGCGCGCTGGAAGCCGCCGACCACCTCGTAACCGAACGCGTAGTCGGTGCCGAACACCGCGACCTTCTTGTAGCCGAGCGTCTTGGCGGCGTACTCCCCGAACGGATGCGAGGGCTGGCTCCCGGTCCACCCGAGCCGCACCACCCACTTGGACGGCTTGCGTTGGGTCAGGTCGTCCGCCGCGATCACCGGGAAGATGGTCGGCATCTTGTACTCGTCGGCCTTCGGGGCGAGCGCGTAGCCGATGTGCGCGAAGGTCTCCCCCACCACCATGTCCACGCGGTCGCTCTCCACGAACTTGCGGAACTTGGTGATCGCGGTGCCCGGGTTGCCCGCGGTGTCCTCCACGATGACCTCGACCTTGCGGCCCGCCATCTGGTGGCCGGCCTCCTCCAAGTACATTGCGAAGCCGTTCTCCATGTCGCGTCCGATCTGGGCCGCCGCCCCGGTGAGCGGGGCCAGGAAGCCGATCTTGATCGGCTTGCTCGACTGGGCGGCGGCGGGCGCGGGCGCGAAGCCCGCGGCGCCGGCGAGGACGAGGGCGAGGCCGAACAGGAGACGCGGGACGAGCCGGGGTGTCCGCATGGTCCTCTCTCCGTCGAAGGGTGGGCGCTCCGTCATGGCCGCTAGCCTATGCCGGGGGTGGACGGGAATTCAACCGGGGCGCGGCGCGAGGACGAGCTACCGGGGACGCGACCAGACCGGGTCGGCCGGAGGCTCGGCCCCGGCCTCGGCGGCGGCGAGCCGCGCGAACTGGCGCTTCATCCCGTTGACCCGCGCCAGGTAACCCGCCACGTCGTGGTCGCCGCACCGCTGGCCCGGGGCGAGCCGGAAGCCGCGCCGGGCGAAGTCGTCGCCGGGACCCGTCCCGCACAGGTGGATGATCGCGGCCAGGTCCTGCTTCTGGCGGACGGCGGCGATGACGATCCGCCGGCGCTCCAGCGTGCGCGCGACATCGCGGTCGAGCAGGGCCGAGGTCATCTCCACCGCGTGGCTCGGCAGCACACGCACGTAGAGCGCCCGGAACCAGCAGCCGTCCTCGATCACCACGTGGTCCCGCACGCAATAGCGCCGCGCCTCCCGGAAGGTCGGGTCGGTGATCTGGTACATGCCGACCGCGCTCGACGCGGGCCGGTACACGTCGAGCGGGTTCCAGGCCACCTGCCAGCGCCAGTAGGTGCGGGCCACCGGGTCGCCCGAGCCCTCGACCTGGGCCAGCGCCGCCAGCAGCTCGGGAGAGATGGTCGCGGTGGAATGCCGCCGGAAGAGCGGCGCGTACTGCCGCCAGGTCTCGGGGGGCGCCTTGGCGAGCGTGCCGCTCACCGGGAAGAACAGCTCGGTCGGCTTGCGGATCACGTGATAGGTCCAGTTCACCGCGGACCAGACCGCGACCAGCACGATCAGCCCGATCACGAGGCGCAC
>DATGBR010000262.1:0-10254 GCA_035312605.1 Candidatus Methylomirabilota bacterium
GATGGCCGGCGTGATCGGCAAGCACCCGGACCTGCTCTACGCTCCGCTCGAGATCAAGGGCGACGCGGAGGTGCACGCGCTCTCGCGCTGCCAGATGATCCTGACCGAGGCCAAGAAGCGGGCCCAGCGCGAGTTCGACGACGTGCTTGCCGCGAGCGGGATGACGATCGAGCAGGTGCGCGCCTACCTCGACGCGCACCCGAAGATGAAGCGTGCGACCTATCACGTTCCCCACCTGGGTTGCGCGGGCCAGGCCGCCAACCTGGTGCGGCACGTGGCCGCGAAGGCGCGCTGATGAAGCTCGTCGGGATGGACGTTGGATCCACTACAGTCAAGGCGGTGGCGGTGGAGGATGGGAAAGTCGTCTGGCAGGACTACCAGCGCCACAACACCCGCCAGGCCGAGAAAGTGCTCGAGTTCCTCGGCCGGATGGAGGACGAGGCGCAGGTCGTGGCGGGTCGCGACCGCATCTTCTTCACCGGCTCCGGCGCGGGGCTGCTGGGGCCGCTGACCGGGGCCAAGATGATCCAGGAGGTGGTGGCGGTCGCGGCCTGCGTGGAGAAGCTCCACCCGGACGTGCGCTTCGTGTCGGAGATCGGCGGCGAGGACATGAAGACGATCTTCTTCACGCCCACCGGCACCGGCCGCTCGAAGCAGGTCTACATGCAGTCGGCCTGCAGCGGCGGCACCGGCACCTTCATCGAGAAGACCGCCCGCAAGCTCCAGGTGGCGACCGAGACGCTGGCCGGGCTGCCCTACGCGGGGATGAGCCTGCACAAGGTCAGCAGCAAGTGCGGCATCTTCGCGGAGACCGACGCCAACACGCTCGTGAAGACCGGGGTACCGGTCGAGGAGATCGTCGCGAGCCTCTTCGAGGCGGTGGTCTACCAGAACCTGGCCACGCTCACCAAGGGCAACACCCCGTCGCCCGAGGTGCTGCTGCTGGGCGGCCCGAACCTCTTCTTCCGCGGCCTGCAGGAGGCCTGGCGCCACCACCTCGCCAAGCTCTGGGAGCAGCGCAAGATCGCGCTGCCGGAGGGGCGCGACGTTGCGTCCTGCATCACGGTGCCCGCCGAAGCGCTCTACTACGCCTGCCTCGGCTGCGTGGAGATCGGGGCGGGGGAGCCGGAGGGCGTCGCGGTCTACGAGGGGCGCGACCGGCTGCGCTGGTGGGTGGAGGAGGGCCAGCAGGAGCAGAAGGCCAAGGCGGGCGGACGCGCGCTCGTGGCCTGCGCCGACGATCTCCAGTCGTTCGTGGCCGAGTACGATCTGAAGCGCAGCGCGGCCGCCCGCGCGGCGGCGCCCGTGGAAGAGATGGCGGCGCCGGTGCTGATCGGCTGCGACTTCGGCAGCACCACTGCCAAGGCGGTGGTGGTCTCCCCCGAGCGCGAGCTGCTCTTCACCTGTTACGCGCTGTCGAAGGGCAACCCGATCGAGGACGCCCAGTCGCTCTTCCGCCAGGTGCGGGAGGCGGGCTACCGCAACGTCGGCGGCCTCGCGCTGACCGGCTATGGCAAGGACCTCCTGCGGGACGTGGTGGGCGCCGACGTGGCGGTGGTGGAGACGGTGGCCCACGCCACCGGCACCCTCCACTTCCATCCCGACGCGGACGTGATCTGCGACGTGGGGGGCACCGACGTCAAGATCATGATCCTGCGCCAGGGCACGGTGGCCGACTTCCGCCTCAACTCGCAGTGCTCCTCGGGCAACGGGGCGTTCCTGCAGGGGGTGGCCGAGCGCTACTCGATCGCGCTCGAGGACTACGCCGAGAAGGCCTTCGCGGCCAAGGCGATGCCCACGCTCGCGATGGGCTGCGGGGTGTTCCTCCAGTCCGACATCGTCAACCAGCAGCGCAAGGGGTGGGCCGCCGAGGAGATCATGGCCGCGCTCGCCGCGGTGCTGCCGGTGAACGTGTGGATCTACGCGGGCCAGCTCCAGAACCTGCGAGCGGTCGGGCGCAAATTCGTGCTCCAGGGCGGCACCCACCGCAACATGGCGGTGGTGAAGGCCCAGGTCGACTTCATCCGCGGCAAGGTGCCGGAGGCAGACGTGGTCCTGCACCCGTACTCGGGTGAGGCGGGGGCCATCGGCGCGGCCCTCTGCGCGGCCGACTGGCGCGAGGCCGAGAGCGGTCGGACGAGCCGGTTCCGGGGCTTCGAGGCGATCGCGGCGCTGACCTACACCAGCACCACCGCGGCGGACACCGTCTGCAAGTGGTGCCCGATCAACTGCACGCGTACCTTCATCGACGTGCAGCTGCCCGGAGCGAAGGGCCGGCCGTGGAGCAAGCTGCCGCTGGCCGCGGGCTGGGAGCGGGTGATCAGCGGCAACTCCTGCCCGAAGGGTCTGGTCGAGGACGTGAACGAGCTGCGCGAGGTGAAGGCGAAGCTCGAGGAGACCAAGCGTGACTACCCTAACGTTGCCGAGATGGTTCGGAAGGACGCGTTCCGCCGCCCCCGGGCCGGAGAGCCGGCCGTCGCGGGCTAAGCTCCGGATCGGGATCCCGCGCGTCCTGAACCTCTGGTCCACCCACCAGTTCTGGGTGGGCTTCTTCACCGAGCTGGGGGTGGACCCGCGGCATCTGGTCTTCTCCTCCGACACCTCGGAGGAGCAGGGGCGGCAGTACGGCAAGGGCCGCGGCACCGTCGATTGCTGCTACCCGGTGAAGTGCATCGCCGGTCACTACGGCGAGCTGATCTTCGGCCAGCGCGAGAAGCTCGACGTGCTCTTCTCGCCGATGATCTACAACCTGCCGTCGTTCCTCTCCGGCCACGTGGCGCGCACGCTCGCCTGCCCGCGGGTGATGGCCGCGCCGGAGAACATCAAGGCCGGCTTCATGAAGGAGCGCGACGTGTTCGCCGAGCAGGGCATCCGCTACGCGGCGCCTTTCGTGTCCCTCGACGAGCCCAGGCTCGTGCCCAAGCAGCTCTGGGAGGGTCTGCGCGACGCGATCCCCGGCCTCACCGCCGAGGAGACCGCGGGGGCGACCGCGGCGGGCTACCGCGCGCTCGACGACTTCAACACCCGCCTGCGCCGGAAGGGGCGCGAGGTGCTCGAGTGGTGCGCGCGCGAGAACCGGGCGTGCCTGATGGTGCTGGCCCGGCCGTATCACATGGACCCGGGGATCGGCCACGAGATCGAGGTGGATCTGCAGGCCTACGGCTACCCGGTGCTCTGGGCTCAATACTTCCCGGTAGACTCGGACCTGATGGACTGGGCCTTCGGCCCGGACGTGCGCGCCGGCCACATCAAGTCGCCGTTCGACATCCGTGACGTCTGGCCGTCCTCCTACAGCAGCAACACCAACGAGATCCTGTGGGGCGCCAAGGCGGCCGCGCGCATGCCGTGGGTGGCCTGCGTGGTGCGGCTGGCCAGCTACGAGTGCGGCATGGACCAGCCGACCTACACCCCGGTCCAGCAGATCGTGGAGCGCTCCGGGACCCTCTTCTTCTCCTTCCAGGACCTCGACTCGACCAAGCCGGCCGGCTCGGTGAAGATCCGGGTCGAGACCATCGCCCACTACCTCGAGCGCTACGCGACCGGCATCATCGAGGAGAAGAAGGCCGCGATGGAGCCAGGCTGCCCGCTCCTGCCCCGGGCCGCGGAGGCGCCGACCGGGGCTCTTTGACAGGGGTACACCCCCCCGCCTACACTCGCGAGAGTGACGCCGGAGATTCCTGACCACCGCCGGGGCCCGTAGATGCGGCGCCGCCGTCTGTTCTGGAAGTACACCACCTTCTTCGTCCTGCTCGTGACCGCCGAGCTGCTCGCGAGCGGCATCACCGAGCTCTACTTCTCCTACCAGGAAAACCAGGCCGCGCTCGTGGCCCTGCAGCGCGAGAAGGCGCTCGCCGCCGCCTCCCAGATCGAGGGCTTCATCAAGGAGATCGAGCGGCAGATGGGCTGGGTCACCCAGCCCCAACGCTCGCCCGCCGGGACCACGCTCGAGCAGCGGCGCTTCGACTTCTTCCGCCTCCAGCGCCAGGTGCCGGCCATCACCGAGGTCAGCTACATCGACGCGGCGGGCCGCGAGCAGCTGCGGGTCTCCCGGCTGGCCATGGACGCGATCGGCAGCCAGGCCGATTTTTCCGCCGATCCGCGGTTCGTCGAGGCCAAGGCCCGGAAGGTCTACCGGGGGCCGGTGTACTTCCGGAAAGAGTCCGAGCCCTACATGGTCATCGCCATCGCGGAGGGCGGCCAGTCCGGTGGCGTGACCGCGGCCGAGGTGAACCTCAAGTTCATCTGGGACGTGGTCTCCCAGATCAAGATCGGCAAGGCGGGCCAGGCCTTCGTGGTGGACGGGCAGGGTGCCCTCATCGCGCATCCGGACATCAGCCTGGTGCTCCAGAAGACGGACCTCACCCGGCTCGACCAGGTGAAGGCCGCGCTGGCCGGCCGCCCCCAGCCCGGCGAGGCCTCGCAGGACGGCATCATCGCCCGGAACCTGCGCAACCAGCAGGTGCTGACCGCCCACACCACGATTCCCTCGCTCGGCTGGACCGTGTTCGTGGAGCAGCCGCTCGAGGAGGCCTTCGAGCCGCTGCGCGCCTCGGTGAAGCGGACGGTGCTACTCCTGTTCCTGGGCATCCTGCTCTCGGTGGGGGCGAGCCTCATGCTGGCCCGCACCCTCGCGCGGCCGATCCGGGCGCTGCAGGCCGGCGCGGTGCGCATCGGGGAGGGCAACCTCACCGACCGCATCGAGGTGAAGACCGGCGACGAGCTGGAGGTGCTCGCCGACCAGTTCAACCGGATGGCGGTGCAGCTGCAGGAATCGTACGCCGGCCTCGAGCGGAAGGTCGACGCCCGCACCCGGGAGCTGCAGGAGGCCCTCGAGCAGCAGACCGCGACCGCGGAGATCCTGGGCGTCATCAGCGGCTCGCCGACCGACTCCCAGCCGGTCATGGATGCGGTGGCCCAGAGCGCGGCGCGGCTGTGCGACGCGGTCGACGCGCAGATCTTCCGGATCGACGGCGATTTCCTCCGGAGCGTGGCGATCCACGGCGTCATCCCGAAGTATCCCGGTCAGCCCATCACCCGCGGCTTCGTGAGCGGACGGGCCGTGCTCGAGCGGCGCACGGTGCACGTCAACGACCTCGCCGAGGAGGCGGATCGGGAGTTCCCAGACGCCCGACCACGACAGCAAGCCACGGGAACGCGGACGATGCTGGCCACCCCGTTGCTCCGGGAGGGCGTGCCGATCGGGGTCATCACCATCCGCCGGCTCGAGGTGCGCCCGTTCGCCGACAAGCAGATCAAGCTCCTCGAGACCTTCGCGGACCAGGCGGTGATCGCGATCGAGAACGTGCGTCTGTTCCAGGAGCTGCAGGCGCGCACCCAGGACCTCTCCCAGTCGCTGGAGGAGACCGGCGCGCTCAGCGAGGTCATCCGCGCGGTGAGCTCGTCGCTCGACCTCCGAGAGGTGCTCGACACGGTGGCCCGGCGGGCCATCGCGCTCTCCAGCGCGGACGGCTGCGGGATCTTCGAGCTCAGTCCCGGACGGCAGGCCTTCGACGTGGTCGTGAGCCAGGGGCTCTCCTCCGAGTTCGTCAACGCGATCCTCGCCATGTCGGTCGGGATCGACCACGGCACGATCAGCCGGGCCTCCGAGACCGGGGAGCCGGTGCAGATCCCGGACGTGGAGGAGGCCCACGACTACCCGTTCCGGACCATCTTCCTTCGGGAGGGACTCCGATCGGTGCTGACCGTGCCCATGGGCGGCGGCGACGACGTGGCGCGCGGCATCGTGGTGGTCCGGCGCAACCCGGGCGAGTTCGGCGAGCGCATCGTGAACCTGATGAATGCGCTCGCCAACCAGTCGAAGGTGGCCATCGCCAACGCGAACCTGTTCCGGGAGATCGAGGAGAAGAGCCAGCTCCTCGAGGTGGCGAACCAGCACAAGTCGGAGTTCCTCGCCAACATGTCCCACGAGCTCCGCACCCCGCTCAACGCCATCATCGGGTTCTCGGAGGTGCTGCTCCAGCGCATGTTCGGCGAGCTCAACCCGAAGCAGGACGAGTATCTCCAGGACGTCCTCTCCTCCGGTCGCCACCTGCTCTCCCTAATCAACGACATCCTCGACCTTTCCAAGGTGGAGGCGGGGCGGATGGAGCTCGAGCTGGCCCGCTTCGACCTGCCCCAGGCGATGCAGGACACGCTGGTCCTGGTGCGCGAGCGCGCCGCACGGCACGGCATCGACCTGCACCTCGAGGTGGACGGCGGGGTGGGTGAGGTCGTCGCCGACGAGCGCAAGATCAAGCAGGTGATGCTGAACCTCCTGTCTAACGCGGTGAAGTTCACCCCCGAGGGCGGCCGGGTCGACGTGCGAACGGTGCCGACCGACGGGGGCGTCGAGGTCTCGGTGGCCGACACCGGCATCGGGATCGCGCCCGAGAACCAGGAGCTGATCTTCGAGGAGTTCCGCCAGGTGGGCGGCGACTACGCACACAAGCGCGAGGGCACCGGGCTCGGCCTCACCCTCGCCCGTCGATTCGTGGAGCTGCACGGCGGTCGGATCTGGGTCAAGAGCCAGCCCGGCCAGGGCTCCACGTTCACCTTCTCGATTCCGGAGCGACCATGGCCGGCGAGCTGATCCTGATCGTCGAGGACAACGAGAAGAACCGCAAGCTGGAGCGCGACATCCTCCAGTTCCACGGCTATCGCACCGCGGAGGCCGACAACGCGGAGGACGGGATCCGGCTCGCTCAGGAGGCCCCGCCCGCCCTGATCCTCATGGACATTCAGTTGCCGCGGATGAACGGGATCGAGGCGCTCCACGTGCTCCGGGGCGACGCGC
The DNA here is from genome assembly GCA_035312605.1 of Candidatus Methylomirabilota bacterium. Taxonomy (GTDB): domain Bacteria; phylum Methylomirabilota; class Methylomirabilia; order Rokubacteriales; family CSP1-6; genus CAMLFJ01. The sequence goes on from DATGBR010000262.1 coordinate 6,794, forward strand.
GCACCCGTGCGGTGCCGGTGATCGCGGTCACCGCCTCCGCGATGAGCCAGGACCGGCAGAAGATCATGGCCGCCGGATTCGACGGGTACCAGGCCAAGCCGATCGACGTCACCGGCTTCGTGGTCGCGGTGCGGGAGATGATCGACCGGCCCGCGAAGGGCGGAAGCGCGCGATGAGCGAGCCGGCCCGCATCCTGGTGGTCGACGACACCCCGATGAACGTCAAGCTGCTCGAGGGGGTGCTGACCGGCCACGGCTTCGTGGTGATGACCGCGCCCTCCGGGCCGGCGGCGCTCGAGCGGGTGCGGGCGGACCGGCCGGATCTGGTGCTGCTCGACGTGGTGATGCCGGAGATGAGCGGCTACGAGGTGTGCCGGCGGCTGCGCGCCGACGAGGCGACCCGGCTCCTGCCGATCGTCATGGTGACCGCGCTCGACCCCGGGACCGAGCGGGTGAAGGGCATCGAGGTCGGCGCCGACGACTTCCTCACCAAGCCGATCAACCAGCCCGAGCTGCTCGCCCGGGTGCGGTCGCTGCTCCGGATCAAGGCGCTGCACGACGAGGTGGGCGAGCTCAACCGGACCCTCGAGCGTCGGGTCGCGGACCAGGTGGCCCAGCTCGAGCGGCTCGGCCGCCTGCGCCGCTTCTTCTCGCCCCAGCTCGCGGACCTGATCGTGAGCGGCGACGCGGAAGACCCGCTGCGGAGCCACCGCCGGGAGATCACGGTGGTCTTCCTCGACCTGCGCGGCTTCACCGCCTTCGCGGAGACCGCCGAGCCGGAGGAGGTGATGGGGGTGCTGCGCGAGTACCACGCCGAGATGGGGCGGTGCATCCTGGACGCCGAGGGCACGCTGGAGCGCTTCACCGGCGACGGCATGATGATCTTCTTCAACGACCCGGTGGTGGTGCCCGACCCGGGGCCTCGCGCGGTCCGCATGGCGGTCTCGATGCGCGACCGGATCGCCGGGCTCACCGAGTCCTGGCGCAAGCGAGGGTTCGATCTCGACTTCGGCATCGGCATCGCGCAGGGCTACGCGACCATCGGGGCGATCGGGTTCGAGGGGCGGCTCGACTACGGCGCCATCGGCACCGTGACCAACCTCGCCTCGCGCCTGTGCGGGGAGGCCAAGCCCGGCCAGATCCTGCTCTCCCAGCGGGTGGCATCCGGCGTGGAGGCCATCGCCCAGGTGGAGGCGGTGGGCGAGCTCGCGCTCAAGGGCTTCCAGCGCCCGGTGAAGGCCTACCACGTGGTGCAGGTCGGCACCCCGACCGCGTGAAGGTCTGCGTCGTCGGCGCGGGCGCCGTCGGCACGTTCCTCGGCGTCCACCTCGCGCGGAGCGGATGCGAGGTCTCGGCCGTCGCGCGCGGGCAGACCGCCGCCGCGCTCCGGACCCACGGGCTGCGGCTCCAGGAGGACGGCGCGGTGCTCGCGGCCCCGGTCCGCGCGGCCGAGGCCGCCACCTCGCTCGGCCGGCAGGACCTGGTGGTCGTCGCGGTGAAGGGGCCGTCGCTCCCTGCCGCCGCCGCGCACGTGGAGCCCCTGCTGGGCCCCGACACGGTGGTGCTGCCCGCGATGAACGGGGTGCCGTGGTGGTTCTTCCACGGCCTGGGCGGCTCGCACGAGGGCGCCGCGGTGCGCGCGGTCGACCCGGACGGTCGCGTCGCGGCCGCGATCCCGGTGCGCCACGTGATCGGCTGCGTGGTGCACGCGACCTGCTCGGTGGTGGAGCCCGGGCTCGGGCGCCACGGCTTCGGGCGCGGGCTCATCATCGGCGAGCCGGGCGGCGGGGTCTCGGCCCGGGTGAGCGCGCTCGCGGAGCGGCTCGACGCGGCGGGCTTCGAGACCACCATCTCGAAGCGCATCCAGGCCGACGTGTGGTACAAGCTCTGGGGCAACATGACGATGAACCCGATGTCGGCGCTGACCGGGGCCACCTGCGATCGACTGCTCGACGACCCGCTGCTGGATCGGTTCACGCTGGCGATCATGGCGGAGGCGGCCGCGATCGGAGAGAAGATCGGCTGCCCGATCCGTCAGAGCGGCGAGGAGCGCAACGCGGTGACCCGCCAGCTCGGGGCCTTCAAGACCTCGATGCTGCAGGACGTGGAGGCGGGCAAGCCCCTGGAGATCGACGCACTCCTCACCGCGGTGAGCGAGATCGGCGGCCGAGTCGGGGTGGCCACTCCGAGCACCGACGCGCTGCTCGGCCTGACCCGCGTCTTCGCGGCCGGCCGCGGGCTCTACCGGCCGTGACCGCGCCGCGCCCGCCGTTCCGGCCGACCACGTGGGCAGCCTGCTCCGGTCGCCCGCCCTCGAGGGGCGGCGGCGGGATCACGAGGACGGGCGCATCGACGCGGCCGCGCTGGCCGCCGCCGAGGACGAGGCGGTGCGCGAGGCGGTGCGGCTTCACGTGAGCTTCACCCGCCCGGATCTCCGGATCGACGCGCGCGTCGGCCGGCTCGCCCCGATCTTCGTCGACGCCTTCCGCTTCCTCCGGTCGGGCACCGCCCGACCGCGAGGTCTGGGGCGGCCTCTAGGACGGGCCCCGGCCCGTGTCCGATCGGCCGGGGTCGTCCGTGGCGGGTAAGGGGACACACGCGCTGGCGGGTACGGTCAGCGCGACCGCGTCGCCGGGACGCGAGCGCGCGGGCGCCCCGCCGGTGACGCGCAGGACCACGTCGCTGCCGTCGATCGCGACCTGGTAGTCGACCGCGTCGCCGAGATAGCTCGCGCGCACCACGGTGCCCGCCAGCACGTTGGCGTCGCCGCCATCGCGGCCGGGCGCGCCGAGCGTGATCTGGTGCGGGCGGATCGAGACCACCACCGGAGCCCGCGGGGCGAGGCTCTCGGCGGCCACCCGCAGGCGCAAGGTCCCGCGGGTCACCGAGCCGGCGCCGTCGGCCACCGCGTCGATGAGGTTGGTCTTGCCGACGAACTCGGCCACGAAGCGGGTGCGCGGGTGCTCGAAGAGCTCCGCCGGCGCCCCGATCTGCGCGACGCGCCCCTCGCGCAGCACCGCCACCCGGTCCGAGATCACCATCGCCTCCGCCTGGTCGTGGGTGACGTAGAGCGTGGTGATGGCGAAGCGCTCGTGGAGCCGACGGATCTCGAACCGCATCTCCTCGCGCAGGCTCGCGTCGAGGTTGCTGAGCGGCTCGTCGAGCAGCAGGATCTCGGGCTCCACCACCAGGGCCCGCGCCACCGCCACCCGCTGCTGCTGGCCGCCGGACAGCTCGCCCGGGTAGCGTGCGCCGTAGCCTGCGAGCTGTACCGCGCGCAGCATCTCGTCCACCCGCCGCTCGCGGTCGCCGCGCGCGACGCCCGCGAAGCGGAGACCGTAGGCCACGTTCTGGGCCACCGTCATGTGCGGCCAGAGCGCGTAACTCTGGAAGATCATCGCCATGCGGCGCCGCTCGGGGGGGACGACCACCGCCGGCGACGAGAGCACGCGGTCGCCCACC
>DATGBR010000263.1:0-2411 GCA_035312605.1 Candidatus Methylomirabilota bacterium
AACAAAAACGCCGAGCGACCTGATGTCCGCCCGGCGTTACGCTCGACCCTCGTGCTCGCAAGCCGTTGCACCGATGCACAGGCTACCGAGCCGTCCCCGCCCTGTCAAGGAATGTATCCCAGGCGGACGTCACCCGCCCCCAGCCGGGCCCCGCCGACCAGTCCGCAGCCGCGGCACGGCTGCCGGCCCCCGCGGAGCGTGGTGGTGAGCCCGATGGGCCACCGGAAGAGCACCGCGATCGCCCGGCGCGCCTCTCGCTTCGTCGACACCGCGCCGTCGAGGAGGCCGGCGAGGCAGCGGGCGCAGTAGTAGCGGCCAGGCTGCTCGCGGAGCATCGCCCCCACATGGCACCGCGCCAGCTCCTCGCCGATCATGCGGATCGTCGCCGCGCGGTCAGCGATTGCGAGCGGGCGGGCCGCCGCGCAGGCACGGCGTCGGGCGCCGGCAACGCCCGCAGGGCCCCGCCGGCATGTCGCCGAGGGGCGCGGGGGTCTTGAAAACCTTGTCCATCGCGAGCTCGACCTCGGACCGTCTCCAGCCGCGGTGCAACCGCTCGAGCGTCATCCCCACCAGGCAGGCGGAGCAGACTCCCCGGCCGCGATAAGTGCCGTCGAGCACGCCGCCGACCGCGCGCCGGATGAAGCCCTCGGTGGTGTACGGGAGGCTCACGGGATCGGCACCCCGAGGCACGGCATCGCGCTTCCCGCGCACGCCACGCAGGTCGACCTCGCCATGTGGGTCATGCGGCCGGGGGCCCGGAAGAGGTCGGCGATGGCCAGAGCGACCTCGCCCGTCGGCCAGCAGGCCCCGCGGAGAAGACCATCCACGACCCGCCGGACGGAGTCGCCGACGCTCAGAATCGCTGCCTGCATCCGTGCGAAGCCTCCGCGCCACCCCGGGGCGCCCGAGCGAGAGCATCTAGACTTATATGATATATAAGTTGTATCTATTTTATATCTGGTGGTCCAGGCGGTCAAGCCCGAATCTCCCTCGGCGGCGCGACCGAGATTGGCCGCGTGCCGCGGCCGCGTTTGCGCTATAGTCGGGCCCTCTCCCCTGAGGAGATCGGCAGGTACTGGCGCCCCCGCCGTGTGCTCGGTCCTCGCCCCCGCAATCGATTCCGGTCTCCATCGAGGGGTCCCTGAGATGCCTATCAACGACCGCCCGCTCTCCCCGTCCGTGCCGGGACGTCTTCCCTGCGCCAACCGCGTCGAGGTCGATGCCGGCATCGACATCGTCTCGGCCGCCGACGTGCGGGCCTGGGTGACTCACCTCCGCTCGCACGGCTGGACCGATACCGAGCTGGACCTCGTGTGGATCACCCGCGCGCGGCAAGGCGTGGTTCGCTGACATAGCGAAGGCAGGCGACCGGTCAGACGTGAGGCGAGGCGCGTGTCGTATCCGCCCACGACCGTGGGATCGGGCACGAATCCGAACGCCCCCCCACCAGTAAATTGCCTTATGAAATGCCCGTGTACTACCCTGAATCCATGGGGGATCCAACCCCGTCTGCGCTCGGTAGCGAGCCCGCAGGCCCCCGCGCCTTCATCCAGGCCTCGGAGAGGATCGTGGGCCTGGCCCTCCGATCGATCGGTGGTCGCTACGCTCGCGTGTACCGGATCGCCCCGGACCAGCGCGAGCCCGGACGCGTGGCGTCCGCGGACCCGCCCGACGCGAGCCCGGCCGACGCCGGAGCCGCCGTCGCGGACATCGCGTTCAGCCGCCTGGTGTCGACATCCGACGCGGCCCGTGGCACGCCGGACGTCCTCAGCGAGCGCGAGTGCCGGCTCGACCCGGCCACCCGTGAGCTGATCAAGCGGCAGGGGCTCGGGGCGCTCGCCACCGCGCCGATCCGCGTCCGCGGCACGGTGGTCGGAAGCCTCGTCATCGCCGACCGGACCGGTCGCCGCTTCGCGGATCACGATTTGCGCCTCCTCGCCGCCTTCGCCGACCAGGTAGCGCTCGTCGTCGAGAACGACCGCCTCGAGGCCGAGACCACGCGGCAACAGTACGAGGGCGGCGAGCTGGCCCTGGTGGCCAGCCTGATCGGCGAGCGCCTCGATCCGCTCTCGGTGGGACAGCGAATCGCGGAGAGCGTGCTCGGCCTCCTGGGGGTCCACAGCGCGGTGATCCGGCTCTTCCAGCCCGACGGCGCCCTCGCGGCGATCGCCCTGGCCGGTCGCGCGAAGGAGTACGCGGAGATCGGGGACCGCATCCCCGCCGGGCTCGGTCTCGTCGGACGCGCCGCGGTCGAGGGACGCCCCGTCTGGACCAGCGACATCCGCGTCGACGGCCGATTCGAGCAGAGCCCGACCCTGCGCGCCCGGAACGTGGCGGTCGGGATCGTGGCCGGACTCGCGGTCCCCATGCACGCGGCCGGGGTGGTGATCGGCGTGCTGTCGGTGGGCAGC
>DATGBR010000264.1:0-3591 GCA_035312605.1 Candidatus Methylomirabilota bacterium
GCACCATCAGCGTGGGATACCTGAGCGGCTGGCTCGCCGGCGCGATCGGGGCGCGGGCCGTGTTCGCGACCGCCCTGATCCTGCCCCTGCTGGTGGTGATGGCGGCCTGGCTGATCCCGCGGGAGCCCGCCCGGCCCGCCGCCTCCGCGGATGCGCCCAACCCCCTCGGGGACGGCAACTCGCGCCTCGTGGTGGCGGGCGGGCTCGCCTACGCCACGCTCGGGATCCTGCTGGAGGCGCTGTCGGTGCCGTTCGGCCAGGAGATCATCCTCGTCGTCTCCGGCACGATCATCACGCTGCTCCTCCGGCGGGTCGGGATCTCCCGCGCCGTCGCGGTCGCCGCCTTCGCGATCTTCTGCTTCCGAGCGGTTCCCGGGGCCGGGCAGGGGTTCAACTACTGGGCGATCGACCACCTGGGGTTCGATCAGGAGTTCCTGGGGCTCCTCGCCCAGGTGAGCTCGATGCTGAGCCTGGTCGGCCTGATCGTGTTCCGCAAGCCGATCACCCATCGGCCGGTGAGCGACACCCTCTTCTGGGTCACGATCGCGGGCGCGGTCCTCTATCTGCCGACGATCGGCCTCTTCTACGAGGCCTACAGGTGGCTCGGGCTGAGCCCGCGCACCTTCGCGTTCATCGACACCACGATCTCGGCGCCGCTCGGCCAGCTCAGCATGGTGCCGATGCTCGCCCTCATCGCGCGCACCGCCCCGCGGGGCGCGGAGGCGACCATGTTCGCGATCATGGCCTCGCTCATGAACCTGGCCCTGTCGGCCAGCGAGCTCGGCACGCGCTACCTCAACGTGGCCTTCGGGGTCACCCAGCAGGACTACTCGGGGCTCGGGCACCTGCTCATCGCGGTGGGCCTGATCGGGCTGCTCCCGCTGCTGGCCCTGCCGCTGCTCCGGCGCGAGGAGGCGACGTCGCTCGCCGCCGCCCCGCCCGCCGGTGCGCCGGCCCGACCGGCTTGACCCTCGGAGGCCGCATGATAGTGTGTCCCCCGTGGCGCTGACCGCCCCCACTCGCACGCGCTGGGCCGCGCCCCTCCGGGTGTTCGAGCGCGACGAGCGCCTGTTCGCGGTCCTGCTCGCCATCGTGATGGTGGGCGGCCTGACCGCCCTCGGCCTCGTGCCCCTCCGTCCCCGCCATCGGGTCGACGTCTACGCCCTGGTCATCTGGTTCGGGCTCTACAAGGCGGGCATCCTCGCGCTGGTGACCGTGAACCCCGGCGCCACGCGCCGGATCTTCACCGCCGCGCTGTGCGTCGACCTCGCGCTGGTGTTCCTGCTCCTCTACCTCACCGGCGGCGGCGACAGCCCGTTCGTCAACCTGTTCTTCCCGCTGGTGGCGGTCAACGCCTATTACTTCGGGCGCTGGGTCGGGCTGCTGCTGACCCTCGTGGCCGGGATGCTCTACTGGACCGCGGCGTGGATGGCCCCGCCGGACGTGGCGTGGACCGCGGTCGCCATCGTCATGGGACAGCTCGGGCTGCCCGCCTTCGCCCTCGGCCACGTGGCGGATCGTGAGCGGCGCGCTCGCGTCGAGGTGGAGCGCCTGAACGCGGAGGTGACCGGGACGCTCACGCGCCTGCAGGCGGCCCAGGAAAATCTGGTGGAGGCGGAGCGGATGGCGACCGTCGGTCGGCTCTCGCTCAAGGTGGCCCACGAGGTGCGCAACCCCATCGCGGCCATCCAGCTGAACGCGGAGCTGCTGGGCGACATGGTGCAGGGGCGGGTGAGCGAGGATGGGACGGAGGCCACCGCGCTCGTCGGGGCCATCCGCGACCAGGTCGCGGCCCTCGACGCGCTCACCGAGGAGTACCTCGCCTTCGCGCGGTTCCCCCGGCCGCAGTTCGAGGAGGACTCGGTCAACGACATGGTCACCGCGGTGGCGGAGTTCGTGCGCCCGCTCGCCGCCCGCCAGGGCATCGCGGTGAAGGTGGCCACCGACGCCACCGTGCCTTCGATGGAGTTCGACCGCACCCTGCTGCGCCAGGCCGTCCTGAACTTGTTGAAGAACGGGATCGAGGCGGTGGCGCAGGGCGGCACGCTCACCCTCACCACCGCCTGCGTGGACGAGACGGTGGAGATCGCGGTGTCCGACAGCGGAGCCGGGATCCCTCCGGAGGTCGGTCGCCGCCTCTTCGAGCAGTTCTTCACCACCAAGCCGCAGGGGACCGGGCTCGGTCTCTCGATCTCGCGCCAGATCGTCGAGGAGCACGGCGGCAAGATCCGCTGGAGCAGCGCTCCCGGCGCGGGGGCCACCTTCACGATGGCCCTGCCGATCCGGAAGCTCGAGCATGCCTGAGCCCACCGTGCCGCTCGCGACCCTGCTGGTGGCCGACGACGACCCCGCGGTGCGCCAGAGCCTCGAGCGCGCGCTGACCCGCGAGGGCTACGCGGTGGTGCTGGCGCCCGACGGCCTCGCCGCGCTCGAGCGGCTGCAGGCGGGCGGGGTGGACCTGGTGCTCTCCGACCTCAAGATGCCCGGGCTCACCGGCCTCGAGCTGCTGCGCGAGGCCAAGGCGGTCGCTCCCGACGTCGACGTGATCCTGCTCACCGCCTTCGGCACCGTCGAGGAGGCGGTGCGGGCGATGAAGGACGGCGCCACCGACTTCCTCACCAAGCCCTTCCAGCGCGCCCAGCTCACCAAGGTCGTGCGCCAGGCGCTCGAGCGCCGTGACCTGATCGCCCAGAACCGCGCGCTGCAGAAGCGCCTGGACGATCTGCTGCGGCAGGGCAACATGATCGGGACCAGTCCCGCGTTTCGCCGGCTCATGACGCTCGTGCAGCAGGTGGCGGACAGCTCGGCCACCGTGCTCGTCCAGGGCGAGAGCGGTACCGGCAAGGAGCTGGTGGCCCGCGCCATCCACGATCGCTCCAGCCGTCGCGACGGGCCGTTCATCGCGGTCAACTGCGCGGCCCTGCCGGAGACGCTGCTCGAGTCCGAGCTCTTCGGCTACGAGAAGGGCGCGTTCACCGGGGCGGCCGGCCGCAAGGAGGGGCGCTTCGAGCTGGCCGACGGTGGCACCCTGTTCCTCGACGAGATCGCCGACCTCTCGGCGGTGACCCAGCCCAAGATCCTGCGCGTGCTGCAGGAGGGCGAGTTCGAGCGGGTGGGCGGCACCAAGACGATCCGGGTCGACGTGCGCATCGTCACCGCCACCAACCAGGATCTGGCTACGCTCGTGCGGGACAAGCGCTTCCGCGAAGACCTCTTCTACCGCCTCAACGTCATCACGATCCAGGTTCCCCCGCTCCGGGATAAGCACGAGGACGTGCCGGTGCTCGCCCAGCACTTCCTGCGCGTGTACGCGGCCAAGAACAACCGCCAGCTCGACGGCTTCAGCGACGAGGCGCTCGGGTGCCTCGAGGCCTACTCGTGGCCGGGCAACGTGCGCGAGCTGGAGAACGTGGTCGAGCGCGCGGTGGTGCTGGCCCGGGGCCTGCGAGTCGACGCGGCCGATCTGCCGGACGCGGTGCGTGAGCGCTCGGTGATGCTGCTGCGGGGCGGCCCCGCCGGGCCGGCGGATGCCACGACGGCGCCCGACGGGGTGTTCCAGGTCCGGATCGGCACGCCGCTCGCCGAGGTCGA
>DATGBR010000265.1:0-7054 GCA_035312605.1 Candidatus Methylomirabilota bacterium
TGGGGATGCGGCGCGCCCTCGTCATGGAGCGCGCCTTCATGGGCGCGGGCGGCACCGGCCGTTCGGTGGGCATCATCCGCCAGCTCTACCCGACCCGCGAGACGAGCGAGATGGTTCTCCGGTCGCTCGCGGTTTTCGAGCGCTTCGGGGAGGCGGTCGGCGGGGAGTCCGGCTTCGTGCGGACCGGAGCCCTCATCGGCGTCTCGGCCGCCATGCGGCCCACGCTCGAGAACACCCTCGCGCTCCAGCGGAACGTGGGCATCCGGGCCGAGATCGTGGACCCCGGAGATCTCGGCCGGATCGAGCCCCGCATCGATCCCTCGGGCCTGGGCGCGGTTCTCTGGGAGCCCGGCTCGGGATACGCCGACCCGGCCGCGGTCACCGCCGGTTTCGCGAGCGCGGCGCGCCGGCGGGGTGCCGCGATCGAGCAGGGCGTGGAGGTCGTCGCGATCCGCAGGGAGGCCGGGCGGGTCGTCGGGGTCGACACCGCGCGGGGTGAGCCGATCGATGCCCCAGTGGTCATCAACGCCGCCGGGCTGTGGGCGCCACGCGTGGCACGCCTAGCCGGGGTCGAGCTGCCGATCGTGGTCGGCCGGCACCCGGTGTTCGTCGTGGCACGCCCAGCCGGGTTCGGCGCGGCCCATCCGGTGTACCTGGACCTCGTGGGCGGCAGCTACGTGCGGCCCGAGACCGGTGGCCTCACGATCACCGGCTCCCTCACCGACGATGAGGCGCAGCACCCGATGGACGCGGATCTGCTCGGCGCCGAGGCCGGCTTCGACGAGGCGGCGGAGGTCCTGGCCCGCACCGCCCGGGCGATCCCGGCCCTGGGCGAGGCTCGGTTCAGCCGCGGCTACGCGGGCGCGTTCGACATCACGCCGGACTGGATGCCGATTCTCGACGAATCACCGCTCCGGGGGTTTTGGATCGCCGCCGGCATGTCCGGCCACGGCTTCAAGCTGTCACCGGCCGTGGGCGAGATCATAGCCGCGCTCGTCACCGGCGAGCGGCCCCCGGTGAGCCCGGGACCGTTCCGGCTGGGTCGATTCGACTCGACGCGGCCGACACCGGGCGCTGCGACTTTCGTCTCCTCGTACCTCCGGCCGGGCTAGACCGTCCAGTGGTAGAGGTTGACGTGGAACGGGAACAGCAGTCGAGGGATCTTCAGGCCGGGACATGCGAACACCGGCGGGATGGGCATCGAGAGGGGGGCCTTGAAGCGTATCCGGCGCACCGTTGCTCGGCCCCCGAGGCTCCTCGACGCAAGCTCCAGCAACGCTCCCTCTCTCCAGAAGAAGATGTCCATGGTTGGGATCAGCTTCCGCACCAGGTTCCACGTCGTACGTTGTAGCTGCCAGACGGGCCACCAGGGAGAAAGCTCGAAGACGAGCAGGCTCGCGCCCGGCTTGAGCACGCGCCGGAACTCGGCGAATCCCCGCGCGACGCGAGCCTCGTTCTCGCGACGATCCGCCCCTCCGAAGTGGTGGATCGCGTAAAGACTCACGATCGCGTCGACCAATCCATCCGCGAGCGGCAGGTCTCCCGCGGACGCGTAGACCGGCAGGTCCACCTCCGCGTTCGCCCGCAGAGAATCGTACGACATGTCGACCCCGATCAGGAAGGACGACCCCGGACGCCTATACGGCAGGGCGGGACCACATCCCACGTCAACCACGACCGCCTTGCCGGGGATCAGCGCTTCGATCACCTCGGCTTGCTCGGCATAGCAGCACCGCCTCACTCCCGGCTCACTCGAGCCGTGCTCCATCACCGCGTGCTTGTCGTCGAAGAACGACCGGTCGAGCTGCGTCCGCATGATCGGGACCCCGCCCGTGATCGAGCCCTCAAACCCGCACCCACTCTTCGAGCACCGTATCCGGCTGTCCCGCACCACCACGGACGCGTGGCAACGCGGACAGGCGAGGTGGTCCTCCACCGCGCGCGCCACGTCCGCCGGATCGCGGGCCGCCACCCTCTGCGCCGGTGCCGCGTTCACGCCCTCTGCCCCGCGATCGCCCCTCCCAGACGTCTCCGTCATGCCCCCTCCCGTGGTTCGATTATCACATCCTGGTCATGGCTGGAGCGGGCGAAGGGTGAGCTTTCCATCGCGCATGCCCATGAGATAGCCCCGGCGACCGGGAAACGCCTCCATCAGCCGCGCGTCTCGAGTGGGGCCCAGATCGCGCACGAACAGAATTGAATCCTGCAGATCTGGCCGCGGATTGCGGTGAAAGTAAACCCAAGCTCCGGGAAAGACCTGCAACGCCGGCAGGCTGTCCACGAAAACGACCGCCCGGTCCAGGCCGACTCGCTCCACGAGCTCGTACGGCGCCCGGGCGATCAGTGACATCTCGCGGAGAGAAGCTGCGTGGATGGGCAGGAACACCAGCAGCATGCACAGCACGCTCCCCATCGGCACCGCCATAATAAAGCGTGACCATCGCTCGCCCGCCGGCCACGCTCGGGAGCGCTCTACCAGCTGCTCCAGCCCGCTGGCGGAGAGCATGGCCACGAAGACCGCGATCTCCGCGTAGTGCGTCGGCCCGAGGGCGTACACGTTGGTCATCCCGAGCAACGCGTAGGCGAGAGGAACCGCGCAGGTCCCCGCGGCCAGGCGAACGCTCGCCTCGGTGCGCCGGAAGAATGGGACGAACAGCAGCGACAGAGGCCAGCCGAACTCCCAGAAGTTCAACCGCAGCACGGTATGCCCGATCTCGTAGATGGTGGGAAGTGGCCACGGGGCGGGAAGGCGCCCGGCCAGGATCGCGTGCTGGTTGAGCACGACCGAGCGCTGGTACCCGGTCTCGAGCGGGTTCCCGGTCAGCACGTAGTTGTACCCGCCGAAGAGGGCCCCGGTCGCCATACCGATCGCGCAGAAGACCGCCAATCCAGCCCACGCGCGGGGCCGGCGACTCCTCGCCGCCCCCGCGATCATCCCACCGAGCCACGGAATCGCGAAGGCGATCGGACCCAGTGGACGGGTCAATCCGGCCCACGCCAACCCCGCCCCGGCCACCACCCACCAGCCGATCGGTGCGGGATCCTCGCCGATCCGAACCGTCCCGTAGACGAAGATCAGGAGCGCCAGCGCCGCCGTCGAGTGCGCCAGAAGCGTGGCCGAGGGCAGGACGAGGTATACCGTCACTGGGAACAGGATCGTCGCGATCGTCGCGGCCCGAGCCCCGAAGATCCGGCGTGCGACCATGAACGCCATCCCTACCGTCGCAGCCGCCACCAGGGACGGCATCCATCGCTCGGCCCCAACCACCGCGCCCAGCGCGAGGACCAGGGGATGACCGGGAAAGTATATGCCGTACCACTTGCCGTCGTTGATGATGAATTGGTTATCGAAGAAGGGCCGGACATCGACCGGCATCGAGGCCAGATAGAGCTTCCCGCTCGCGAAGACCCGCGCCATGAACACATACGCGTTCTCGTCGTCGGTCATCGCGGTGTTCCGTAGCAGCCCGTAACGGGCCAGGGTCACCATCCCGAACGTGACCGCCGCCGACGTTCCCACCACCACGAGGGTCGCGCGCCTCGAGAGCACCCGAAGCCGCTCGAAGGTGCGCACGAACCCGTCGCCGATGCTCACCGAGGCCGCCCACGCCAGGCAGCCCGCCGCAACGCTCCCGAAGAGGAGATAGTGCAGCAGGAACGCCACCTCTGGCAGGCCCCACCCGAACCGGCCGTAGTAGATCTGGTAGTACCCGTTCGCGAGAGCGCTGACGTGGATCACCGCGAGGCAGGCGCCCGCCACAACCACCGCGAGCGCCACCTGCCGCACTGGGGTCGACACGCGGGCCTCGGAGCGTACCGAGCCGTAAACTCGCTGCCCGAACTCGAGCGCCATCAGCGGACCCCCCCGGTCATATCCGGCCCCGGTGGGCGGCCCGCGGCCGCCCCTTCCTCGACCGTACGCGAAAGGCAGAGCAGGTTCGAGGGCAGCAGCGGAAGTCCGGTCGGGAGGAGCTCATTCCGACGCGTCGCCGGGAACAGCGCCAGGAATGACGCGGCGTCGAGCAGATTGAGGTTCTCGACCTCGGCGAAGTAGTCCAGGCCGAGCCGGCGGAGCACCGCCCGATACTGACGCTCGGGCAGCCAGTGGAGCATCGGCACCCACGTGTGCAGCTCCATCGGGAACCACTTGTTCGGAGTGGTGAACAGCACGCATCGGCAAACCCGACACACCTCGGCCACTACGGCCGCCTGCTGCCGGGCCGGGCCGGCGTGCTCCACCACCGCATTGCAGATACCGTAGTCGAAGTATCCGGTCGGGAGCGGAATCGCGCGCAGGTCAGTCTCCAGGAATCGCACGCCGGGAAACGCCTTCGCTAACCACCCCGCCTCTTCGGCCGCCCGACCGATGGCCGTGAGCCGGTCGCGGTACGGGTAGAGGCTCTCGAAGAAATAGTGCGCCGGGTGATCGCGGTTCCCCGAGACGCCGAAGTCCGCCACCCGAGAGTCGGGCGTCGGGGCGCACTCCCGCATAAAGCGATCGAAGATGCGTCGGCGGACCTGGAACGCCAATTCGTTCTTCAAACGGTCCATCACCCCGAGGTCGGTCGAGTAGCGGAGCGCCATCGCTGGGGAGGCCGTGGGCCTACTGCATCCACTTCTGGAAGTCGGTGACGAACTGGCGCACTGCTTCGTCGGTCTTCGGGTGGCTCACCATCGCGCGGAAGAACTTGGGCGGCACCGTCACGATGTCCGCCCCCGCCTGGAACGACTCGCTGATGTCCGCAATGTGGCGGATGCTCCCCACGATGATCTCGCACGGAACCGACCGCTCCCGGAAGGTCGCCCGGACGTCGCGCACCACCGCCGCCGCGTCGTACCCGATGTCCCGGATTCGACCGTAGAACAGGCTCACGAAGTTGGCCCCCGCCGCCGCCGCCATGGTGGCCTGGCCGTACGACATGCAGCACGTGCAGTTCACTTGGATCCCCCGGAGCCGGAGCTCCCGGATGACCGCCAGCTCATCCCAGCCCACCGGGATCTTCACGTTCAGCTTCGGGTAGTGCCCGAAGTAGCGCACGAAGTCCTCCGCCTGGGTGATCATCTCCTCCGGACGGGTCGAGAAGACCTCGACGCTCAGCGGAATGTCGTAGCCGTACCGCTGCACCAGCTCGATGATCTTGTTGATGTGCTCGCGGAAGTCCGCCTTCTCTTCCTTGGCCAGGATCGATGGATTCGTGGTGATGCCCGACGGGAAGCCGCGCTCGAGCGCCTCCTCGATCTCCAGCAGGTTCGCCGAGTCGACGAAGATCTTCATGGTCTCTCTCTCCGGTCCGGGCCCGTCACTCCGTGACGGTCCAGTAGTAGTCTCCGCGGTAACCTGCCTCCGCGAACAGCCGGCGCCAGCCGGCCGGATCGAAGTAGGTCCGCGCGGTGAGCTGCCAGCGCTCGAACTTCTCCCGCTGCGAGTCGTTCAGCCAGGAATCCACCTGCACGTAGCGGTGCCCGCGCCCGACCCGCTCGATCTCGGCCAGCGCCCGCACGCACTCGGCCCGGTCCAGGTTATGGACGGTGTTGATCGACACGACCAGATCGAAGGTGCCGTCCACGAACGGGAGCCGCTCGGCCGAGCCCACCGTCAGCCACGGGCGGACGTCCTCCATCGCGTGGGCGAGCGCGTAGCTCGAGACGTCGAGCCCGGACACGCGCAGGCCGGGCACGACCAGCCGGAGGTCGTGGAGCAGGAACCCCTTGGCGCACCCGACGTCGAGGACCCGCTGGCCGGCCGCGAGCTGGTAGTGGTCGCGAAACCGCTCCGCGACCGGCACCCAGCGCCCGTCGTAGCGATACCCGCCGTAGCCCTGACCGCGGTCGCCGTCGAAGTACTCGCGGGCGAACCGGCTCGCGACCTCGCGCTGGGCCGGCACCGCGGCGGCCCGCGCCGCGATGTCTCGGGTGGTGCGCGCGTAACGGTCGAGGAGGTCGACCTCAGCCATGGCGGAGCGCTCCGAAGGCGCCAAGGGTCGCGGTGAGGCCGTCGCGCAGCGGGGTGAATCGCAGGCCGGGGAGCGCGGCGGTGAGGCGACCCACGTCGAACCGGCGATGGGTGATGGCGCCCTTCCGGGCGACGCTCGCCACCTCCACGTCGTAGGGCACGAGGTCGCGAATCGTCTTCACCACGTCCGCGAACGAGCGGCTTTGCCCGGTGGCCACGTTGTAGACGCCCGCCGCGCCGGTCCGCAGCAATCCGGCCGCGATCGCCGCGACGTCGTCGACGAAGATGTGGTCGCGCTCTTCCTCGCCCGCCCCGAAGATGCGGACCGAGCGGTCGCGGACCAGGGAGCGGGCGAATGCATTGGGACCGTAGGAGGCGTGGGGATCGCCCGGCCCGTACACGCCGGTCACCCGCAGCGCGAGCAAGGGCACCGACGCGGCCCGCGCCGCGCAGTCCATCACGCGCTCCGCCGCGTACTTGCCAAGGGCGTAGTAGCCGGTGGGAGCCACCGGGGTGTCCTCGGTCACCGCCTCGTCGCCGAAGCCGTAGACCGCGTCGGAGCCCAGGTAGATGAGGGAGCCGACGCGCCGCCCCCCGAGGTAGGCGGCCAGGTTGGTGGCCATCGTGGTGTTGGCCAGGAAGGTGGCCGGCGTCTGCCCGCGATCCGGGGTGAGGGCGGAGGCGAGCACGAGCACGGTCTCGGGGGTGAGGACCGAGTCGAGGGCGGAGAAGGCGTCCGGACGGGTGAGGTCGAGGGTCCGCGAGGAGTGACCGATCACCTCCACCCCGTCCCGCATGAGGACGCCAAGGAGCGCGCGGCCCAGGAAGCCGCTCGCCCCCAGGATCACGACCCGGCCCGACATCGCGCTCATCGCGCGAGGCTCTCCCATCGCATCGGGGCGGCCTGGAGGCGAGGGTGGGCGACCAGCATGTGCCAGACCACCGCCTGGAAGGCCTCCACGTGGGCGGTGAGCCGCTCCGGGCTCACGGTGGGGATGAGCACGCACGCGTCGGCCACGGTGGCGGTGAAGCCGCCGTCGCGGCCCACGATGGCCCCGATCCGCGCGCCCACCGTCTTGGCGTGCTCGAGCGCGCGCACCA
>DATGBR010000266.1:0-4468 GCA_035312605.1 Candidatus Methylomirabilota bacterium
CGGTCGCCTTCGCGCTCGGCGCGGACCCCGAAGGTCTCCATGGTGGAGAGCGTCATCGTGATGTAGGGCGCCGAGACGAGGTCGCCCTCCACCTCGATCTCCACGTCCCGTCGCGCGTAGGGTGCCGCGAGCAGGAGCGCGCTGAAGTACTGGCTCGAGATGTCCCCACGCATGCGCGCGCGCCCGCCCGCGATCCCGGCCGCGCGCACCACCACCGGCGGGCAGCCGGTGCCCTCGCGGCTGACCGCGTCGACGCCGAGCGCGCGCAGGCCGTCGAGCAGCGGCTCGATCGGGCGCTTGCGCATCGCGGGCGAGCCGTCCACCACGAACGTGCCCTGCCCGAGCGCGACCGCCGCGGTCAGGAAGCGCGCCGCGGTGCCCGCGTTGCCGATCTGGAGCGCGGCCTCCGTGGCCGGGAAGCGGCCGTCCACGCCCTCCACCACGAAGGTGTGCGCCGCCTCGTCGGCCCGCACCCGCACTCCGAGCGCCTCCAGGGCGCGCTGCATGTAGCGCGTGTCGTCGGAGGCCAGGGCCTGGGTGATCTCGGAGGTGCCGCGGGCCAGGGCGGCCACGAGCAGCGCGCGGTTCGAATAGCTCTTCGAGCCGGGCAGCGCGACCACCGCGTCGAACGGGCGCGTGATCGGCTCGATGGGCAGCGGCGCGGCTGGTGTCTCGGCCATGACTGGCGCATCATACCCTCACTTCAAACTCGAGGAGGCGGTATGAGCGGAACGACCCGTGGGCTGGCCCTCGCGGCGCTCGCCCTGTTGCTGATCGTGCCCTCGGGCTTCGGAGCGCCCGACATCGACCGGAGCGCGGTCGATTTCAAGACGCCGGCCGAGATCAAGTGGGTGCGGAACGCGGCGGGTACCAACGAGCAGGCGGTGCTCTTCGGCGATCCCGGCAAGCCGGGGCCGTACGTCGTCCGCCTCAAGTGGCTGCCCGGCAACATGAGCCGCCCGCACTTCCACCCGAACGACCGCTTCTTCGTGGTGATCTCCGGCACCTGGTGGATGGGCACCGGCGAGAAGTTCGATCCGGACGCCACCGTGCCCGCGCCGGCGGGAAGCTACGTGATCCACTACGCGGGGAAGGTGCACTACGACGGCGCGAAGGACGAGGAGACCGTCATCCAGGTGTGGGGCATGGGGCCGGCCACCTCGACTCCCGCCGAGAAGCGCTGACGGGCCTGCAAGCACGGGCCGGGTAACCCCTACCCGGGTGAAAGTGCCGCACCGGCGTTGCACACCGACGCAAGTGTCCGATCTTGCGCGGAATGCCGCTGGCATTGCCATTGCGTCCTCTGGCGACAAAGGAGGACGCGCTCATGAATCGCAACTCGACGATCGGACTCGGCCTGACCTTGCTTCTCACTTCGCTTCTCATCGGGGGCCTGGCCTTCGACGCGAGCGCGCAGCAGCCGACCGCGCCGGCTCCGCCCGCGGGCGCGCCCTCGGACTCCAAGCCGGCGGCACCCGCGCCCGACGGCAGCGCACCCAGCAGCAGCACGCCGCAGTCGCAGCCCCCGGCGATGCAGCCGGCCCCGTCGACCAACGTGCAGACCGAGACCCGCACCGAGAAGACCGAGCGCATCGTGGAGCGTGAGCCCGGAACGTTCCTGGGCGTCAATCCCACGATCGCCTTGATGGTGGGGGCGGCCCTGCTGGTCGTGATCGTGTTCGCCTTCGTGTCGATGAGCCGCCGGAAGGAGGAAGTTCGCCACACGCATCACACGCACACCGGGATCTGACGGGGGACCCCGGCGTCCCAGTGGGCGACCTCCGGACTTCCGGAGGTCGCGCACGGCGGAGGCGTCACCGGACGCGCCAGCTCTTGTCCACGTAGCGGCGCCCGTCCACGTGGGACACCTGGATCGCAGCGCGGTACGCGCCGGACTCCGTAGTGTGCACGCGCGTCTCGGCCACGACCCGCTCTGGGTCCGGGCCGCCCTCGATCGCCTCGGCCAGCACGCGGCCGTCGAGCCCGGTCGGGGCTCCCGGCTCCGGGTCGACGCCGAGTAGCGCGAGGATCGTCGGCGTCACGTCCACGTTGCCCGCCGCGACCCGGACCGTCGTGCGCTGCTTGACACCCGCGCCCCAGGCGAAGAGGGTGTTGCGCACGTTCCACGGGCTCATGCTGCCGTGATCGCTCGCGTAGAGCCGGGCGCCGCCGCTGACGCAGGCCAGGTCGGTGCCGGCCACCCCGTGGGCGTTCGGCTGCGAGCTCCAGGGGAACGTCGCGACGAGGTCGGCGCCGCGCTCGAAATTCGCGGCGTGGATCAGCTCGAGCGAGAACGTGCCGTCGACGGCGCCCCGAGCCTCGCCGGCCGCGCGGCCGGCGGTGAAGATCACCCCGCCCCAATCCTGCGCCTGGATGAGCCGGGCGATGCGCGCGATGCGATCCGGGTCGTGATGCTCCACGTGCAGCGCGATCGCCTGGCCGCTGCTCGCGAGGATCACGTCGGCCGAGTCGAGCGCCGCCTTCAGCCCCGCGTCGACGAGCGCGCGGACCACGTCGACCCCGCCGGTGTTCGTGCTGAACCCGTGGTCGGAGGCCACCAGCACCGCGGTGCGTGAGGCCAGGCCCAGCCCGTCCAGGCTCGCCAGCACGCGGGCGATCTCGGCGTCGTCGTGGCGGAGGGCCTCGCGCGCGTCGGGCGACCCGACGCCCACGTGGTGCTGGCTATGATCGGGCTCGGTCAGCCAGTTGATCACCACGTC
Source organism: Candidatus Methylomirabilota bacterium (assembly GCA_035312605.1). Taxonomy (GTDB): domain Bacteria; phylum Methylomirabilota; class Methylomirabilia; order Rokubacteriales; family CSP1-6; genus CAMLFJ01. The sequence continues at coordinate 2,721 of DATGBR010000266.1, forward strand.
GGGCCCGAGCTCCGGGAGCACGTACTCGCGCAGCACCTGCTGCGTCCAGGTGACCGAGGCGTCGTAGCGGGCGCCCCCCGGCGCCTTGGGCGGGGCGGGCCCGAACTTCGAGAGGATCGCCTCGCTGACCGGCGCGGGGTAGGCGACGGTCTGGCCGGGATCGAAGTAGCCGTTCACGACCGCGCCGACTCCGGACGGCGCCTTCGGGTTCAGGAGGAAGGCGCTGCCCGTCGAGCCCGAGCTGACCCCGACCAGCCGGAGCCCGCGCGCGTGCAGCCGCTCGGCCAGCGTCGGCGCCATGAGCAGCCGGCCGCCGGTGACCTGGTCGAGCGCGAGGAGGTTCCGGTAGTTGCCGGTGTCGACCGCGCGCCGGGGATCGACGGCCGGCAGGTAGAGCTGGTTGCCGAGGAGGCCGCTGGTGCCGGGCTGGGTCCCGGTCGAGAGCGCGGCCGCGTTGACCCGGGTCACGGTGGGGAAGACCGCGTGGCTGTCGGCGAAGCTCACGCCCTCGGCGCGCAGGCGGAAGAGGGTGGGCGTGTCCTCGGCGGTGATGGAGTCGGGTCGGAGGCCGTCGACCACGAAGACGATGACGAGCCGCCGACCGGTCGTCATCGCCGGGATCCCGCTAGGCCGGGTCGATCCCCACGATCTCGTTGAACCGGCCGAACCCGATGTAGAGCGTGGTGTGCGCCACCAGCTCGATCACCTCGGCCTCCGAGAACTGGGCGCGCACCTCGGCCCACAGGGCATCGTCGACCTTCTGGTGATCCACCGCGAGCTTCTCGGCGAAGCGGACCGCGGCCCGCTCCCTCGGGGTCAGCAGCGTGGAGGTCTCGTCGTTGATCGCGGCGATCTTCTGCTCGGTCGCTCCCGCATGCCGGGCCCCGGCATAGCGCGCCTTGAGTCAGTAGCGACAGGCGTTGAGCCCCGCGACCTTGATCCGCACCAGCTCGCGGATGACCGGGTCGATGGTCCCCTCGCGGGCCAGGGCGGCCCGGAAGGTGGCGAGCGCCTTGACCACCGCCGGGTTGCGGGCGTAGGTGCGGGTGCTGGCCGAGGTGCCGATCTGGCGCTCGGACTCCTCGCACATGTGCCGGATCTCGTCGTCGACCTCGTGGATCCCGAGCGGTTCCATCCGTGGCATTGACGCCTCCATCTCTCCCTCTCCCCTCCGGGGAGAGGGCAGGGTGAGGGGTGGTCAGGGTGAGGGGTGGTTATCCGCCCGCGATCTGCGGGAGGACGAAGACCTCGCTGTCGGGGCCGATCGGCTCGAACAGCGTGTCCTGGTAGATCTGCCCGTCGATGGCCACCGCGACCCCTTCCTGCAGGTGCGGGCCGAGGGCGGGGTGCAGCTCGGCGAGCTGCTGGAAGAGCTGCTTCACGGACGTCGCTGATAGCTGGAACTCGGCGACGCCCCCGGTGAGCTGCGCGAGGTTGCCGATCAGCACCACTCGCGCCATGGGTGCGTGCTCAGGGCTTGTTGCGGCCCTGCTCCTGGAGCGCCTTCAGCACCTTGGGCGGCGACATCGGCAGCTCGGTGAAGCGGATGCCGGTGGCGTTCTCCATGGCGTTGGCGATGGCCCCGAGCGGCGGCACGATCGGCGTCTCCCCGACACCGCGCACGCCGTACGGATGCTTGGGGTTGGCGACCTCGACCAGGATCGCGTCGATCATCGGCACGTCCGAGGTCACCGGCATGCGGTAATCGAGGAAGCACCCGTTCTGGAGCTTGCCGTCGTCCCCGTAGA
>DATGBR010000267.1:0-6955 GCA_035312605.1 Candidatus Methylomirabilota bacterium
CCGTGGCTGCCAAATCATCGAGCATCGCGGGGCGAGCTGCCGAACAAACAGGCGGCCCGCGGCGGGGCAGTCAGACCTGGCCGGGAATCCCCTCGTCGCGGTAGGCCATGAAGACGTCCGAGCCGAAGCAGGCGAAGATCACCTGCCGGATGCTGCCCGGCTTGGCCGTCGCGGTCCGGACCGCCTCCACCGCGACCCGCGTCGCCGGGTCCAGCGGGTAGCCGAAGATCCCGGTGCTGATCGCCGGGAACGCCACGCTGCGGAGATCGTGCTCCTGGGCCAGCAGGATCGAGGAGCGGTACGCCGAGGCCAGCAGCTCGGGCTCTCCCGCCGCGCCGCCCCGCCAGAGCGGCCCGACGGCGTGGATGACGAACCGGGCCGGCAGCCGGAAGCCCGGGGTGATGCGCGCCTCGCCGGTGGGGCAGCCGCCGAGCGCGGTGCAGGCCGCGGCCAGCTCGGGCCCCGCCTTGGCGTGAATGGCGCCGCAGACGCCGCCGCCGGGGGCGAGCCGCTCGTTGGCCGCGTTGACGATCGCGTCCACGCCGAGCGTGGTGATGTCCGCCATCCGCACGACGAGCTCGAGCATCTATCCACCCTTCTCGAGATCGGACGGCAGCGGAGCCGCCACGAGCCAGTATGCCGCGGCCACCAGCACCGTGCCGCAGGCCACCGTGAGCGCGAGCCGCCGGCCGTGCCACAGGCTGCCGAACCAGTGCTGCAGCTCGGCGGCCAGCACGTTCGCCTTGCCGCCATAGAGCTCCATCTGCCGCAGGTACTGCTTGGAGTCGGTCAGCTCGTCCGAGGAATCGTCCGGCGCGCGCGCCGCGGCGACGTAGATCGCCAGCGCGGCGATGAGACCCACCGCCAGGATCGACGTGGTGACGAGGAGCGTGCGCCGGTCGGCCACGACGAACGCCTACCTCACCGACCAGCTCGTCGCGGGCGTCGCCCGCCTCAGCGCGCGGTAGCGGGCCGGGGTCAGGCCGAACGCGGCCTTGAACACCCGCGTGAAGTGCGCCTGATCCGCGAATCCGGCCTCGCCGGCCACGTCGGCCAGCGGCCGCGCCTCGAGGATCAGCCGCCGCGCCAGGTCCAGCCGCCGCATCAGCAGGTAGCGGTGCGGGCTCGTGCCGAACATGAGCCGGAACTGGCGGGCCAGGTCGTAGCGCGTGAGGCCGGTGATCGCTTCCAGCTCGGAGGAATGGACGACGCGCGTCCGCTCCGCGTCGAGGAATTGCCGGGCGCGCTCGATGACGGCGGCGTCGACGCGCCGTGCCGGCACCGGCCGGCCCCCCGGCCCTTCGCCGGCCAGCAATCCCTCGGCGAGATCGGCGATGAGGCCGTCGGCGCCCAGCGGGTCGAGCGGAGAGGCGAAGGCTCGCCGCACGGCCCCGGCCAGGAGACCGTTGCGCGACACCGGCTCGCGGACGAACGGCAGCGGGTACGGCCGCCCGCAGAGCGACCGGAGCGCCTCGGACATGTGCCCAGGCTCCACGTAGACGATGCGGTAGCCGAAGCCGGCCTCGGTGCCGGCGCGCCCGTCGTGGACCTCGTCGGGGTGAAGCACGACCACCTGCCCCGGCATGCTGATCCGGCCGGCGCCTCGGTAGTCGAAGGCCTGGACGCCCCGGTCGGTCAGGCCGATCGCGTAGGTGTCGTGTCGATGCTTCGCGTAGGCCGGGCCGGCGAACCAGGCGCGAAACAGCTCCACCCCGCCGACCGGCCCCTCGCTCGCGATCCAGGCGGTCGCGTCGCGCCGGCACGATCGTTCAAGACCTTGGCCGCCTGATCTGGTCTGCTCAGGGCGCATGGAGGTGAGCCATGACGACCGAGCAGGCGGTGGCCTTCCTGATCTTCGCGGTGGTGGCGGCGGTGACGCCGGGGCCGAGCAACGTGATGGTGACCGCGGCGGGCGCGAACGCGGGCATCCTCCGGGGGCTGCCGTGCCTCTTCGGGGTCACGACCGGCATGGCGCTCATGATGTTCCTGGTGCCGCTCGGGCTGGGTAGCCTCGTCCTCGCCCACCCGCTGGCGCTCCGGGTGCTGAACTGGGGCGGCGCCGCCTTTCTCCTCTGGCTAGCGTGGAAGATCGCCACGTCCGCGAGCCTCGACTCGACGGTGGCCGGCGATCCGGTCGGCTACGTCGGCGCGGCCGTCTTTCAGTGGGTCAACCCGAAGGCGTGGCTCGTGACCGCGAGCGCCGCCGGGACGTTCCTCCACGCCGACTCGGGCAGCTCGGTGACGCAGGCCGCCTCCCTCGGCGGCCTGTTCGCGCTGGCCGCGCTGCCGAGCGGGTTCGTCTGGCTCGCCTTCGGGGCCAGCGTCCACCACGTGCTCGGCACCCGCCGGCGGCTGCGCGCGTTCAACATCACGATGGGCGTGCTGCTCGCCCTGTCGATCGCCCTCATCGTGCGCTAGCGCCCCTTGAACTTCGGTGGGCGCTTGTCCTTGAAGGCCTGCACGCCTTCCTTGTGGTCCTCTGTCTCGCGCACCACCGCCATGTGGGACGACACCAGGTCGAGGTGCGTGCGCAGGTCGAGGCGCATCGACTGGTAAACGAGCCTCTTTATCATTCTGATAGGAATCTGCGGGCCGTCGGCCACGCGGCGCGCGAAGGCGTAGGTCTCCTCCGCGAGCTTGTCGTGCGGCACCACCCGGTTGACGATACCGAGCTCAAGCGCCTTGGGCGCCTCGATGAAGTCGGCGGTCCACAGGAGCTCGAGGGCCTTCGCGGTGCCGATCAGGCGCGGCAGGAAGTAGGTGTCGCCGTCCCCCGGCACCAGGCCGACCCGCACGTAGCCGGTGGAGAAGCGGGCCGCGTCGGAGGCGATGCGCATGTCGCACATGAGCGACATGCCCATCCCCGCGCCCACCGTCACCCCGTTGATCATGGCGATGACCGGCTTGTCCATCGCCTCGAGCGTCTTTGGGATGCGGTGGATGTGCTCCCAGAGGCCGTTCTTGTTGTCGAGCGGGGTCGGATCGCCGGTGCCCATGCGCCCCACGTCGCCGCCCGAGCAGAAGGCCTTGCCCGCGCCGGTGACCACCACCACGTTCACGTTCGGATCGTGCTGGGCCTCGTGCAGCGAGGCAGCCCAGCGCTCGATCATGGGCCCGGTGAAGGCGTTCATCTTGTCGGGCCGGTTGAGCGTGATGGTCGCGATGCGGTCCTTCACCTCGTAGAGCAGCTCACTGTCGGTGGCCACGGTGCGTCCTCCGGTGGATGCGGGGTGCGGGGTCAGTCCTTCGGCAGGCCGAGCACGCGCTCGCCCAGGATGTTGCGCAGGATCTCGGTGGTGCCCGCGCGGATGCCGCTGCCGCGCGCGAGCAGGCAGTAGAACTCCCACTCGCCCTCGTCGGGCGCGTGCGGGCTGCCCGCCTTGATCTGCGAGTAGGGGCCGATGATCTCGGTGGCCAGCTCGGCCAGCTCCTGGTCCAGCAGGCTCCAGAAGAGCTTGGAGGTCGAGCCCTCCGGCCCCGGCGCGCCGCCGCGCAGGATCTTGGTGAGGCTGCGGTAGCCGTTGAGCTGCAGCACTCGCTCGCCGATGGAGAGCGCGGCGATCTTCTGCCGCACCACCGGGTCCTCCGAGGCGGGGCGCCCGTTCTTCATGGTGCGCTTCGCCAGCGCGAGCAGCTTGTGGAGCGCGGTGCGGAGGCTGATGTGGCGGATCATGGTGAGCACGTCGCGCTCGTAGGCCAGGGTGGTGAGGGCCACGCCCCAGCCCTCGTTCACCTTGCCGACCACGTTGGTGGCCGGCACGCGCACGTTCTCGAGGAAGACCTCGTTGAACTCCGCCTCCCCGGTGATCTGGCGGAGCGGCCGGATGGTGAGGCCGGGGCTCTTCATGTCGAGCAGCAGGAACGTGATGCCCTTGTGCTTGGCCAGGGTCGGATCGGTGCGCACCAGGAAGAAGCCCCACGCGGCGACGTGGGCCATGCTCGTCCACACCTTCTGGCCGTTCAGCACGTAGTGATCGCCGTCCAGCACCGCGCGGGTCTGGAGGTTGGCCAGGTCGCTGCCCGCGTTGGGCTCGGAGAAGCCCTGGCACCAGATGTCCTCCGCGGTCAGGATGCGGTCGAGGTGCCTCGCCTGCTGGGCCGGGGTGCCGTGCTTCATGAGCGTGGGGCCCAGCATGCTGAGGCCGCTCCGGTTCAGGGGCTGCGGGCTGCCCGCGCGCGACATCTCCTCGTAGAGGATGATCGATTCCATGATCGAGGCGCCGCGCCCGCCGTACTCGGCCGGCCAGTCCATGCCCACGTAGCCCGCCTTGTGGAGTGTGCGCTGCCAGTCGCGCAGGCGCTCGACCTCCTTGACGTCGGCGCGCGAGGAGGCGAAGCCGCGCCCCTTGAGATCGGCCGGCACGTTCTCGGCCAGCCAGGCGCGCGCCTCCTGGCGGAAGGTCTCCTGCTCCGGCGTGAAGTCAAAATCCATCTGGCTCCTAGTCCCCTTCTCCCTCTCCCCTCAGGGGAGAGGGCAGGGTGAGGGGTGGTGGTGGTGCTCAGTGGTCGTCAAATGACCCCGGCATCCGGCCGCGTCACCACGCCGCTGATCTTCCAGTCGTCCTCCCACGTGAGCTCGTACAGCGCCTCGATGCTCTGGCCGTTGGCCCCGCGGATCTTCACCGTGACGTAGGCGACGCTCTCCGACGGCAGCTCGGTCTTGACCACCGCCGCGAACGACGACCGCGCGATCTCCGGGTAGCCGCGACGCACCATCGTCTCGAAGCTGGGACGGTCGAACTGGGCCCGGATCGTGCTCGACGCGAACGTGAAGGCGGTGTCGAAGTCGTCGCGGCGGAAGGCCTCGAGCTGCTTCATCACTGGTACCGCCGCGGTCTTGGGATCGGGCCTGGCCGTCTGCGCGAGAACGACACCCGCGCAGAGGAATAGCGTGAGCACGCCGGCCAATCCGAACGCGATACGCTTACCCACGGCTTCGACCCCTCACCCTCTCGACCCCTCACCCTGCCCTCTCCCCAGAGAGGAGAGGGAGTTCCGCTAGTGCATGACCGAGCCGCCGTCGACGTTGAGCGCCTGGCCGGTGATGTTGCGCGCCTCCTCGGAGGCCAGGAAGACCGCGGCGTAACCGATGTCCTCCGGGGTCTGCTCCCGCTTCATCGGGATGACGTCGCCCACCCGCTTGTCGAACACCTGCCGCGCGGTCATGCCCTTGAAGGCGGGGTTGGTATCGGCGATGAACTGGGCCAGCTTCTCCCAGAACGCGGTCCACAGCACCCCGGGGCAGATCGCGTTCACGGTGATGCCGTGCGGCGCCAGCTCCTTGGCGATGACCCGCGTGAAGGTGATGACCCCGCCCTTGGCCACCGAGTAGGGCGGCATGGTGAGCGCCGCAAGCGGCCCCGCGATTGAGGCAATATTGATGATGCGCCCCGCCTTGCGCTCGATGAAGTAGGGCGCGATGGCCTTGCACATGAGGAAGACCGACTTGAGGTTGACCTGGTAGGTCTTGTCCCAGTCCTCTTCCGAGTTGTTGGTGAACGGCATGCCCGGCGCCGACGCCATGCCCGCGTTGTTCACCAGGATGTCGACCTTGCCCATCTCCTTCTTGATGCGGTCCACCGTCGCCTGCACCTCGGCGCCCTTGGTGACGTCGCACCGCATCGAGATGGCCTTGCGCCCCATCGCCAGCACTTCCTTGACCACCGCCTGGGCATTGGCGTCCTGGATGTCCGGGATCGCGATGTCGGCGCCCTCCCGAGCCATGCACAGCACGATGCCGCGCCCGATCCCGGCGCCCCCGCCGGTCACCACCGCCACCTTGCCCGCTAGCCTCATTGCCGTCGTCTCCTCGCGTGGGGTTGCCGCGCGGCCATTCTATACCGGGAGGCAGAGGTGCGCAGCCCGCCCGGCCCGGCCGCCGCGGATGGCGTTGACGCGTGCCCCCGCTCGCTATAGCGTGGGGCACTACCATGTTGCCACTGTCCTCCGCGCGCGCCCGGGTCGTCGCCCTCGTCCTGGCGGGCGCCTGCCTGCTGGGGGCCGATTTCAGCCGCCCGGATCCGGCCACGCTCACGCTGGGCACGACGACGGAAGTCGAGATCCGTCAGCGGTTCGGCCCGCCCTACGGCCAGTCCACCGCCCAGGTAGGCAACCGCCAGGTGACGACGCTGCAGTACACCTACGCGGAGATGAGGTCCACCGTGGTCCCGGTCCGGGCCATGACCTACACGTTCCACGAGGGCCGGCTCGTCGGGTTCGACTACTCGAGCTCCTTCGTGGTCGACGAGACCGCGTTCGACGAGTCGGTCGCCAAGAAGATCAAGCGGGGCGAGACCACCCGGGCCGAGGTGCTCGCCCTCGCGGGCCGGCCGACCGGCCAGTTCATCTACCCCTCGCTCCAGGCGCCGACGCCGGGCCGGCGCGCCTACGTCTACGGCTACTCGCGCAGCGAGCGGCTGCCGTCGGATCTGACCATCGAGACGACCAACAAGGTCCTCACCATCGCGTTCGACGACCACGACGTGGTGGTCGAGTACAGCCTGGTCATCACGTCCATCAGCAAGCCGCTCAGGCCGGCGCCGAATGCCCTGCATCCGCCCAACGGAGGCCGCTCGTGAGCACGCCCACGCTGCGCAGCCACAACTGGTTCGGCAAGAAGGACCTGGACGGCTTCTCCCACCGCTCGTGGATCAAGGCGGAGGGCTTCAGCGAGCTGATGTTCGACGGGCGCCCGGTGATCGGCATCGCCAACTCCTGGTCCGAGCTGACCAACTGCAACGCGCACCTGCGGCAGGTGGCGGAGGCGGTGAAGCGCGGGGTGCTCTCGGCGGGTGGCTTCCCGCTCGAGTTCCCGACCATCTCGCTGGGCGAGATCCTCATGAAGCCCACGACCATGCTGTTCAGGAATCTCATGGCCATGGACGTGGAGGAGTGCATCCGCGCTTACCCGCTGGACGGCGTCGTGCTCCTGTCGGGCTGCGACAAGACAACGCCG
>DATGBR010000268.1:0-5049 GCA_035312605.1 Candidatus Methylomirabilota bacterium
CTCGCGCGGCGCTACGCGTACGAGAACAAGCTCAACCGGATCACGGTGCCGTCGCCGAACGCGTGGTTCGGCATCGTCACCAGCGGCAAGACCTATTACGACGTGCGCCAGGCCCTCGCCGAGCTCGGCCTCGACGAGGGCCCACTCCGCCGCTACGGCATCCGGATCCTCAAGATGGGCATGCTGTTCCCGATGGAGCCGCGGGTGGTGCGGGAGTTCTCGCGGGGGTTGCAGGAGATCCTGGTCGTCGAGGAGAAGCGCTCGTTCCTCGAGATGTTCTGCAAGGAGATCCTCTACGGCATGACCGACCGGCCGCAGGTGGTGGGCAAGGTCGACGAGGAAGACCGTCCGCTGCTCCAGCCGGTCGGCGAGCTGGACTCGGACCTGGTGGCCCGCGCGATCGCCCGGCGGCTCGCGCGCCGTATCCGCATCGACTCGGTGGAGGCGCGCATCCAGCACCTCGACGAGCTGAAGCGCCGGCCGAAGCCGTTCACCCTGGCCCGCAGCGCGTTCTTCTGCTCGGGCTGCCCGCACAATCGCTCCACCGTGGTGCCGGAGGGCAGCCTGGCCTCCGCCGGCATCGGCTGCCACGGCATGGCCATGGGCATGGATCGGGGCATCATCGGGGTCACCCACATGGGCGCGGAGGGCGCGCAGTGGGTCGGCATCGCGCCCTTCACCGAGACGTCGCACCTCTTCCAGAACATCGGCGACGGGACGTTCTTCCACTCGGGCGGCCTCGCCCTCAACTACGCGGTCGCCTCCGGCGTCAACATCACCTACAAGATCCTCTACAACGGCGCGGTGGCGATGACCGGCGGCCAGAACGCGGCGGGCGCACTTCCCATCCCCGCCCTCAGCCGGCGGCTCGAGGCCGAGGGCGTGAAGAAGATCATCATCACCAGCGATGACACCGCCAAGTACTCGGGCACGTCGATCGCGGGGAACGCGGAGGTCTGGCACCGCGATCGGCTCCTCGAAGCCCAGTCGGTGCTGGCCGCCACCCGCGGAGTCACCGTGCTCATCCACGACCAGCACTGTGCGGCGGAGAAGCGGCGCCTGCGCAAGCGCGGCAAGATGGTGGATCCGCAGACCCGGGTGTTCATCAACGAGCGGGTGTGCGAGGGGTGCGGGGACTGCGGCAAGAAGTCGAACTGCCTCTCGGTCCAGCCCCTCGACACCGAGTTCGGCCGCAAGACCGCCATCCACCAGTCGTCCTGCAACAAGGACTACTCGTGCCTGCTCGGCGACTGCCCGTCGTTCCTGACCATCGTGGGCGCCGGGACGGCGCCCAAAAGGGAACGGAAGGTGACCCCGCTCGAGGGCGAGCTGCCCGAGCCGTCCCTCAAGGTGCCGGCCGAGGGCTTCGCCCTGCACATGATGGGGATCGGGGGCACCGGGGTGGTGACCATCAACCAGATCCTCGGCACCGCCGCCATGCTCGACGGCCGGCACGTGCGCGGCCTCGACCAGACCGGGCTCAGCCAGAAGGGCGGGCCGGTGGTCTCCGACCTCAAGCTCGCCTCCGCCACGATCGAGTCCGCCAACAAGGTCTCGGCCGGCTCCGCCGATCTCTACCTGGGCTTCGACCTGCTGGTGGCCACCGACCCCGTCAACCTCGACAAGGCGGAGTCGGGGCGGACCATCGCGGTGGTCTCCACGAGCCAGATCCCCACCGGCCAGATGGTGGTGGATACCGCGGTGCACTTCCCCGAGCTGAGCAGCATGCTGATGAGCATCGATAGGGTCACCCGCAAGGATCCCAACGTCTACCTCGACGCCCAGGCCATCGCGGAGGGGCTCTTCGGCGATCACATGGCGGTCAACCCGATCATGCTCGGGGCGGCGTACCAGGCGGGCGCCCTGCCGGTCTCCGCCGCGTCGATCGAGAAGGCGATTCGCCTCAACGGAGTGTCGGTCGAGATGAACCTGCTCGCGTTCCGGTGGGGCCGCATGGCGGTGGTGGACCGCATCCAGGTCGAGGCCGCGGTCGCCCAGGCCACCACCCGGGCCACCGAGCAGCCGGTGGCGCTGAGCGCGGTCGCGCAGGCGCTGGTGGACCGGGTGGGCGCCTCCGGCGAGCTGCGGCGGCTGCTCGAGATCCGGGTGCCCGAGCTGATCGCCTACCAGAACGCGGCCTACGCGGGCGAATATGTGGACTTCGTGGCGCGCGTCGCGCAGGTGGAGGCGGAGCGCGCACCCGGCCAGCGGGGCCTGGCGGAGGCCGCCGCGCGCTACCTCCACAAGCTGATGGCCTACAAGGACGAGTACGAGGTGGCGCGGTTGCACCTCGACGCGGCGGTGCAGGCCCAGCTGCAGTCCAAGTTCGGACCGAAGGTCCGCATCTACTGGCACCTGCACCCGCCGCTCCTGCGCGCGCTCGGCCTCAAGAAGAAGATCCGCCTCGGGAGCTGGTTCACCCCCGCCTTCCGCCTCCTGGCCGCCATGAAGGGGCTGCGGGGCACCCGGCTCGACGTCTTCGGCTACGCCGCGATCCGGCAGGTGGAGCGCGCCCTGATCGAGGAGTACCGGCAGCATCTGGAGACCGCGCTGGTACGGCTCAGCCCGGTCACGCACGATCTGGCCGTGAAGCTGGCCGAGCTGCCGGACGAGATCCGGGGCTACGAGCACATCAAGATGGAGAACGTCGAGCGCTTCCGGGACCGAGCCCAGCAGCTCATTGCGCAGATCAACTGAACGGGAGGACCCTCAACGGTGAGACCACTTCTGCTGCTCGGTGTGGCCGCAGTGCTGGCCGGATGCGCGAGCACCCCGGCCGACCGTGGACCGCTTTCGGCGGAGGCCGTGCTCAAGGACAAGGAAGGCAAGCAGGTGGGAGTGGCCACCATGATCCAGACCCCGGAGGGGGTGCGGATCGCGGTGACCGGTTATCGGCTGCCGCCGGGTGGCCACGGCCTCCACATCCACGCGGTGGGTCTCTGCGAGCCGCCCGACTTCACGTCCGCGGGCGCGCACTTCAATCCGGGCAACAAGCAGCACGGGCAGCAGAACCCGGCCGGGCCGCACGCGGGCGATCTGCCGAACCTGGTGGTGGCCGCGTCCGGTGAAGGCGGCATCGACGTGACCACGAAGGCCTTCACGCTCGCGGGGGGCACCATCTCGCTGCTCGGCGACAAGGGGACCGCGCTGGTGGTCCACGCCAATCCCGACGACGAGAAGACCGATCCCACCGGCAACAGCGGCGGTCGCATCGCCTGCGGAGTCATCGCGAAGTAACGCGCCCGGTCCCGCGTGGCCAGAGAGGACGGGCACCCAGTAAGGACACCGACATATCGCGTTGACAAGCTTTCCACGCGCTGGCTAGTATCGGCCGCGCCTCATCCCCGAGGCGCACGACGTGGAGGTGAGATGGCGAAGCGGCTTCTCGTCACGAGCGCCGGAACCGGTCCCAGCAACAACTTGATTCGCAGCCTCCGCGCCGGTCACCCGTCGGTCACCATCATCGGCGGCCACGACGATCCGTTCATCCTGCAGAACTCCGCCGCCGATCGGCGATACCGGGTGCCCTCCGCCGGCCCCGCGTGGGCGCGCGCCCTGCGGCGCATCGCGCGGGAGGAGGCGGTCGACCTGGTCATTCCCGCCACCGACGCCGACACCCTCGCGCTCTCCCGGATGCGGACCGGCCTGGCGCGATATCTTTTTCTGCCCCGGCCGTCTCTGGTCGAGCTGTGCGCGGACAAGTACCGTCTCGCCGGCCGGCTCCGCGCGCTCGGCCTGCCCGCTCCCGCCACCGCGCAAGTCCGGAGCCTGCGGGACGTCGACGCGATCTTCCGTCGCCTCGCCCGGGGGCGCGGCGCGCCGCTCTGGTGCCGCGTGCGCCGGGGCGCGGGCTCGCGGGGAGCCATCCCGGTGGCGACCGCGGCGCAGGCGCGGAGCTGGATCGCCTACTGGCGCGACATGCGCCACGTGCCGGTCGCCGCCTTCACCCTGAGCGAGTACCTGCCCGGCCGCGACCTCGGGTGCCAGAGTGTGTGGAAGGACGGGGTCCAGCTCCTGGTCAAGACCTACGAGCGGCTCTCCTACCTGACGAGCGGGACGCAGGCGGCGGAGATCTCGTCGGTGCCCGCGCTCACCAAGACGGTGCGGGAGCCGGAGATCGCCGCGCTCTGCGCCCGCGTGATCCGGGCGCTCGACCCGAGAGCCTCCGGGGTGTTCGGGGTCGATCTCAAGCAGGACGCGGCCGGCGTCGCGCGGGTGACCGAGATCAACGCGGGCCGCTTCTCGTCCACCACCAACCTGCTCGACCTGACCGGCAAGCACAACATGACCGCGGTGTACCTCCAGGCCGCGCTCGGCGAGCGGGTCGACCTGCGCGACGAGTACGACGTGGCCGAGTACCACTACCTCGTGCGCGACATCGACGCGGTCCCGCGGATCCTGCGCGAGGAGGAGTTCTTTGACGGAGTGGTCGACGCGAGCTAGCTCACCTCAACCGCAAAGGAGCCACCATGCTGATCCACGTCGTGCAGGGCGAGAAGCAGGGGCGAACGTACATCATCTTCGCGGCCACGCCGCAGAGCCCGGAGACGCGAGCCCTGCTCGCCCAGTTCAAGAAAGGGGTGAGGTCGGTTGAGAAGCGGTGGAAAGCGGCCGCGGCCAAGGCCAAGCGCCGGCAGGTGGCCAAGAAGCGCAAGGCGGCCCGAGGCCGCCGGTCTCGCTGATCGCGTCACCCTGACCGGAACGGTGGGCCGGCACGCGATCGAGGCGGTGCAGCTCGAGCTGCGCCGCCTCGCCCGCGCGTGCGGTCTCGAGATCACCCGCTTCCGGGTCGAGACCGTCGCGGACAAGCGCTCAGCGCACCGCGGCTAGCTCGGCCTCCGTCTCCGCGAGCCAGTAGGACATCCCGAGGCTGGTGAAGCCCGCCAGCGCGGAGGCCAGGCTCGCCGCCGCGAGGGCGGGGCGCCCCAACCGCGCGTGCAGCCGCCCCAGGCCGAGCTGGCAGTGGGCGGCGAGGGGACGCATGGCGAGCTCCTCCGCGAGGGCGAGGGCCTGGGCGTAGAGCGAGTCCGCGTCGCCGCGCGCGCCGGC
>DATGBR010000269.1:0-13495 GCA_035312605.1 Candidatus Methylomirabilota bacterium
GTCCGGGAACGGACGGACGTCGGCCGCGGTGTCGAGCGCGGGGGCGACCGGGTGGGTGCTCACCGCGGAGCGGGCCACCACCTCGATGCGGTCGTGGAAGTGGACGATCGTGAAGTGGTGCACCGCGTTGCCGTTCCAGTCGCGGTAGCGGGCGATCTTGGTAGGCGGCCCCACCGCGAGCACGAAGGACTGGAGCGTCTGGTCCGCGGTGGTCTTGGGCTGCATGCGCAGCTCGAGGAACGACTCGCGGATGTAGGCGTCGTAGGCGAGCGACAGGGTGTGCTCGATCTCGAGGAACACGGTCGGCTCAGCTCCCGAAGTACACCGCGGAGAGCGCCTCGTGCGCGCGCCCCAGCTCGGCCAGCACGTGGTCGAGGAACGAGAGGATCTGCCCGTCGCGAATCAGGTCGTGTCCCTGGTAGGAGAGCTCGGCGGCCAGCTTGCCCACGATCCGCGCGGGCTGGCTCACGTCGCTCGCGCTCGAGATGCGGTCGAGGTGCTCCTTCACCGCACTCGCCCCGTAGCGCACCGAGCGCGGGGTCTGCGCGTCGAAGAGGAGGAACTGCAGCACGTCGATCGGCTCGAGCCGGGCCCCGAAGACCTTGCGGTAGTTCTCGAGGCAGGAGAGGCCGCGGAGCAGGCTGCGCCACTGGCTGTAGAAGAGCGGCAGGTCGACCTTCGGCTCGTCCGAGACCAGCGCCGGGAGCTTGGTGCGGAGGATCACCACGGTACGAAAGACCCGCTCGAGCGACTCGCCCAGCTTGAGGAAGAGCCAGCCCGCGTCGCGGGTCAAGGTGTGCTCGATGGCCCCCACCGTGCTCATGAGCCCGCGGTGGGTGGACTGCATCGCGCTGCGGAACGTGGCGGGGTCGGCGAGGTGGCGCCGGGTCTCGCCTTCCAGCTCCCGGTAGGTCTCGTTCAGGTTGATGAAGACCTCGAGGGAGAGGGCCTCGCGCACCGAGCGGGCGTTGTCGCGCGCCTTCTTGAGCGAGTGGAAGACCGAGTAGCGGTTCTCGGGATCGATGGAGAGCCCGAGGAGCGATGCGGAGGCGAGGCCGGCGAGGTGACGGAAGGGCGGCTCGCCCTCCGCGAAGCCGGGGAAGATGGCGCGCAGGTCCCGCCATTCGCCGCGGGCCACGTCCTCGTCGAGGCCGAGCACCTCGGTGGAGAGCTCCTCGGTCACCAGCAGGAGCCGCGTGGTGTTCTCCGCGCGCTCGAGGTAGCGGCCCATCCAGTAGAGCCCGTCCGCGACGCGGGAGAGGATCATGCCTCGCGGGGCGCCAGGACCCAGGTGTCCTTGCTGCCGCCGCCCTGGGAGGAGTTGACCACGTAGGAGCCGGCGCGCAGGGCCACCCGGGTGAGTCCGCCGGGCAGCACCCGGATCCGGTCCCCGTAGAGGATGAACGGGCGGAGATCCACCCGCCGCGGCTCGAACTTGCCGCCGATGTGGGTCGGGTGGGTCGACAGCTCCACGAGGGGCTGGGCGATGTAGTTGCCCGGGTTCTTCTTCATCGCGGCCAGATAGCTCTCGCGCTCCTTGGCCGCCGCGAAGGGCCCCATCAGCATGCCGTACCCGCCCGCGTCGCCGGTGGTCTTCACCACGAGCTGGTCCAGGTGCTCGGCGATGAACTTGAAGTCGTCCTTCTTGTGCCCGAGGTAGGTCGGCACCTGCGGCAGGAGCGGGTCCTCGCCCAAGTAGTACTTGATGAGGCGCGGCATGTAGGCGTAGACCGACTTGTCGTCGGCGACCCCCGCGCCCGGCGCGTTGGCGAGCGCGACGTTGCCCTCGCGGTAGACGTTGAGCAGGCCGGGCACGCCCAGCATGCTGTCGCGCCGGAAGGCGAGGGGATCGAGGAAGTCGTCATCTATTCTTCGATAGATAACGTCCACTTGACGCTTGCCGTGGGTGCGGCGCATGAAGAGGTGGTTGCCCTCGACGAGGAGATCGCGGCCCTCCACCAGCGGCACGCCCATCTCGCGGGCGAGGAAGGAGTGCTCGAAGTAGGCCGAGTTGTGGATGCCGGGGCTCAGGATCACCACCACCGGGTTCTGGCCCCGGCGGGGGGCCACGAAGCGCAGGGTCTCGAGCAGGAGCGTCGGGTAGTCCTTGATCGGGCGGACCGGGTAGGAGCCGAGGAACTCGGGGAACACCCGGCTCAGGAGATTGCGGTTCTCCAGCACGTAGGAGACGCCGCTCGGCACCCGGCAGTTGTCCTCCAGGACGAGGTACTCGCCCCGGTCGTCGCGGATGATGTCGGTGCCCACCACGTGGGTGTAGATCTTGCGGGGCGGGACCAGCCCCAGCAGGGCCCGCTTGTACTCCTTGCGGGAGAGGATCAGCTCGGCGGGGAGGATGCCGTCCTTCAGGCACTTCTGGTCCTGGTAGATGTCGGCCAGGAAGAGGTTGAGCGTGGTGATGCGCTGGACCAGCCCGTCCTGGATCCCCTTCCACTCCGCGGCGGGAATGATGCGCGGGACGAAGTCGAAGGGGAAGATGCGCTCGAGCCCGTCCTTCTCGCCGTACACCGTGAAGGTGACCCCCTGGTTGCGCAGGGTGAGCTGCTGCAGCCGCTCCCGCCGCTCCACGTCCTCCTTGGTGAACGACTCCAGGATGGAGATCAGGGCCGCGTAGTGCGGCCGGGCCTGTCCGCGCGGGTCGAAGACCTCGTCGAAGCCGCTGCGGGGCGTGACCCATTTCATGCGCGCGTCTCCTTGGGCCTTCGAGCCTCTCGTGCCCTGCCCCCGGGTGTCAAGACGCCGCGCGGGTGCGTGCTAGACTGACCGGCACCATGGCCGAGGCCGCGCACCCGCCGCATCGCCACCTCTCGCCGGAGACGATCCGCTTCTGCCCGCTCTGCGGGGCCGGGCTCGCGCCGAAGCCGATCGACCCCGACAAGCGCCCGGAGATGGTCTGCTCCGGCTGCGAGTTCATCTTCTACGTGAACCAGAAGGTGGTGGCCGGCACGATCCCGTGGCAGGACGGCCGCCTCCTGCTCACGCGCCGGGCCATCGAGCCCGCCATCGGGAAGTGGACCTTCCCCGGCGGCTACGTGGACTGGGGCGAGACGGTGGACGCGGCCGCGCTGCGCGAGACCTGGGAGGAGACCGGCCTCCGCGTGGAGCTGGGCGGGCTGGTGGGCGTCTACTCCTACGCCACCGCGCCGGTGGTCATCGTCGTCTACCGGGCGCGGGTGCTGGGCGGGACGCTCACGCTCTGCCACGAGAACGACCGGCTCGAGTGGGTGACTCCCGCGGAGGTCCGGTGGGAGGATCTGGCCTTTCCCTCGACGGTGGCGGCGATGCGTGATTTCCTCGCGCGGCCCAGCTCCGAGGATCACGCGTCGGGCAACGCTTCCTAGCTCGCCCGGGCCAGGAACCGCGCGAGGTTCGACACCACGTAGCGCTCGTGTCGCCCCTCCGCGATCTTCTCCACCTCGTCCCACGCCTCCACGTCGAAGAGGCAGCGGCGCCCGTCGGTCTCGCGCAGCACCGCCTTGGCCCGGACGTCGGCGGTGAGGTCGTGCGTGACCACGCGCTGCACTTCGGCGGTCTGTCCGGGGACGAGCGGCATGGCGGTTTCCCCTTCTACCCCGATCGCCCCGCCCCGTCAACGTCGCCGGCACGTATACTTGCCGAATGCCCGTGCTCCTCGCGGCGCTGGGAGCGCTGCTCATGTCGCTCGACTCCGCGATCAACATCGCGCTGCCCGCGATCGCCGGGGCGTTCGGGGTCGAGCCGGCCGCGATCCGGTGGGTGATCATCTGCTACGTGCTGACCTACGCGCTCACCGCGTTCGTGGCCGGCGTGCTCGCCGATCGCTTCGGGCCCGGTCCGGTGTTCACCGCGGGGCTCTGGCTCTCCGGCGCGGTGTTCATCGGCTACGCCTTCGCGCCCGCCTACGGGACGGTCCTGCTCCTACGGATGGCGCAGGGGCTGGGGGGCGGGCTCGTCTACGGCACCGCGCCCGCGCTGGTCACGCTCTCGCTGCCGCGCGAGCGCCATGGCCGTGGGCTCGGCCTCATGAGCCTGGGGATCGGGGTGGGGCTCGGGGTCGGGCCCCTGCTCGGCGGCGTGCTCCTGGCTGGCTTCGGCTGGGCATCCACCTTCGTGTTCCGCGCCCCGCTCTTCCTGGCCCTGGCGGTGCTGACCCAGACGCAGGTCCGTCGCCTGGGCGGCGCCGCGCCGGTCCGGCGTCGCTTCGCGCTCGCGGACCTGCTCCGGCTGTCAGTTCTCAGGTCCGCGCTGCTCGCGTTCCTGTCGAACCACGCCCAGTTCGCGGTGTGGCTGCTGGTGCCGTTCTTCCTGGTCGGCACGCTCGGTCTCTCCCCCACCGTGGGCGGGCTCGTGTTCGCCCTCACCCCGCTCGCCAACGCGCTGGTGGCCCCGCTCGGCGGCGTCATCACCGACCGCGTCGGCGCGCGCGGGCCGCTCGCGTGCGGCCTCGTGCTCGAGCTGGCGGGCCTCCTGATCATCGCCACGCTGACCTCCACCACCTCGCTCGTCGTGGTCGGCGTCGCGATGGCGCTCGTGGGGCTGGGCGTCGGGCTCTTCCAGGTGCCGAACCTGGCCCTGATGATGGCGTCCTTTCCGCCCGCCCAGCAGGGCGTGGCGGGCGGCCTCGCCTTCCTGAGCCGCACGCTGGGCAGCGCGGTGGGCGTGCAGGTGACCGCCGCGCTCTTCGCCGCGCGCCTCGGCCGCGACGGCTTCCTGCCCGCGTTCCACGGCGCGTTCCTCGCGGCCGCCGCGGTGTGCGCGGTCGGCGCGGTGCTCGCGCTGCTGCCCGGCGGCTCGGCGGCCGCCGCGCGCGCGGCGCCGGGCGCGCGCCCCGGCCCGTGACGACCCCCGCGCTCGCCATCGCGTGCTTCACGCGGCAGAGCGGCCACCGGGCGGTCAGGGCTTCGGGATCCTGAGGGTTTTGCTGATCATCAGGCTGCCCGAGAGCAGGAAGAGCAGCGAGATCAGGTGCAGGTCGAGCCCGAGCACGTGCACCGGGTAGAGAGCCCGGTAGTGGAAGGCCAGCATCAGCAGGCCCAGGGGCACCACGCTGGTCGGGATCGGGGTGCCCTCGAAGTAGGTGACCTTGCCGGTCTCGCGGGAGAGATCGGCGGCGGTGACGTTGTAGCGGGCGAGCCGGCTCACCCCGCACCCGACGAAGTACATCAAGATGGCCTGGTCCGCCGGGCCGTCGAGCCCGGCCGCGTAGGCGATGCCGGCCGGCGCCACCCCGAACGAGATCACGTCGGCCAGCGAGTCGAGCTCGCGGCCCATCGGCGAGGCCACGTGCCGCCACCGCGCGATGCGGCCGTCGAGGACGTCGAAGACCAGGGCCACCGGGACCAGGAGCGCGGCCCAGTAGAGGTGGGGCCGGTCGCCGGTCGCGAGGAAGCGCATCGCCGCGAAGAAGGCCGCGACCCCGCAGAAGCCGTTGGCGATCGTGAAGAGATCGGCCAGGTGGAAGTCCCGCAGCATCGAGAAGTGCCGTCGCGGCTTCGGCAACGCTAGCGCTCCCGGGCCCCGCCCACCGCGGGGGCCAGCACGTAGGTCGCGAACAGCTCGTCGAGGGCCCGGGCCGGATCGTCGGTGAGGCCCGCGTGCACCGGCGAGCTCTGGAGCACGTCCGAACGCGGGGAGGTGAGCCAGTGGAAGCGCTCCGACGGGGGCGCGAGCGCGACCGGCCCGGCGGTGGGATCGCCCGCCGCGACCGCGCAGCCGGAGGCCAGGTAGCGGGCGAGCAGCTCGTGGTCGACGTCGTGGACCCGCGCGCGGAGCTGGTCGACCCCGACGAGGGTCCGCATGCCGAGGTAGCCCGCGGTGCGCGCGTGGAGCACCACCCCGACCGGCACGAACGCCCCCAGGTACACGTGCGGCACTGCGCGGAGCACCGCGAAGTCGTAGGCGATCGGGCCGCCTCCGCTCATCGACGGGCCGAGAGCGGGCGCGCCGGCGCCCGACGGACTTGCTCCTGCGCGCGGGTCGCCTCGGCCACGAACTCGCGCGGAGCGCGCAGGCGCACCTCGAGGTATTCGCGGTAGCGGGCGCGGGCCGCCGCGGCGGAGGCGAACTCGCGGCCGCCCACCGGCCCGCCCACCCGATCGACGAACAGCTCGTCGGGCACCTGGTCGAGCACGCGGGCGATCACGTCGGGGGAGAGCGCGGCGGCCAGCGCCGCGTCGATCGCTCCCACGTCGCCGGCCCGGTCGAGCAGCACGTGCTCGCGGATGCGGGCGAACGCGGTACGCGTCCGCGCCTCGTCCACCGTGGCCCAGTCGTGCTGCGCGTAGAGCGCGCCGCCGTGATCGATGAGCCACGGGCTCCGGCGCCACACGAGCAGGTTGGGGTTGCGGTGGCTCCGGTCCGGGTTGGTGACGAGCGCGTCGAGCCACACCAGCCGCGTCGCGAGGTCGGCGGAGATCAGCTCGCCGGCCGCGGTGGCATCGAAGTTGAACGCCCCGTCGAGGTAGCGCAGGCCCACGTTCACGCCCTGGCTCCCGCGCAGGATGTCCTGGATCTCGGGGTCGGCCTCGGTCCGGCCGAAGGCGGCGGAGAGCTCCACGATCGCGAGCTCCGGTATCGGCAGGTCGAGCGCCTCGGCGAGCCGGCCCACCACCAGCTCCGCGATCAGCGCCTTCGGGCCCTGCCCGGCTCCCCGGAACTTGACCACGAAGAGGCCGCCGGCGGCGGTGTCCACCACCGCGGGCAGCGAGCCGCCCTCCCGGAGCGGCTGCACGTAGCGGGTCGCCGCGTGGCGCGGCAGCGATCGTGGTGTGGGCATCCCCGCCCAGGACTGTACTACACGGGCCGGGGGGCGCGGTATGATGCGGGCCATGGAGATCCTCGACCCGGTCGGCCCGACCACCGCCACCACGCGCACGCTCGCGCCCCGCCCCGCGTCGCTGCAGGGCGCGGTCATCGGCGTGCTCGACAACTCCAAGCCCAACGCGCGCGTCTTGCTGGAAGGGGTGGCCCGCGCGCTCGCCGCGAAGCTCGGCGCCGCGGAGGTGCGGGTCTGGCGCAAGCCCGGCGCCTCCATCGGCGCTACCCGCGCCGTCCTCGACGAGATGGCGGCCCACTGCGGGGCCGTCCTCACCGCCTCCGCCGACTGAGGGTCGTGCACGTCGTGGAGTATCCACGACGCCACGGAGCTGGAAGGGCGGGGGATCGCGACCGTCGTCCTGGGCACGCACGAGTTCCGCCCGCTCGCCCTCGCCGAGGCCCGCGCCAAGGGGATGGCCGCGCTCGGCATCGTGACGGTGCCGCACCCCATCGGGGGCATCGCGGAGGAGCTGGTCGCGCGCAAGGCGACCGCCGCGGTCGACCAGGTGCAGGCCGCGCTCATCGGGACCGTCGCGGTGGGCGGCGCGGACGGCGCGGTGGCGGAAGGCGCGGCGGCGCGCCATCCGGCCCCCGACGATCTGCTCGACTTCCAGGCCTGGCTGATGGAGCGGGGCTGGGGCGACGGGCTGCCCGCGATTCCCGCCACGCCGGAGCGCGTGGACGCGATGCTCGCGGGCACGCGGCGCCCGGCGGGCGACGCGGTTGCGGTGCTGTCGCCGCGGCTCGGTCGCGCCACCGTCGGCCGGGTGGCGGTGAACGCGGTGCTCGCGGGCGCGCTGCCCGAGCACCTGCCGGTGATCCTCGCCGCGGTCGAGGCGGTGAGCCAGCCCGCGTTCAACCTGCAGGCGGTCCAGACCACCACGCATCCCTGCTCGCCGCTCGTCATCGTCAACGGCCCGCTCGCGCTCCGGCTCGGCATCAACGGCGGCGGCAACGCGCTGGGGCAGGGGCATCGCGCCAACGCGGTGATCGGGCGCGCCCTGCGCCTCGTGCTGCAGAACGTGGGCGGCGCGCGGCCCGGCCGCGAGGACCGCGCGACGCAGGGCCACCCGGGCAAGTACAGCTACTGCGTGGCCGAGAACGAGGCCGCGTCGCCCTGGGAGCCGCTCTCCGTCGAGCGGGGCTTCGCGCGCGAGATCAGCACGGTGACGGTCTGCGCCTCCGAGGCCCCGCACAACATCAACGATCACGGCTCGTCGACCCCCGAGGGCATCCTCACCACGGTGGCCGGCAGCGTGGCCACGGTGGGGACCAACAACATCTACCTGGGCGGCGAGCCGCTCGTGATCCTGGGGCCCGAGCACGCGGCCACGGTGGCGGGCGGCGGCTGGAGCAAGAGCGACTTCAAGCGCGCGCTGTGGGAACGGGCCCAGGTGCCGCTCGCGCGCTTCGATCCCTCCAACATCGAGCGCTTCGCGGTGATCCACCCCGCCGGCTTCAAGGACCGGCCGGCCGAGACCCTGGCCCCGATCGCGCGGGAGTGGTCGGACATCATGATCGTGGTGGCGGGTGGAGCGGGGAAGCACTCGGTGTTCGTGCCGACGTTCGGCGCCACCCGCTCGGTCACCCTCCGGATCGAGGAATGAGGGCGCGCGGTGGAGATGAAGCCCGCCTATCCCGAGGCGTGGAACGGCCTCGGCCACGCCCTGCGCAAACAGGGCAAGTACCCCGAGTCGCTCAGGGCCTACGACGAGGCGCTGCGCCTCCGGCCCGACTATCCGGACGCGCTCGAGTACCTGGGCGAGGCCTACGTGAAGCTGGGACGCCTCGACGACGCCCGCCGCGTGCTCGACCGCCTGCGGCCGCTCGACGGCGAGCGCGCCCGCGAGCTGTCCGAGGCTATCGCGCGGGGGAAGTGACCGAGTAGAGCCGCTCGAAGTACTCCCGGACCATCCGGTCCGAGGAGAAGCGCTCCACCCCCATGCGGATCGACGCGCGCATCATCCGCGTCCAGCGTCCCCGATCGGCGAAGGTGGGCAGCACCTCGGTCTCGAGCGTGTCGTAGAGCGCGCGCAGGTCGCGCTCGTCCGGGTCGCCGCTCACCGTGCCGTCGCCGATGGCCCACCCGGTCACCCCGTGCTCGCAGCCCTCCGGCCACCAGCCGTCGAGCACCGAGAGATTCAGCGTGCCGTTCATGGCCGCCTTCATGCCCGAGGTGCCGCTGGCCTCCATCGGCCGCACCGGGGTGTTGAGCCAGACGTCGCAGCCGCGGGTGAGCAGGCGGCCGAGCCCCATGTCGTAGTCCTCGAGGAAGGCCACGCTGTCGGGCCACTGGCGCAGGGCCTCGACGAGCCGGGCGATGACCGCCTTGCCCTCCTGGTCGGCCGGATGCGCCTTGCCCGCGAACAGGAGCTGGACGCGGTGACGCTTGATCAGGGTCACGAAGCGGCCGGGGTCGCGCAGCAGCAGGTCGGGGCGCTTGTAGGTCGCGGAGCGCCGGGCGAAGCCGATGGTGAGCGCGTCCGGATCGAGGCGCGTGCCGGTCCGCGTGCGCACCTCGGCGAGCAGCTCGCCCTTGAGCGCGCGCTTGGCCGTGAGCAGCCGCTCGTCGCTGCCGTGGGCGGCCGGGATGCGCGCGTCCTGCCAGGTCCCCGCGTGCACCCCGTTGGTGATCG
The DNA here is from genome assembly GCA_035312605.1 of Candidatus Methylomirabilota bacterium. Lineage (GTDB taxonomy): Bacteria > Methylomirabilota > Methylomirabilia > Rokubacteriales > CSP1-6 > CAMLFJ01. The sequence continues at coordinate 9,450 of DATGBR010000269.1, forward strand.
CGATGATGGGCGCGGCGTCCTCCACGTGGGCCCACATCGCGCGGGCGGTCTCGCCGTGGAGCTGGGCCACCGCGTTGGCCATGTGGGCGAGCCGGAGGCCCGCCACCGTCATGTTGAACGGATCGCCCCCGATCTCGGCCAGCTCGCCCGGCACCAGCTCGCAGCCCGCGCCGAGCCGTCGCAGCTCGGCGATGGTGTGGACCTCGTTGCCGGCGGGGACCGGGGTGTGGGTGGTGAAGACGATCGAGCGGCGCGCGTCCCGCCACGCCTCACGGAAGGCGCGGCCGGTCTCCATCCGGTCCGCGATCAGCTCGATCCCCGCGAAGACCGCGTGCCCCTCGTTGAAGTGATAGCGCTCGACGGGGAGGTGGAGCGCCCGCAGCGCCCGCACCCCGCCGATGCCCAGCAGCATCTCCTGGGCCACCCGGCAGTCGGGCCGCGGGTCGTAGAGGCGACGGGTGATCCAGAGATCGCGCGGATCGGTGGGCTCGAGCAGGTAGAGCGGGGCGATGGCGTAGCGGCCCACGCGCCACACGCGGCACTCGACCTCGCGGGCCTTGACCCGCACGCGCAGGCGCGCGCCAGTGTCGGAGAGCACGTCGGTCTTCTGCTCGGCCCACTCGTCGTGGGGGTAGCCGTCGGCGCCGATGTGCTGCGAGGTGTAGCCCTGGCTCCAGCGGAGCCCGACCCCCACCACCGGGAGCCCGAGATCACCGGCCGACTTCATGAAGTCGCCCGCGAGCACCCCCAGCCCGCCCGCGTACGAGTGAAACTCCTCGTGCAGCCCGTACTCCATGGAGAAGTACGCCACCAGCGGCCGCCGGCTCTCGGAGGTCACGAGGGAAGTGCCCGTCTAGTGACCAGAAGGGGTCAGCAGGTCGAGATGGATGCTCACCAGATCGAGCATAGGGCAAACGTCAATGAACGCAAAATCGGCGCGCGGCGCGGCAGTGGGGCGGGGGGAGGCGGCGGGGGGCCCTCCGCGAAACACGCTGACTCGCACGGCGCGTGGGCACTCGATCGGGCCACGAGACGGAGCGCGTTTCTGCTTCGGCGGCGCGCAGAAGACACGGTTTCGCGGAGGGCCCCCCGCCGCCTCCCCCCGCCCCACTGCCGCGGGTACCGTTAGTGTCTTGAGCTCAGCTCTTGAGCTCAGTGTCTTGCGCCTGAGCGCCAGGGGCCGGTGATCAGGCGGGCGCCGCGCTGCCAGGTGAGATAGGCCCAGGCCCACTCGAAGAGGACGAGGAAGCGGTTGCGGAAGCCGATCAAGAAGGTGATGTGGACGAAGAGCCAGGCGAGCCACGCCGGCAGCCCCGAGAGGCGCAGCCGCCCCACCACCGCCACCGCGGCGGCGCGGCCGATGGTGGCCATGCTGCCGCGGTCGCGGTAGTGGAACGGCTCGGTCGGCTCGCCGGCGAGGTGGTGGAGCACGTTGCGGGCGGCCATGCGGCCCTGCTGCAGCGCGACCGGGGCCAGGCCGGGGAGCGGGCGGCCGTCCTCCGCGGTGAGCGAGCAGAGGTCGCCGATGGCGAAGGCCTCGGGGTGACCGGGGATCGAGAGGTCGCGCTCGACGAGCACGCGCCCGGCCCGGTCGAGCGGCACGCCGAGCGTGCGGGTGAGCGGCGCGGCGGCCACTCCCGCGGCCCACAGCACGGTGCGCGAGCGGATCTGCTCACCGCCCAGCCAGACCGCGTCGGAGGTCACGCGCGTGACGGTGGCGCCGGTGCGGACCTCGACCCCGATGCGGGCGAGCGCGGCGGCCGCGCGCGCGGGCAGGGGATCGGGGAAGGCGGCCAGGACGCGGGGGCCGGCCTCGAGCAGTACGATGCGCGCCTTGGTGGGATCGATCAGGCGGAAGTCGCGCGCGATCGTCTCGCGCGAGATCTCGGCCAGCGCGCCGGCCAGCTCCACCCCGGTCGGGCCGCCGCCGATCACCACCGACGTGAGCAGCGCGCGCTGCTCGGCGCCGTCCTGCTCCCGCTCGGCATCCTCGTAGGCGACCAGTACGCGGCGCCGGATCTCGAGCGCGTCCTCCAGGGTCTTGAGGCTCGGGGCGAGCGGCTCCCAGTCGTCGTGGCCGAAGTAGGAGTGGCCCGCGCCCGCCGCCAGCACGAGCGCGTCGTAGGCCATCTCGCCATCGTCGAGGACGAGGCGGCGGCCGGCCAGGTCCACCGACTCCACCTCGGCCAGGAAGACGGTGACGTTCGAGGCCCCGCGCAGGATCGAGCGCAGCGGCGTCGCGATGTCGGACGGGTTGAGGGCCGCGGTGGCCACCTGGTAGAGCAGGGGCTGGAAGAGGTGGTGATTGCGGCGGTCGAGCAGGGTGACGCGGACCGGCCGCTCCGCGAGCGCGCGGGCCGCGTAGAGCCCGCCGAACCCGCCGCCCACGATGACCACGTGCGGCCGCGTCTCGCGCTCGCTCACCGCCTCATCTTCCGGGCGACCCGGGACGGTGTCAACCGAGCGCGCGCCGCGGCCGGCTTGACAGGACGCGGGCTTCGCCCTAGGGTGAGCCCACACAGGAGGAGCCGCTCATGACCGCGCGGATCTCGTCACAGCGCTACGCCGTGGAGGACTTCCAGCAGGCGCTCGACCTCTGCTACAGCCGGGGCTGGACCGACGGGCTCCCGGTGGTTCCCCCCACCGAGCCGGCGGTGCGCGCGATGCTCGACGCGGTCGGGCTCGAGCCCGACACCCAGATCGCCTTCATCACGAACCGGCAGGTGGCGATCACCGCCGAGAAGGTCGCGATCAACGCGGTGATGGCGGGCTGCCTGCCCGCGCACATGCCGGTGGTGGTGGCCGCGCTCGAGGGCATCGCGGATCCGCGCTGGGGCTACCACGGGCCGGCCACCTCGACCGGGAGCGCGGCGGTCCTCGTCATCGTGAACGGGCCGATCGCGAAGCGGCTCGACTTCAACTCGGGGGACAACCTCTTCGCGCCGGGCTGGCGGTCGAACGCCACCGTCGGGCGCGCGGTGCGCCTAGTGATGCGCAACGTGATCGGGACGATGCCGGGCCGCCTCGACCGCGGCACCTTCGGCCACCCCGGCCGCTACACCTACGTGATGGCCGAGAACGAGGCGGAGAGCCCGTGGACGCCGCTGCACGTCGAGCGGATCGGCTGCCGACCCACCGACAGCGCGGTGACCGTGATGGCCGCGCTGGCCCCGATCCAGTTCTACAACCAGCTCTCGAGCACCGCGGCCGGCGTGCTCGGCACGCTGTGCGACACGCTGCGGTACCCGGGGCAGATCGGGCAGCCCAACTACTGCGTGGTGCTGGCCGGCGAGCACATGCGGACGATCGCGGCCGACGGCTGGTCCAAGGCGGAGATCCGCAAGTTCATCTTCGAGAACTCCACGAACACGGTCGCACACTTCAAGCGGACCGCCCGGATGCCCGGGGCGGTGAAGCCGGAGGACGAGACCGCGAACCGGCCGATCGTGCAGTCGCCGGACGACATCCTGGTGGTGGCGGCGGGCGGGCGCGCCGGCTCCTTCTCGTGCTTCATCCCGGGCTGGGCGAGCCGCACCTCGTCGGAAGCAGTGACGGTGGTCATCAAAGAGAGGAGCGCATGATGGCGGGCTTCGAGATCCTCGACCCCACGGTCGAGCCGCGGCGACAGCCGCTCACGTACGTGCCGCGCCCGGATTCCCTCAAGGGCAAGCGCGTCGGGCTGGTGGAGAACACGAAGTTCAACTCGGACCGACTCCTGCAGAAGATCGGGGTCATCCTCAAGACGGAGTACGGCGCCGCCGACGCGCGGATGTGGCGCAAGCACAACTCGGGGGTGCCGGCCCACAAGGAGATCCTCGACGACGCCAAGCAGGCGGTCGACGTCGTCGTCGCCGGCATCGGCGACTGAGGGTCGTGCTCGTCGGGCAGTGTGCTCGACGCCATCACCTTCGAGAAGCGCGGGATCCCGGCGGCCGCGGTGATCACCGAGCCCTTCCAGTCCACCGCGGAGGCTATGGCGAGGCTGGCCGGCATGACCGGCTATCCGGTGGCCGCCGTGCCGCACCCGTTCGGAAGCCTGAGCCCGG
>DATGBR010000270.1:0-9529 GCA_035312605.1 Candidatus Methylomirabilota bacterium
CTCGCGCTCCTTCCAGCGCAACAACCTCTTCCCGAAGCTCGCGGTGGAGGAGAACCTGCGTTTGACCGCGGCGGTGGGCGCGCCCGGCACCTGGGATCTCCTGGGCAGCGTCACGCGACGCCGCGGGCCGCTCGACCGGGCGCGCGAGGTCGCCCGCGTGGTGGGCCTGTCCGACCGCCTGGGCGAGCCCGCCGGCCGCCTGTCCTACGGCGAGCAGCGCCAGCTCGAGATCGGGGTGGCGCTCGCGACCGGGCCGCGGCTCCTGCTCCTGGACGAGCCCACCGCGGGCATGTCGCCCGAGGAGACGCTGCGCATGACGCGCATGCTCGAGGCCCTCCCGCGCGAGGTCACGCTGCTGATCATCGAGCACGACATGGACGTGGTGGGCTCGCTCGCCGACCGGGTCACGGTGCTGCACTACGGGGAGGTGCTCACCGAGGGCACCTTCGCCGAGGTGAAGGCCGATCCGCGCGTGTACGAGGTCTACCTGGGCCAGGCGTGAGCATGCTCGACGTCGAGGCCATCCACACCTACTACGGTGACAGCCACGTGCTGCACGGCGTCTCCCTCCGCGTGGCTCCGGGGGAGGCGGTGGCGCTGCTCGGGCGCAACGGGGCCGGCAAGACCACCGCCATCCGCAGCATCGTGGGCTTCACCCCGCCGCGCGCGGGCCGCGTGGTCTTCGAGGGCCGCGCGATCGAGCGCTGGCCGTCGTACCGTATCGCGCGCAGCGGGCTCGCGCTCGTGCCGCAGGGCCGTCGCATCTTCGCGCCGCTGTCGGTGCGCGAGAACCTGCTGCTGGGGGCGCGGGCGCCGGGCTGGACCCTCGAGCGGGTCTTCGCGCTCTTCCCCCGCCTGCGCGAGCGCGAGCAGCAGTCGGGCGGCACGCTCTCGGGCGGCGAGCAGCAGATGCTGGCCATCGGCCGGGCCCTGCTCACCAACAGCCGCCTCATCCTGCTCGACGAACCGTCCGAAGGCCTGGCACCGCTGATCGTGCGCGAGATCGGCCGCATCCTGCTCGCACTCAAGGCGGAGCGGCTGTCGCTGCTGCTGGTGGAGCAGAACTACCACCTGGCCCTGCGGGTGGCCGACCGGGTCTACGTGATGAACAAGGGCCAGATCGTCTACGAGGGGACGCCCGCGGGGCTCGAGGTGGACGAGGAGGTGAAGCGGCGGTATCTCGGGGTGGCGTGACCGTCAGAGGAGGTGGGCCCGGGGGCCGCAAGGCCCGCGGCGGGATGCTACACTCGGGCCCATGAGCTGGATCGATCCGAGCTTTCCCCGCAGCGCCACTCCGAGCGATCTGGTCGGCCGCGTGCTCGGGCTCAACCCCGGCATGATGACCGGACCCGGCACCAACACCTATCTGGTCGGTCGCGCGCATCCGATCCTGATCGACACCGGCGCGGGCGAGGCCGACTATCCCGCGCTCTTCGAGACCTATCTGCGCGAGCGCGGCTGGCGGCGGCCCGAGCGCATCATCCTGACCCATCGCCACCGCGATCACCTGGGCGGAGTGACCCAGCTCCGCGAGCTGTTCCCCGGCGTGCCGGTCTCGAAGATGATCTACCGGGATTCGGGCCTGCCCGAGGACGTGGAGATGCTGCAGGACGGCGAGACGGTCGGGGGCGACGGGGTCACCCTGATCCCGGTCCACACTCCGGGCCACGCCTCCGACCACCTCTGCTTCTTCCTCCAGGAGGAGCGCGCGCTCTTCAGCGGCGACCTCATCCTGAACGGCTCCACCACCGTGATCCCGGACGAGGACGGCGACCTCGGGCTCTACATGGAATCGCTCAAGCGCGTGCAGGACCTCGGCGTGCGGCGCATCTATCCGGCCCACGGCCCGGTGATCGAGGACGGGCCGGGCAAGATCCAGGAGTTCATCGAGCACCGGCTCCTCCGCGAGCGCCAGATCCTCGAGACGCTCGGCGGCGGCCCGCGGACGATTCCGGAGATCGTCAAGGTCATCTACGCCGACGTCGACAGCCGGCTCCACCGCGTGGCCGCCATGTCCGTGCACTCCCACCTGCGCAAGCTCAAGGGCGAGAGCCGGGTGAGCGAGGAGTCGGTGAGCGGCGCGCCGTCCCGCTGGACGCTGGTCTAGACCGCCACCTCGCGCCGTGCTCCTGACCAACGGGCGGATCCACACGCTGGATGCCGCCGGCTCGGTGGTGGACTCTCTCGTCATCCGCGATGGGCGAGTCGCCTTCGCGGGCCGGCGCGCCGACGTCAACCCGGCCGCCCGCGAGGACGTCGTCGACCTGGGCGGCCGCACCGTGCTGCCAGGCCTGGTCGACGGGCACGGCCATCTCATGCTGCTCGCCCGCGCGCGGCTCGAACTGGACCTGGCCGCGGCCGGCTCCGAGGACGAGATCGCCGGGATGGTGGCCGCGGCGGCGGCGCGGCTCCGTCCGGGGGAGTGGATCGCGGGGCGCGGCTGGGACCAGACGCGCTGGCCGGGCCAGGGGTTCCCGACGCGCGCCTCGCTGGACCGGGCCGCGCCCGGCCATCCGGTCGCGCTGGTGCGGATCGACGGCCACGCCACGTGGGCCAGCGGGGCCGCGCTCGAGCGTGCCGCGATCACGCGCCGCTCCGCCGATCCGGCGGGCGGCCGCATCGTGAAGGACGAGCACGGCGAGCCCACCGGGCTCCTGATCGACCTGGCCCAGGACCTGATCCGCTCCCTCGTGCCGCCGCCGTCCCCCGAGCGCTTCGACGCCGCGGTCGAGGCGGTGGTGGCGGAGTGCCTGGCCAAGGGCCTCACCGGGGCCCACGAGCCCGGGCTCGACCTGTCCGCGGTCGCCTCGTACACGCGCCTGATCGGCCGCGACCGGTTTCCGTTCCGGGTGTTCGCGGCCCTCAGCGGCAAGAAGGCGTGGGGCGAGTATCGCGAGCGCGGGCGGCCCGAGTCGATCGGCGACGGCCACCTGACGGTGGGCGCGATCAAGCTCTGGCTCGACGGCGCGCTCGGCTCGCGCGGCGCCGCGCTGCACGCGCCCTACTGCGACGACCCCGCGAACACCGGCCTGGTCCTGGTGCCGCCCGAGGAGGTGCTGCGCCTGACGCGCGAGGCCGCCGCGCTCGGCTTCCACGTCTGGGTGCACGCCATCGGCGACCGCGCCAACACGCTGGTGCTCGACGTGTTCGAGCGGGTGCTGGCCGATCCGGGGCCGTGGCCCCACCTGCGCGTCGAGCACGCGCAGATCCTGGTGCCCGCCGACATCCCGCGCTTCGCCCGCCTCGGCGTGGTGCCGAGCATGCAGCCCACGCACTGCACGTCCGACATGCGGTGGGCGGAGGAGCGTCTGGGGCCGGAGCGGCTCGTGGGCGCCTACGCCTGGCGCTCGGTGTTGGACTCCGGGGCCTACGTGGCGGGTGGCTCGGACTTCCCGGTGGAGGACGCCAATCCCTTCCACGGCATCCACGCCGCGGTGACGCGCGCGCCGCGCGAGGGTCCGGACCCCGGCTGGCAGCCCGCGCAGCGCATGACCCGCGACGAGGCGGTCCGCTCGTTCACCATCTGGAACGCGCGCTCCATCGGACGCGAGGCCGAGCTGGGATCGCTCGAGCCGGGCAAGCGGGCCGACCTGATCGCGCTCTCCGAGGACGTCTTCGCGTGCGCGCCCGAGCGGATCGCCGGCATCGCGCCGGTGCTCACCATGGTGGGCGGCGCGGTCGCCCACGCCGATCAGGAGGTCGGGGCGAGCTTCCCGACGAGCTTCACTAGATCTGGCAGATCGGTGTCGGACACCAGCGCGTAGCCCAACTCGCCTTCCCGCCACAGGATCGCGTTGAACCCCCGGGAGGTCGCGACCTGCGCCTGCACGCTTCCGATCGGCTCGAGCCCGCGACCGGCCCACGGGAGCCCGTCGGCCCGAAAGACCAGCAGCGTCATCGGGTGCAGCCGGCGGTAGAAGACGAAGACGGCCGCCTTGCGGTCCACGTAGTAGCCGACCGCGCCGCCCCGCAGCGGGAAGTCGTCGTCGCCCAGGAAGCGCACCACCGGCGCGAAGTCGAGGCGCCCCTCGAACCACGGCTTGACCTGGTGCATGCCCCCGCTCTCGATGTCGAGCGGATGCTGGCTCGCGAGCAGGCGCAGGTGGTCGTTGACCGCCTCGGTCACCATGACCGCGCCGGCTCCGCCCGACTGCGGGTAGTAGAGCGGGAGCGCGGCCAGCAGCAGCACGCCCAACGCCAGGGCCGGGACCAGGGCGCGGCGCCAGCCCGCCCACCACGGAGGCGCCGGCGCGGCCGCGTCGGGCCAGGTCGCGGCGAGCCGACGCTTCAGCGCGAGCGGCGCCGCGTGCTGGGGCAGACGGTGCTCGAGCAGCTCGCTCAGGAGTGTCTCGGCCGCCTCCTCGTGAGCGCAGGCCTCGCACCCGGCCACGTGAGCGTCGAGCAGCGCGCGCCGATCGGCGGGCAGGCGCCCACGCTGGGCGTCCAGCAGCCGCGCGCGCGCCTCGTCGCAGGTCATGGCGCGTAGTCCCGGAGCTTCTCGCGCAGGGCCGCGCGGGCGCGCGCGAGTCGCGACTTCACGGTGCCCACCGCGCAGCCGACCACCTGCGCGACCTCGACCTCGGTCAGGCCCTCGAGGTCAAGCAGGATCACGGTGCGCGCCTCCTCGGACAGGCTGGTGAGGGCCCGCTCGATCTCCTCGCCGACCACCTTGCGCAGTCGCTCCAGCTCGACGTCGCCGCGCAGCCACTGGACCGACTCCGGGGCGGGCGCGGTGGGCGCCACCGTGTCGAGGCCGCCCACGGTCGGATTGTGGCGCTCATGCCGGTACTGGCTGATGAAGGTGTTGCGCAGGATGCGGAAGAGCCACGCCTTGAGATTGGTCCCCGGGGTGAACTGGTGCGAGGCCGTGAGCGCCCGCGCGTAGGTCTCCTGCACGAGGTCCTCCGCGTCGGTCGGGCTCCGGGTGAGGTAGCGGGCGAGGTTGTAGAGGGTGTCCGCGTACGCGAGGGCCTCGCGCCCGAGCGTCGCGGCGTCGGCCCGCTGCTCGCCTGCCATGCCGAGATCATAGGCTCCCTTCACGTGCTTCCGCCATCCATCCTCCGCGCTCGTCCTCCGTAACGCGGGGAGCCCCGGTTCGTTCCACGGAACGATCGGCCCGGCCGCACGTTGGCAGCGGCGAGGAGGAACCGATCATGAAGATACTGCTCACGATGATGGCGCTGCTGCTGGCGGCTCCGGTCGCGGCGCCGGCCCAGATGGAGAGCACGCAGGTGGAGATCCGGGGCCACGGATTCAGCACCCCGGCGCTGACCGTGAAGGCCGGGACCACCGTCACCTGGATCAACCACGACGACGACGCCCACACCGTGACGTCGACCGCCAACGCCTTCCGGTCGCCGGGCCTGGACACCGACGAGACGTTCTCCTTCACCTTCACGCAGCCCGGCACCTACGAGTACTTCTGCACGCTGCACCCCCTGATGACCGGCAAGGTGGTCGTGACGCCGGAGAGGAGCGGCACATGAGCGACGCGAGCGAAGGGCACGAGCTGGATCGGCGCGGATTCCTGCAGTGCATGGCGTGGACCGGCACCGGCCTGCTGTGGTCGGTGGTCGGGGGTGTGCCGGGCTCACGCGTGCTCGGGCCGACGGCGGCCCAGGCCCAGGGGGCCGGGCAGAGCTTCAGCTTCGTCCAGATCAGCGACACCCACATCGGGTTCAAGGGCGCCGCGAACCCCGACGCGCTGGGCACCTTCGAGGCCGCCATCGCGCGCATCAAGGCGCTCGACCCCAAGCCGGCCTTCCTGATCCACACCGGCGACATCACCCACGCCCAGAAGGCGGGCGCGTTCGACACGGTGAGCGAGGCGCTCAAGGGCACGGGCGTCGAGCGGACCTTCTACGTTCCGGGAGAGAACGACGTGTTCGCGGACGGCGGCACCGAGTACCTGAACCGGTTCGCGGTGGGCGGGCCCGGCCGCGGCTGGCAGACGTTCGACTACCGCGGGGTGCACTTCGTGGGGCTGGTCAACGTGCTCAACTTCAAGGCCGGCAAGCTCGGCAGCCTGGGCCCGGACCAGATCGAGTGGCTGGAGCGGGACCTGGCGCCGCTCGCGAGCAGCACCCCCGTCGTGGTCTTCGCACACGTCCCGCTGTGGGCGGTCTATCCGGAGTGGGGCTGGGTCACCGAGGACGGAGCGCAGGCTCTCGGATATCTCAAGCGGTTCGGCTCGGTGACCGTGCTCAACGGTCACATCCACCAGATCATGCAGAAGGTCGAGGGCAATGTGACGTTCCACACTGCGCGGTCCACCGCCTTCCCGCAGCCCGCGCCCGGCGTGGGATCCGGGCCGGGTCCGATCAAGGTCCCGGTGGAGGAGCTGCGCAGCGTGCTCGGCGTGCGAGAGGTCCGCTACACCGCCGGCCGCGACCGCCTGGCGGTGGTCGACACCTCGCTCGCGTGAGCTCCGTCTAGAAGCGCAGCAGCAGGAGGAAGCTGCTGGTGGCGAGCAGGTTGCTGCCGGCATGGGCCAGCATGCCGGGCAGCAGGCTGCGCGTCCGCTCGTAGCCGAGCGCCCACACCATGCCGCTCCAGGTGACCGCGGCGAAGCCCTGGACGCCGTAGCCGTGCGCGAACGCGAAGATGGCGGCGCTCAGCAGCGCGGCGAGCCAGGCGGGGAGGCGGAGGCGCAGGGTGGGATAGAGGAGCCCGCGGAAGGCCAGCTCCTCGAAGATCGGCGCCCACACCACGCCGTCGAGAGTGCCTGCGGCGACCGCGGTCGGGGGCCCCCACAGGAATTCCTCGAGGAACCCGTCCGCCCAGTGCGAGCTGACGCCGAGCGCGCCCAGGCCCATGTAGAGCAGGCTCTCGCCCACCATCGAGATCGCGAGGAGCACGAGCCCCCACCCGAGGAGACGCGCGAGCCGGCCGGGCCGCGGGCTCAGGCCGAACGTGTCCCGCACCGTTAGGCCCCGCGCGTGCAGATAGCGCCGCGCCCACCAGAGCGTCGGCAGGCCGCCCACCAGCCCCATGATCGCGGTGACCGGGGGCACGCGGGGCACCAGGAGCACCACCGCGGCCGGGATCAGCAGGTAGGCGAACGCGGCCCGGAAGAAGAGGCCGATCCCGTCGGCGCCCCGCCAGGGCGGGGGTAGCGGCGCGTCGGCCACCCGCGGGTCCCGGCGGAAGGACCGCAGGCGCAGCGCCAGCACGGCGGCGAGCACCAGCAGCGCGGCGCCGGTGCCGGTGAGCGCGCGCACCCGCGTCAGCATCGAGCGGCCGCGCGCCTCGATGGCGGACTCGGCCCGGGCCTGCAGCTCCTGGTCGTCCACCCGGCTGGCGATCCGCCGCGCCAGGGTGTCGGTGAACCAGTCGCCGGGCAGCTCGCGCCGGATCTCCTCGGAGAGCGCGGTGGCCTCCTCGGAGGAAGGGGCGTCGAGATAGGCGGCTTCGAGCCAGTGGCTGTACTGGGCGCCTTCGCCCTCCGTGCCTCCGAGCGTCTCGATGATGCCGGCGGCCCGCTCGAGCAGCCCGGCCTCGCCCAGCAGCACCACCAGGTCCAGATCGGTGCGGGGGGACCGCTGGTCGTCGTCGAACTCGTCGAAGCGCCCGATCGCGTCGTCGAAGCTCTCGGGGTCCGATCCGGTCAGCTCGTAGAGCCGGCGCTCCCATCGGGGGGCGCGCTCATAGGACTGGCGGAGATCCATCTCGCGCGAGACCAGCCGCTCGAGCGATTCCTCGGCGTGCTCCAGGTTGCCGAGCGGAGAGCCCCAGCTGACGTAGAAGAACGCGACCAGCAGCGCGGTGAGCAGCGCGTAGATCGCGGTGACCAGCGGGGAGAAGTAGCGGGCCGGGGCCGGGGAGTCCGGGACGATCGGCGGAGCGTCGGGGAATACCGCGGACGCGTCGGGAGGCGGCGCCTCGGCGAGCCCTTCCGCCGCGGGCCCTTCGGCGGGCGGGGTCAGGATTTGCGAGCCGCGGCCACGAGGGCGGCGAAGAGACGCCGGGCCGGCTCCGAGTGGCCCACCTGCTCTTCCGGATGCCACTGCACGCCGAGCACGAAGCGCGCGGGGTCGCCGAGCTCCGCGCCCTCGACGATCTGGTCGGGCGCCCACGCCACCGCGGTGAGCCCCCGGCCGAGCCGCTTGATCGCCTGGTGGTGCATGCTGTTGACCTCGAGCTCGTCGGCGCCCAGCGTCTCGGCGAGCCGGCTGCCCGGCGTGACCTTCACCTTGTGGGTGGGCTGGTCCCGCGGCTCGGTCTGGCTGTGCAGGATCTGGGTCCCGGGGTCGGTGCCCACGTCCTGGTAAAGGCTGCCGCCCAGGGCCACGTTCAGCACCTGGAGGCCGCGGCACACCGCGAGGACGGGCAGGCCGCGCTCGAGCGCCACATGGAGCACCGCGGTCTCGAGCGTGTCGCGCGAGGGCGCCACGTCGTAGAGCGTGGCGTGCGGGGCCTCGTCGAAGAGCGCCGGGTCGAGGTCGCCGCCGCCGGTCAGCAGGAGCCCGTCGAGCCCGGCGGCCAGCTGCCGCATGGACGCGGGCGAGAGCTGGGGCGGCAGCGCGACCGGCACGGCCCCGGCCTGCTGCACCGCGTGCAGGTAGGTCGAGTTGACGTACGCGCGCTCGGGGTGCGCGCCCACCGTGATGGACGTGCTCACGCCGATGAGGGGCGCGCGTCGACTCATGGGGCCATGCTACCATACCGCCCATGACACTCGACTCCGCGCAATACCAGCGCAGCGCTGCGCCGGCGGGCTCGGGCCCGATGACGCAGGTGATGGGACGGAAGTGGATGGTGGCGGCGGGACATCCGCTCGCGGCGCAGGCGGCCGCGCGCGTGCTCGCCGCGGGTGGCAATGCCATCGACGCGGGCGTGGCCGCGGGCTTCATGCTGGGCGTCGTTCACCCCGACATGGTGAGCTTCGCGGGCGTCGCCCCCATCCTGGTCCACCTGGCCTCGACCGGCGAGACCTACGAGGTCTCGGGAGTCGGCCCGTACCCGCGCCGCGCCAGCGCCGAGTACTTCCGCACCAAGCACGGAGGCGACATCCCGATCGGCCTGCTGCGCACCGTCGTGCCGTCCGCGCCCGATTCCTGGTGCGTGGCGCTCGAGCGCTGGGGCACGCTCTCGTTCGCGGACACGGTGGCCGGCGCGCTCGAGTGTGCGGACCACGGTTTCCCGACCTCGGCGTTCTCGGCCTCGATCATGGCCAGCAACGCGGAGCGCTACAAGCGCTTCCCGACCTCCGCCGCGATCTTCCTGCCCGGCGGCAAGCCGCACGCGGCGGGCCAGCTGTTCGTGCAGTCCGAGCTGGCCGCGACGATCAAGGAGATGGTGACGGCCGAGGTGCGCGCCCGGAGCCGCGGCCGCGCGGGGGCCATCCGCGCCGCCCGCGACGCGTTCTACAAGGGCGACATCGCCCAGCGCATCGCGGACTACCACGCCCGCGAGGGCGGCCTTCTCTCCAGGGAGGATCTCGCCGAGTTCCAGGCGGAGGTCGCGCCCGCCCTCAAGACCTCCTTCCACGACTACGAGGTCGCCGCGTGCGGCTTCTGGTGCCAGGGGC
>DATGBR010000271.1:0-8981 GCA_035312605.1 Candidatus Methylomirabilota bacterium
CCTCGACACGATCCTGGACGTGTCCAAGCGCGGGGCCGGCACCACCATCTGCGCCTTCTACGACGGCGCGGTCGGCCCCTACGTGAGCTACATCGAGAAGTTCCGCGGAGAGTTCGAGGCCCTGATCCCCCACGATGCCTAAGCTCACGATCGACGGCAAGGAAGTCGAGGTCGCCCCGGGCACCAACCTCATCGAGGCGGCCCGGCAGGCCGGCTCCGAGGTGCCCCACTACTGCTATCACCCCGGGCTCAGCATCGCGGGCCAGTGCCGCCTCTGCATGGTGGACATCGAGAAGAACCCCCGCCCGCAGATCGGCTGCAACACCCAGGCCGCCGACGGGATGGTCGTGCACACGCAGACCGAGCGCGTGCTCGAGACCCGCAAGTCGATCATGGAGTTCCACCTGGTCAATCATCCGCTCGACTGCCCGGTGTGCGACCAGGCGGGCGAGTGCTGGCTGCAGATCTACTACATGCGCCACGGCCTCTACGATCCCCGGATGGTCGACGAGAAGGTCCACAAGCCGAAGGCGGTGCCGCTCGGGCCCCACGTCATGCTGGACGCGGAGCGCTGCATCCTCTGCTCCCGCTGCGTGCGCTTCTGCGACGAGGTGACCGGCGGGGGCGAGCTCGGCATCTTCAACCGCGGCGACCACTCCGAGATCGGTCTCTTCCCGGGCAAGACCCTCGAGAACAAGTACTCCGGCAACGTGATCGACATCTGCCCGGTGGGCGCGCTCACCGACCGCGACTTCCGCTTCCAGGTACGCGTGTGGTACCTCGACACCGCGCGCTCGGTCTGCAACGGCTGCGCCCGGGGCTGCAACGTCGAGGTGCACACCAACCGCCGCCGGCCGCACCACAACCAGGGCCGGCGCATCGCGCGGATCAAGCCGCGCCACAACCCCGACGTCAACCAGTGGTGGATGTGCGACGACGGCCGCTACGGCTTCCGGTGGATCGACGACGACAGCCGGCTGCTCGCCCCCACGAGGCGCGCGGCGGGAAAGGACGTCTCCCTCGGCTGGGACGCGGCGGTCACGGCCCTGGTGGAAGCCCTCAAGCGCTACCGCCCGGAGGAGATCGGCATCCTCGCCTCGCCCCAGATGTCGAACGAAGACCTCTTCGCTCTTCAGCGGATCGCGGCCCAGCTCGGGATCGGCGGGATCGATCACCGGGTCCCGCCGCGGGCGCCCGGCGACGAGGACAGCCTCCTCATCCGCGCGGACAAGAGCCCCAACCGGCGAGGGGCCGAGCTGATCGGGCTGGGCCAGGCGGACGGCCACGCGATTCTGGGCGGAGCGCGGCAGCGTCGCGTCAAGCTCCTGTGGGTCTTCCAGCACGACCTCCTCGATTCGGGCTGGGCCCAGGCCGACGTGACCGCGGCCCTCGCCGCGGCCGAGATGGTGGTGTTCCAGGGCCCGAGCGCGAACGCGACCAGCGCGGGCGCGCACCTGGTGCTGCCGAGCGCGGCCTACGTCGAGCGCGAGGGCACCTTCACCAACTTCCAGGGGCGCGTGCAGCGTTTCCGCACCGTGATGGAGCCGCTCGGCGAAGCGATGGCGGACTGGTCCATCCTCGGCCGGGTCGGGCGCGCGCTCGGGGGCACGGATCCGGTCTTCGCGGCCACCCGGGCCGAGCAGGTCTTCGCGGGCCTCGCCGGGCAGGTGCCCGCCTTCTCCGGCATGAGCTACCGCGGGCTGCGCGACGCGGGCCAGGTGGTGAAGGCGTGAGCGGTCTGGCCCTCGATCTCCTGCTGCAGGCGATCCCGGTCGGGTTCGTCATGTTCCTGGTGCTGAACTTCGGGGGGCTCCTCACCTGGGTCGAGCGCAAGCAGTCCGCGATCATGCAGGACCGCATCGGAGCCAACCGGGCGTCCATCTCGGTGCTCGGCCTTCGCATCCGCGTCCTGGGCCTGCTCCATCCGCTCGCCGACGCGGTCAAGATGCTGACCAAGGAGGACTTCACCCCCGCACGCGCGGACAAGCTGATGTTCAAGCTCGCCCCGTTCGTGTCGGTGTTCTTCGGCCTGGCCGCCTTCGCGACGATCCCGTTCGGCGACACGCTCCAGATCATGGGGCGCGAGATCCAGCTCCAGGCGGTGACCCTCAACGTGGGCATCCTCTACGTGCTGGCCATGATCTCGCTCGGGGTCTACGGGCTGATGATGGCGGGCTGGGCCTCGGCCAACAACTACGCCCTCCTGGGCGGGCAGCGCGCGGCGGCCCTCATGATCTCGGCCGAGGTCGCGATCGGGGCCTCGATCATGGGCGTGGTCATGGTCTACGGCTCGCTCAACATGCAGGACATCGCGCGCGGGCAGGGCCAGCCGCTGCTGCCGCAGTTCTTCGGCGCCTGGATCCCGGCCTGGGGCGTGCTCACCCAGCCGGCCGCGTTCATCCTGTTCCTCACCGCGGGCATCGCCTCCACCAAGCGCATCCCCTTCGACACCCCCGAGGGCGAGTCGGAGATCATCGGCTACTTCGTCGAGTACAGCGGGATGAAGTTCGGCATGTTCGCGATGGCCGACTTCCTCGAGACGGTGGTGATCTCGGGCATGACCACCGCGCTGTTCCTGGGGGGCTGGCAGGTGCCGTACCTCCAGGCCTCCGGCTTCGTCTTCCCGTGGGGCGCGAGCGTGGCCCTGCCCCACCTCGCGGTGGTCGGCCTCCAGGTCGTGTCCTTCCTCACCAAGGTCGTGGTCATGCTCTGGTTTCTCATGCTCATCCGGTGGACGCTCCCGCGCTTCCGTTACGACCAGGCGATGCGGCTCGGCTGGCTCGCCCTGTTCCCCCTGTCGGTCCTCAACATTCTCGTCACCGCGCTGGTATTGCTCGCGGTGGGGAAGGGCTGAGCCGTGGCGTACCAGACCGAGAACACCCCCGCCGATCCGCGCCACTCGAGCCGGCTCGGCCTCCGCCAGCGCTTCTACGTGGTGGAGGTGCTGGTCGGGCTCGCGCTGACCTCCCAGCACTTCTTCGTCAACATGTGGCGGCACACCCTGAAGGTGGTGTTCCGGAGCAAGAGCGCCCGCGGGGCGGTCACCATCCAGTACCCGGACGAGCGCCGACCCTACTCGCCCCGGCTGCGCAGCCTTCACCGGCTGGTGCGCCGGGAGGACGGCTCGCCGCGCTGCGTGGCCTGCATGATGTGCGAGACGGTGTGCCCGGCCCACTGCATCTACATCGTGGCCACCGAGCATCCGAACCCGGAGATCGAGAAGGTCCCGGAGCGGTTCGACATCGACCTCGGCAAGTGCGTCTTCTGCGGCTTCTGCGTCGAGGCCTGCCCCGAGGACGCGATCCGGATGGACACCGGCATCCTGGAGTTCGCGGCCTACGACCGGGCGAGCATGGTCTACACCAAGGACACGCTGCTGGCGCTCGAGCCGGCCGGCGTCGACGGCGTCCCCACCTCGCCGGTTCCGATCCCCCCGTCGCGGAGACCGGCGTGAGCTTCGTCACCTTCTTCGTCCTGGCCGCCCTCGCGGTCGGCTCGGCGGCGGGGCTGCTCCTGCGCCGGAACCCGATCCACGGGGCCCTGTTCCTCGTGGTCAACCTGGGCACGATCGCGGCCCTGTTCCTGACTTTGCGGGCCGAGTTCCTGGCCGCGGTGCAGGTGATCGTCTACGCGGGCGCCATCGCGGTGCTCTTCGTGTTCGCGATCATGGTGCTGATCCCCGGCAAGGAGGAGACCGGGCCCGATCCGCTGCGCGGCCAGCGCCTCCTGTCGGTGCCGGTGGTGGGCGTCTTCCTGGCCCTGGTCGCGGTCGTGGTCGGCTCGGCCACCCTCTCGGGCGGCCCGAAGCCGCCGGTGGCGGGGGGCGCGGACGCGGTCGGGCGCGTGCTCTTCACCGACTACCTGTTTCCGTTCGAGGTCACCTCGGTGCTGCTGCTGGCCGCCATCGTGGGCGTGATGGCGCTGACCAAGCGCAAGGCCTAGGCCGGCGATGGTGCCCGAGTCCTACTACGTCGCGCTGTCCGCCGTGCTCTTCAGCATGGGCGTGCTCGGGGTGCTGATCCGCCGAAACCCGCTGGTGATCTTCATGTCGATCGAGCTGATGCTCAACGCGGCGAACCTGGCCCTGGTCGCCTTCGGCCAGCGCCACGGGACGACCGAGGGACAGGCTCTGGTATTCTTCGTGATGTGCGTGGCCGCCGCCGAGGTCGCGGTGGGCCTCGCGATCATCGTGGCGATCTTCCGCCAGCGCCGGCGCCTCTCGGTCGACGAGCTGAGCACCCTCCGAGGGTAGCTCGCCCGCAAACGTGACAGTGGCGCAGTGGCTTGGCGAGGCGCAGCCGAAGGCGAGCCGAGCGGATACCAGAAGAGAAGTACAAGGAAGTACACGGTAGCAGCGGCAGAACGAACGCTCCAAGGAGAGACCGATGGCGCAGACGAAGACCGCACCGCCCCAGACCCGGCTCGACGGCGAGCTGGCGCGGCGGCTGCTGACCCAGATGGCGCTCATCCGGCGCTTCGAAGAGAAGGCGGCCGAGATGTACGCCCTCGGCAAGGTCGGCGGCTTCCTCCATCTCTACATCGGGCAGGAGGCGGTCGCGGTCGGCGCCACCTCGACCTGCCGCCCCGACGACTACGCGGTCTCGTCCTATCGCGAGCACGGCCACTGCCTGGCCAAGGGCTCGGACCCGCGCCGCATGATGGCCGAGCTGTTCGGGCGCATGGGCGGGCTGAGCCACGGCAAGGGCGGCTCCATGCATCTCTTCGACAAGAGCGTCAACTTCCTGGGCGGCCACGGGATCGTGGGCGCGCACCTGCCGCTCGCGGCGGGGGCGGGCTTCGCGATCAAGTACCAGGGGGGAGACCAGGTGGTGCTGTGCTACTTCGGCGACGGGGCGGTGCCGGAGGGCGAGTTCCACGAGTCGATGAACCTGGCCGCGCTGTGGAAGCTGCCGGTGATCTTCATCTGCGAGAACAACCGCTACGCGATGGGCACCGCGATCCACCGCGCGCTGGCCCAGACCGAGATCTGGCGCTTCGCGGAGACCTACGGTATTCCCGGCGAGGCGGTCGACGGCATGGACGTGCTGGCGGTGCGGGACACGGTGGGGCGGGCGGTCGAGCGGGCGCGGCGCGACAAGACCCCCACGCTGGTGGAGGCGCGCACCTATCGCTTCCGCGGCCACTCCATGCGCGATCCGGCCGGCTCGGTCTACCGCACCAAGGAAGAGGTCGAGCGCGAGAAGCTGCGGGATCCCATCGCCCTCTTCAGCGACCGCTGTCTCAAGGAGGGCGTCCTGACCGAGGCCGACCTCAAGAACATCGAGAAGGCGGTCAACGACCTGGCCGACGAGGCGGTCGCGTTCGCGGAGGCGTCCCCGGAGCCGCCGCCGGAAGAGCTGTTCACCCACGTGTACAAGGACTGACGCCATGTCGGTGATGACCTACCGCGAGGCTCTCAACGTCGCCCTCCGCGAGGAGATGCGCCGGGACCCGCGCGTGTTCGTGATGGGCGAGGAGGTCGGTCTCTACGACGGCGCCTACAAGGTCACCCAGGGGCTGCTGAAGGAGTTCGGCGACAAGCGCATCATCGACACGCCCATCTGCGAATCGGGGTTCACCGGGGTCGGGGTCGGGGCGGCGATGCTGGGGCTGCGGCCGGTGATCGAGATGATGACGTTCAACTTCTCGATCCTGGCCCTGGACCAGATCGTCAACTCGGCGGCCAAGATGTGCTACATGTCCGGCGGCCAGTACAACATCCCCCTCGTGGTCCGCGGTCCGGGCGGGCCGGCGGCGCAGCTCGCGGCGCAGCACTCCCAGTCGATGGAGACGTACTTCTACCACGTGCCCGGGCTCAAGGTGGTGCGGCCGTCGACCCCGGCCGACGCCAAGGGCCTGCTGAAGTCGGCCATCCGCGACGACAACCCCGTGATCTTCATCGAGGCGGAGACGTTGTACGCGGTGAAGGGGGAGGTGCCGGACGATCCCGACTTCCTGATCCCCCTCGGCCAGGCGGTGATCCGTCGCGAGGGCACCGACGTCACGGTGGTGGCCTACATGGGCATGCTCTACCGCGGACTCGAGGTCGCCGAGGAGCTCGCCAAGGAAGGTATCTCGGTCGAGATCGTCGACCCCCGCACCCTTCGGCCGATGGACGCCGACACCATCATCGGCTCGGTGCGGAAGACGCATCGGGCCGTCGTGCTCGAGGCGGGCGCGGGCTTCGCGGGGATGGGCTCGGAGATCGCGGCCCAGATCACCGAGAACGCCTTCGACGACCTCGACGCTCCCGTCGAGCGGGTCACCGGCGAGAACGCCCCGATGCCGTACGCCAAGAACCTCGAGCTGCTGAAGACGCCGTCCAAGGCCAAGATCGCCGCGGCCATCCGCCGGGTGTGCAACCGATGATCACCAAGGTGATCATGCCCAAGCTGTCGGACGCCATGGAGACCGGCAAGGTCATCAAGTGGCTCAAGAAGGAGGGCGAGGCGGTCAAGGGCGGAGACATCCTCGTCGAGGTCGAGACCGACAAGGCCAATGTCGAGGTCGAGGCGTTCGGCAGCGGCGTGCTTCGCAAGATCGTGATCCCCGAGGGCGAACAGGTGCCGGTCGGCGACCTGATCGCGGTGATCGCGGATCCGGCGGAGGACATCTCGAGCGTCGCCGCCGCCCCGGCCAGGCCCGCGCCCGCCGCTCCGGCGGCTCCGGCCCCCACCGCGCCGGCCCCCGCCGCGCCGGCTGCACGGCCCGCCCCCGTCGCGGCGTCGGCCGCGTCGCCATCCGCCGGGCCGCTCCCCGCGATGGAGAGCTACCAGTCGGTGCCCGCGACGACCACGGTGGTGCCGATGGCCCCGGCGGCCGCCGCGTCCGCCCCGGCCCCCGGCGGCCGGGTCAAGGCCTCGCCGCTCGCGCGCAAGATCGCGGGCCAGACCGGCGTCGATCTGCGCCTGATCCAGGGGACCGGCCCCGGCGGGCGCATCATCCGCGCGGACGTGGAGGCGGCCCGGACCGCCCCGCGCCCGGCCGCGGCCCCGCCCGCGGCCGCCGCCGCGACGGGCCGCCCGCAGGCGGTGCCGGCCCGGCCCGCGTTCGTCGTCCCGCCCCGGCCCGAGGCGGAGTACGAGGACGTCCCGATGTCGCCGATGCGCGCCGCCATCGCCAAGCGCATGCCGATGTCGAAGGCGCCGGTCCCGCATTTCTACGTCACCTCCGAGGTCGACATGGACGCGGCATGGGCGCTCCGCGAGCAGCTCAACGGGCTCGACGGCCAGCCGAAGGTCTCGGTGACCGACATGGTCATCAAGGCCGCCGCGCTGGCGCTGCTCAAGAACCCCGGGGTCAACGCCCAGCTCAACGGCCAGGCCATCCGGGTTCACCACCGGGCGCACATCGGCATCGCGGTGGCGCTCGAGCAGGGACTCATCACCCCGGTGCTGCGCGACTGCGACGTCAAGCCGCTGGGCCGGATCGCGGTCGAGTCGCGCGATTTGGCCGACCGCGCCCGCGGGGGCAAGCTGCGAGCGCAGGAGATGTCCGGGGCCACCTTCTCGATCTCCAACCTCGGCATGTTCGACGTCGAGGAGTTCTCGGCGATCATCAACCCGCCCGAGGGCGCCATCCTCGCGGTGGGCTCCGTGCTCCAGAAGCCGGTGGTGGACGACGGGGAGATCCGGGTCGGTCGCCGCATGAAGATGACCATCTCCTGCGATCACCGGGTGATGGACGGGGCGATGGGCGCCCGCTACCTGCAAGACCTCAAGCGGCTGCTGGAAGAGCCCCTGCGCCTGCTGGTGTAGCCGGTGGCCACCCAGGCGTTCGACGTGGTGGTGGTGGGTACCGGGCCCGGCGGCTACGTGGCCGCCATTCGCTGCGCCCAGCTCGGGCTCAGCGTGGCCACCGTCGAGGACGACCGCCCGGGTGGCGTCTGCCTCAACTGGGGCTGCATCCCGACCAAGGCCCTGCTCCGCAATGCCGAGGTGGTCGGCCTCTTCCAGCGCGCCCAGGAGTTCGGGATCACGGTGGGCGAGTGGAAGGCCGACTACGCGCAGGCGGTGCAGCGCTCGCGCAAGGTGGCCGACCGCATGGCCAAGGGGGTCGAGTTCCTGTTCCGCAAGAACAAGATCACGCTCTTCCCGGGCCGGGGGACGCTCAAGAGCGCCCACCTCGTGGAGGTTGCGGGCAAAGACGCCGCGGGCAAGGACTCGGTCCAGAGCCTCGAGGCGCGCCGGGCGGTCATCCTCGCCACCGGCTCGGAGCCCCGCTCGCTGCCGGGAGTGACCATCGACGAGAAGCGGATCATCTCCTCGACCGGCGCGGTCACCAACGAGAGCCGTCCCGGATCGCTCGTGATCATCGGGGCGGGCGCGGTGGGCATCGAGTTCGCCGACGTGTACGCGGCCTACGGCGTCTCGGTCACGGTGCTCGAGGCGCTGCCGCGGGTGCTGCCCATCGAGGACGAGGAGGTCTCGGCGCAGATCGCGCGGCTCTTCTCCCGCCGGGGCATCACCATCCGGACCGGGGTGCGCGTGAAGTCGGTGACGCCGGGGCCCTCCTCCGTCGCGGTGGCGGTGGAGGCGGAGGGCAAGACCGAGACGATCGAGACCGACCAGGTGCTGATGGCGGTCGGGCGCGCCGCGCGCACCCGGGGGCTCGGGCTCGAGCCCCTCTCGGTCGCCACCGAGAAGGGCTTCGTGACGGTGTCGTCCGCCATGGAGACCTCGGTGAAGGGTCTCTACGCCATCGGGGATATGGCGGGCCACCAGATGCTGGCGCACAAGGCGATGGCCGAGGGCGTGGTCGCGGCGGAGACGATCGCGGGCCAGACGCCGCGTCCGGTGGACTACGGCAACGTGCCCTCCTGCACCTACTGCCGTCCGCAGGTGGCCTCGATCGGCGTGTCCGAGGCGATCGCGCGCGGGGGCGGACGCGAGATCGCGGTCGGGAAGTTCCCGTTCACCGCCAGCGGCAAGGCGGTCGCGCTCGGCGACACCGAGGGTTTCGTCAAGGTGGTGGCCGACAAG
>DATGBR010000272.1:0-17345 GCA_035312605.1 Candidatus Methylomirabilota bacterium
GCTCACCGGCCGATGGGTGATCGGCTTGCGGAACACGATCAGGCCGACCAGGCTCAGCATCGAGCTCACCTGGGCGAGAAGCCCCAGGAACTCCTGATCGAACCCCAGGTGGTCGATCGCCCAGTAGTTGAATCCCTGCCCCGCCCCGGGAACCGCCCGGAAGCAGAAGATGGCGAAGGCGGCGACCGCGACGGCGCGGGAGATTCCGACTCGCCGGAGGAGCAGCGTGATGATCGTGCCGGAGACGATCAGGATGATCTCCTGGCCGAACGGCACCGACAGCGCCTCCAGCAGGATCCCGAGCGCGGCGTAGGCGAGCCCGCCCGCCACCACGAGGCGCGAGTTGCCGCCCCCGAGGGGGTTGGGCGCATCCGCGGAGGCGGCGGGCCGGGCGGGCTCGCGCGGGATCAGCCAGGCCGCCATCACCACCAGCAGGGGCAGGATCAGCGCGGTCGCGAACACGGTTCGCGCCCCGACCGCGCCGGCGAGCCAGCCGCTCAGGTATCCCACGCTGATGGTGCCGGCCAGCAGCGACATGCGGCCCAGGGCCTGGATCTGCTTCATCTCCTCCTCGGAGCGGGCCACCTCCACGCTCAGCGCGTCGGCCACCACGTCCTGGACCATGAAGCCCACCGCGCTGATGACGAGCGCGGCCAGATAGCTGCCCTTGGTGGAGGCGGTGGTGGCGAGCCACGCATAGCCCACCAGCGTGAGCAGCGCGCCCAGCAGCAGATACGCGAAGCGGCGGCTCCCGAGGATCGGATGCACGTCGGACGCGACCCCCGCCACCATCTTGGTGCTCCACGGCAGAGCCACCCAGAAGGCGATGCCGGCCGCCTCGGCGGGCGTGATGCCGAGCACGTCCTTCTGGAAATAGAGCAGCGCGATGCTGGTGATGCCGCTGGCCCCGTAGCAGAAGTAGGTCACCAGCACCGGGAGGTAGGCCAGCCGCACCCCGCCCAGCAGGCCGCGCACGAGACGGCGGGGCGCGGGCGGCGCGGCGGGAGCCGTCTCGGTCGGTTCGGCCATCAGGCGCAGTGTAGCGTACCCGGTCGCCGTCTCACGCTTGACGTCGGCCCACGCGACCGTTACCGTCGGCGGCATGACGATGGCCGGCGAGGGTGTTCTCGCGTTCTGGCACGACGTGGCGCCCGGGGGGGACGGGGAGTTCGATCAGTGGCACCTGCGCGAGCACATCCCGGAGCGCCTGGCGGTGCCCGGCTTCCTCCGCGCGCGGCGCTACGCGACGCTGGGCGCCCCGCCCCGGTACTTCTACTTCTACGAGACCGAGTCGCTCGACACGCTGCAGAGCCCGGCCTACCTGGCCCGCCTCGCCGATCCGACCCCGTGGACGCGGCGGACCATGCCGCTCGTGCGCAACAACATCCGCACCGCGTGCCGCGTCGTGGCCTCGTGGGGTGCGGCGGTGGGCGGAGTGGTCGCCACGCTCCAGCTCGGCCCCCGCGCGGGCCACGAGGACGAGCTGCGCTCCTGGCTCTCGACCACCGCGCTCCCCGGAGCGGCGGAGCATCCCGGGATCGTGGCGAGCCACCTCCTCGAGGGCGACGCGGGCGTCAGTACCGCGGCCAAGAGCGACGAGAAGAAGCTCCTCGCGACGCCCGACGCGCTCGTGCGCTGGGTGGTCCTCGTCGAGGGCATCGACGCGGCCCCCGCGGAGGCGACGTGCCGCGACCTGCTCAGCCCGGAGACCGTGGCTCGACATGGGGGCGCGGACGGCGCGACCCTCGGGCTGTACCGCCTGCAGCTCGTGCTAGGAGAAAGGTGACGCCGACATGGACCAGATTTCGATCTACCTTCCCGGCATCCTCCTCGCGTACGCGACGTTCTTTCTCGCGATCGCCAGCCCCGGCCCGAACGTGCTGGCGATCATCGGCACGTCGATGAGCGTGGGGCGGCGGTCGGGCATCGCGCTCGCGCTCGGAGTGGCGGTGGGCTCCTTCTGCTGGGCCATGCTCGCGGCGGTCGGCTTGACCGCGCTGCTGGCGTCGTGGGCGGCCGCCCTCACCGCCATCAAGATCGCGGGCGGGCTCTACCTGCTCTGGCTGTCCTACAAGTCGTTCCGCTCCGCCGCCTCGCCCCACGACATCGAGGCCACCACGCTCTCCGGGTCGACCCGCACCCCCTTCGGCTACGCGGTGCGCGGGTTCACCATCCAGATGACCAATCCCAAGGCGGCGCTCGCCTGGATCGCGATCATCTCGCTCGGGCTCCGGGAGCACGCGCCGCTGTGGGTAGCATTCGCCATCGTGGTCGGCACGTCGATCCTGTCGGTCATCATCCACTGGCTCTACGCGGTCGCGTTCTCCACCCGGGTCATGGTACGCGCGTACTCCCGGGCGCGGCGGTGGATCCAGGGGGCGCTCGGCGCGGTGTTCGCCGTGGCGGGCATCAAGCTGCTGACGAGCCGCACCTAAGCTCAGCCGAGGTCGGGCTCGCGCGTGTGCGAGTCGGTCGCGCGCTGATAGGCGTGGCCCACGCGCAGCACGGTGGCCTCGTCGAACGGGCGGCCCACCAGCTGGAACGCGAGCGGCAGGCCGGCGGCGGAGAAGCCGCAGGGCAGGCTCAGCGCGGGGAGGCCGAGCCCGTTGAACGGGCGCGTGAGGCGCGAGAACCGGCTCTGCCGCGCGATGCGCTCCTCCAGCGGGCCCTCGAGCGCCGCGCGGAGCGGCGGCGCCGGCTCCGGGATCACCGGCACCGCCAGCAGGTCCACCAGGCTCCACACCTCGCGGGTGAACGCGCGGGCCATGCGCGCACGCAGCCGCAAAGCCTGCAGGTAGTCGTAGGCCGGCACGCCCAGGCCCAGCTCGAGGCGGGCGCGCGTGAAGGCGTCCAGCTCCTGCGGCCGCTCCCGGAGCAGGCGGGCGTGCAGCGCGCTCGACTCGCTACGGGAGATGAGCCCGGTGATGTCGTTGAGCACCTGGGGATCGGGCAGCCGGATCTCCGCGACGTGCGCCCCCAGCGTGGCCAGGGTCGCGACCGCGCCGCGCACGCCCGCCTCCATCTCGGCGTCGAGGCCCTGGAAGAAGAAATCCAGCGGCACGCCGACGCGGAGTCCGCGGACCGGAGCCTCGAGGGCCGCGACGAAGTCGGCCACCGGATGTGAGCTCGAGGTCGCGTCGAGCGGATCGGCGCCCGCCATGGCCTGGAGCATGAGCGCGCAGTCGAGCGCGGTGCGGGCCATCGGACCCAGGTGGTCGTTCGACCACGAGAGCGGCATCGCGCCCGCGCGGCTCACCCGGCCGTAGGTCGGCTTGAGGCCGGTGATGCCGCAGGAGGCGGCGGGCAGTCGAATGGAGCCGCCGGTGTCGGTGCCGACGGCGCCCAGCGCGAGCCCCGCCGCCACCGCCACCCCCGAGCCGCTCGACGAGCCCCCGGTGCAGTGCTCGACCGCCCACGGATTGCGCGCGTGCCCGTGATGCGGGTTGTCGCCCAGCGCGCCCATGGCCAGCTCGGTCATGTTGAGCTTGCCGAGGCACACCGCGCCGGCGGCGAGGAGCCGGGTCACCGCGGTGCAGTCCTGCTCGGCGGTGAAGTACTCCGCGGTCCGGGTGCCGCAGGAGGTCGGCAGGCCGCGGATGAAGCAGAGATCCTTGAACGCGAGCGGCACACCGTGCAGTGCCCCCCGCCACCGTCCCCGCCCCGCGTCGGCCTCGAGACCGCGGGCCGCAGCCAGCGCCCGGTCGGCGTCCACCGTGATGAAGGCGCGCAGGCGGCCGTCGAGCCGCGCGATCCGATCGAGGTGGTGGCGCGCGACCTCGACCGGAGAGACCTTGCCTTGGCGGATCGACGCGGCGACCGCGGCCAGGCTCGGGAAGTCGGGCAACGCCGTGCCGGGCTAGCGGGGAGATCCGGGGCCGGGCGCGGCGCGGCCGCCGGCGGCCGGCGCGCCGTCCTCCAGCGCCGCCGCGAAGCGCGCGGGCTCCTCGGCCAGCGACAGCTCGCCGGCCAGCCGCTCGATCACCCCCAGGAGGGCGGCCAGCTCCGCCTGCAGGAACTTGTTCTCGCTCATGGCGGGAGCATACTACGCGGGCCCGAGTACAATCCTTGACAATGCGAGGCCCGCGAGGGTACTCACGCTCAGGCGGTCCACCTCGGGAACCGCGAGCCCAGCCGGCTGGTTACCCGGTTTCAGAAAGGAGAAGACCATGCGCAGGACGCACCTTGGATCGTGGGTCGTACTCGGGTTCACGGCCCTGGCCCTGATGTGGGCGGGGCCGGCCGAGGCCCAGAAGAAGACCCTCGTGGTGGCCCTCAACCAGGATCCCGACCTGCTGGACCCGACCCTGTCGCGCACCTACGTGGGCCGGATCATCTTCGCCCACATGTGCGAAAAGCTGTTCGAGATCGACGAGAACCTGCGCCTCTCTCCCCAGCTCGCCGCCGCGATGCCCGCGATCTCCGACGGCGGCAAGACGGTGACCATCAAGCTGCGCGGCGGGGTGAAGTTCAACGACGGGACCCCGATGAACGCGGAGGCGGTGAAGTTCTCCCTCGACCGACACCGCGAGATGAAGGGCTCGAATCGGCGCAGCGAGCTGGACCCGGTCACCGCGGTCGAGGTGGTGGATCCGCTCACCATCCGGCTCCGGCTGAAGAGCGCCTTCTCCCCGCTGGTGGCCACCCTCGCCGACCGCTCCGGCATGCCGGTCTCCCCCGCGGCGGTGAACAAGCTGGGCGACAAGTTCGCCACCGCGCCGGTGTGCGTGGGACCGTGGTCCTTCGTCGAGCGCGTGCCGCAGGACCGCATCGTGCTCGAGAAGTCGACCCACTACTTCGATCCCGGCCAGGCCCACTTCGACCGCATCGTGTTCCGCGTCATCCCCGACGACAACGTGCGCCTCGCCAACCTGCGCTCGGGCGACATCGACGTCATGCACCTGGTGGCCCCGACCGACTCGGTGAACTTGAAGAAGGAAGGGCGCTTCGAGGTGGCGAGCGTGACCGGCCTCGGCTACACCGGCATGACCATCAACCAGCGGAACAAGACCGGCAAGACCCAGCCGCCCGGCGACCTGGGCACCCCGCTCGCCAACGACCCACGGGTGCGCGAGGCCCTCGACCTGAGCCTCGACCGCGAGGCCATCAACCAGGTGGCGTGGGACGGCCAGTACACGCCGGCCTGCACCCCGATCGCCCCGGTCAGCCCGTTCTACGACAAGAGCCGCAAGTGTCCCGGCCGCGACCTGGCCAAGGCCAAGCAGCTCCTCGCCGCGGCCGGGCTGCCCAACGGCTACGCCTTCGAGCTCACCATCGTGAACGACCCGCAGCAGCGCCGCTTCGGCGAGGTCATCCAGGGGATGGCCCGCGAGGCCGGCTTCAACATCACGCTCCGGCCGAGCGAGTTCGCCTCCGCGCTGACCGACGACGACAACGGCAAGCTCCAGGCCTTCGCCATCGGCTGGAGCGGGCGCGTGGACCCGGACGGCAACATCCACCAGTTCCAGACCTGCGGCGGCAGCCTGAACACCACGCTGGTCTGCGACGAGGCCGTCGACGCGCTCCTGAACAAGGCGCGCGAGGTCAGCGACCAGGGGCAGCGCGCGAAGCTCTACCGCGAGGCGATCGACAAGATCACCGCGCGGCGCAACGTCATCTACCTCTACCATCTCAACTACATCGTGGCGTTCCCCAAGAACCTGAAGGGCTACCGGGCGGTGCCCGACGGGCTGATCCGCATCAAGGGGGTGTCCTGGAACTAAGCGGACCCCGGTGCTCGACTTCCTGATCCGGCGGGTCGCGATCTCGATCGTGACCCTGTTCGTGATCAGCCTGATCGTCTTCACCGGCGTCCGCATGATCCCCGGCGACCCGGCCCGCGTGATGGGCGGCACCGACGCCGACGCGGCCGGGCTCGCCGAGATCCGCCAGAAGTACGGGCTCGACGCGCCGATCGCGCTCCAGTACCTCCGCTGGGTCGGGCTCGCGCTGCGGGGCGACCTCGGCGAGTCCATCCGCACCCGCGAGTCGGTGGTGTGGACGGTGGCCCGCAAGCTGCCGATCACGATGGAGCTGGCCGGCCTGTCGCTCCTGGTCGCGCTCGGCATCGCGATCCCCGCCGGGGTCTTCTCCGCGGTCCGCCGCAACACGGTGTGGGATTTCCTCGTCAACGCGGTCTCGCTCTGCGGCCTCTCGGTGCCGAGCTTCTGGCTCGGGCTCATGCTGATCCTGCTCCTGTCGGTGCGGCTCCACTGGCTCCCCGCCTCCGGCTTCGTGCCGCCGTGGGAGGACCTGGGGGCCAACCTCCGGCGCATGCTGATGCCCGCGTTCGTGCTGGGGGCCGGGCTCGCGGCGGTGCTGATGCGCCAGACCCGGAACAGCATGATCGAGATCCTGAGCGCGGACTACATCCGCACCGCCTGGAGCAAGGGGCTGGCCGGCCGCGCGGTCATCTTCCGCCACGCCTTCCGCAACGGGCTGATCCCGGTGGTCACCATCCTGGGCCTCCAGACCGGCGCCCTCATGGGCGGCGCGGTGGTCACCGAATCGATCTTCGTGGTGCCCGGGTTCGGGCGCCTGATCGTGGAGTCGGTGTTCACCCGCGACTACCCGCTCGTGCAAGGCGTGGTGCTGATCACCGCCAGCACCTACGTCCTGGTCAACCTGCTAGTGGACCTCTCCTACTCCCTGCTGAACCCGCGCATCCGCTTCGGAGGGGCCGCGAGTGGCGGCTGACCGGGGCGGACGCCTCTGGCGGCGGCTGTGGCGGCGCCCGCCCGCGGTGGTGGGCGCGGCGGTCGTGCTGTTCTTCGTGGCGCTCGCGGTCGGGGCCCCGTGGATCGCGACGTCGGATCCGCAGCGCTCCGACTACGGCAAGATCCGCAAGGCGCCGACCGCCGCGAACCCGTTCGGCACCGACGACCTCGGCCGGGACAACTTCTCCCGCGTGGTCTGGGGCACCCGCATCTCGATGCAGGCGGGCGTGTTCTCGATCGTGCTCGCGATCGCCATCGGGGTGCCCGCCGGCCTCGTGGCCGGCTACTGGAGCGGCGGCGTCATCGACCAGCTCATCATGCGGCTGACCGACGCCTGGCTCGCCTTCCCGTTCCTGATCCTGGCGATCGGGCTCGTGACGATCATGGGCGCCTCGCTCACCAACGCCACCGTGGCGATCGGCCTCGCGGCCACGCCCACCTACATCCGGCTCACCCGGGGACTCGTGCTCGGGACGCGCGAGGAGGACTACGTCCAGGCGGCGCGCGCGCTCGGCGCGGGCGGACCGCGGACGATCCTCCGGCACATCCTGCCCAACATCGTGAGCGCGCTGCTCGTGCAGGCCACCGTGTCGATTCCGGCCGCCATCATCGCCGAGGCCATCCTCTCGTTCCTGGGCCTGGGCGTGCAGCCGCCGACGCCGAGCTGGGGCACCATGCTCAACACCGCCCAGCAGTTCCTCGAGACCGCGCCGTGGATGGCCTGGTGGCCCGGCCTCGCCATCTTCTCGCTCACCCTGTCGTTCAACCTGGCCGGCGACGGCCTCCGCGACCTGCTCGACCCCAAGGACTACTGATCCCGGAGTAGTACGGTCAGATCTTGGAGATCCTTCAGCGTCTCAGCGCGATCGACGATCTCCGTGACGGCGCGCGCGCGAGCAGAGCCCAGCACCCCCGCCGCGAGGGCGACGAACTTGTCCACGACCTCCTCGGCCGGCACCGGATCCTCGAAATCCCCGCGCACCACGCTGGTGATCCCGGTGAGCGCGCGCCCGTCCTTGAGCGCGACCTCGACCCGCGCGGTCGGGTGGTCGGCGCGCCGTGGCGACATCTCCGGGTCCACGCGGACCTCCACCCGTCCCGCGAGGGCCCGGATCCGCGGGTCGCCGAGCGCCGGCTCCACGAAGGCCGATACGTCGGCGCGCCCGAGGACGAGCGCGGCCGCCACCGCGTACGGGATGGAGAACTTGGCGCCCAGCATCGAGGCCGGCGCGGCCGCGGCCATCCGCGGGCCGAACGGGATCGTGGTGACGACCACGCGCTCGACCTCGTCGGCCCGCACCTCCCCGGCGCGCGTCATCGCGAGCAGCGCGTCCAGCGCGAAGTGGTTGTAGCGACAGCACGCGTAGAGCTTGAAGTAGTTCTGCTCGATGCGCAGCGGGCCGCCCAGGCCGTCCAGCGCGCGCTCGGGCTCGAAGCGGTCGGCGAGGATCGTGCCGTAGACGTCGCTCGGCGCATCCGGCAGCCCGGTGAACCCGGCGCGATGGAGATCGACCGCGAGGATCCCCTCGAGGCCCGAGCGCCCGGGATACGCGTTGCGGATCGTCACCCCCTCGAGCGCGGTGGTCCAGGTGTTGGCCGGGCTCATGCTCGCCGAGAGGTTGATCACCGAGCGGACGCCGGCCGCGTCGAGCCCGGCCAGCCGGGCCACCGCCACCGCGGTGCCGATGGTGCCCCACGTGCCGTGGGAGTGGACGTTCGGCTTCGGGGTGGTCGCGCCGCCGAGGCGCGAGCACACCTCGTAGCCCGCGATGATGCTCTCGAGCAGGCGCCGGCCGTCGGCGCCGGTGTCCTCCGCCACCGCGAGCGCGGCCGGAACCACGTGGACCGCGGGATGCCCGCCGCCGAGCCGGCTGCCCTCGTCGACCTCGAGCGCGACGCCCGCGGTCGCGTTGGCGAAGGTGGCCAGCAGCGGGTCGACGCGCCCACCGTGGCCCACCAGCGTCGCGCCGGCGCGCGACCGGCGCGCGCGCATGGCGGCGGCGAGCCGACGGTTCTCCGGCTGCGCGCTGCCGGCCACCATCGCGCCGATCGTGTCGAGCAGCACCAGGCGCGCCGCCTGGACCGCCTCGTCCGGCAGGCGATCCAGGCTCAGCGCCTCGACGAACTCGGAGAGTCGGTCGAGGTAGTCCATGCGGATCGCGCGTGCCCTACCCGGCCGTCCCGGCGAGCGGCGCCACCGGCCCGGTCCGCGCGAGGAACTGCCCGTAGCCCGGCTTCTGCTCGAGGCGGCCCTGGTTGAGCAGCACCTGGCCTCGCAGCACCGTCATCCACGGGCGGCCCTTCGACTTCCAGCCCTCGTAGAGCGTCCAGCCCGCGACGCCGTGATGATCAGCCACCTGGATGGTCCCGTCCGCGTCGGGGTCGATGATCGTGAGATCGGCGTCGGCGCCCACCCGGATGGCGCCTTTCCGCGGATAGAGCCCGAAGATGCGCGCCGGGTTCTCCGCCATCACGCGGGCCAGCCACGTGACCGGCAGGCCGCGCTTCACTACGCCCTCGCTCCACATGAGCGGCACCAGGGTCTCGATCGACGGGCTGCCGAACGGGACCGGGTTGCCCTTACCGTCCACGAAGATGTTCTTCCAGCCCGGCTCCTTCAGCTCCTTGCGCCGCGGCGAGTGGTCGCTGGCCACCGTGGCGATGTAGCCCTCGCGGCTGCCGCCCCAGAGCGCGTCGCCGTCACCGCCGCCCACCGGCCGGAGGGGCGGCCCGATCTTGGCGAGCGGGCCCCACGCCTCCATCTCCTTCTCGGTCAGCAGCAGGTACTGCGGGCAGGTCTCGGTCCAGACCCGCTGCCCGCGCGCCTGCGCGGCCTTGATCCGCTCGAGGCCGACCTTCGTCGAGAGGTGCACCACGTAGACCGGACACTTGGTCATCTCGCCGATGAGGATCGCGCGGTTGATCGCCTCCTCCTCGGTCCACGGCGGGCACGTGGCGGGGAAATCGGTGGGCTTCACCTTGCCCGCCGCGATCGACTTGTTCTCCAGGTGGTAGAGGATGTCGCCGTTCTCGCAGTGGAGCTGGCAGACGCCGCCCAGCGCCGCGATCTTCTCCATGACCTGGGCGATGAACTCGTCCGAGCACATGCGGTTCGGCCGCTTCTTGTAGGTCATGAAGATCTTGTACGAGCTGACCCCCTGCTCGAAGGCCTCGGCCAGGCCGTCCAGGATGTAGGGCTGGTTGTTCAGGATGAAGTGGAAGCCGAAGTCCACCACCGACTGGGAGCCCGCCTCGTCGCGCAACCGCTTGAGCGCCTGCGGCAGGGTCTCGCGCGCCTGGTCGTCGTACTCCACGAACGACAGCAGCGAGGTGAGGCCGGCGTGGGCCGCCGCGACCGGGCCGATGTGCCAGTCGTCGTAGACCGCGCCCAGGTGGACGTGGCAGTCCATCAGCCCCGGCAGCACGTACTTGCCGGTGGCGTCGATGGTGCGCTCGGCGGGCGGCAGCATCGCCTCCGCCCCCAGGGCCACGATCTTGCCGCCGCTCACCGCCACCGCGGTCTCCAGCACCTCGGTCGACGTGACGACGCGCCCACCGCGGACTACGAGGTCGACGCTCTTCGCGGGCATCACCCGCCTCGCTTGGTGGGCTGCGTCAGCAGCCTGTAGTGCTCGGGGTGCCGGCGTCCGAGGAAGTCCCAGCGCTTGCGCGCGGGGGTCATCGTGTCGAGGTCGATCCGGGCCGCGATCAACTCGTCGCCGGTGGTGGCCGCCTTGGCCAGCACCTGCCCCATCGGGCTCACGATGCAGGACCCGCCGATCAGCTCCATGCCGTCCTCGATCCCGGCCTTGGCGATGCCGACCACGAAGAGGTTGTTCTGGTAGGCGCCCGCGCGCAGGCAGAGCTCGTTCAGATCCAGCGCGAGCGGCGAGAGCGGGGTGTTGTAGCCGATCAGCACGATCTCGGCGCCCAGCAGGCCCAGACTGCGGTAGGACTCGGGGAAGCGCCGGTCCTGGCAGATCGCGATGCCGACCTTCGCCTTCGCGGCGTCGAAGACACGATAGCCGCTGTTGCCGGACTCGAAGAAGTGTGGCTCGTAGACCTGCGCGTGCCCGTCGGGCTGCTTCGCGCCCGGGAGATGGATCTTCCTGAACGTCCCGGCCAGGTGGCCCGTCTCGTCGGTGAGCAGGGCGGTGTTGAAGTAGCGCCCCTGGTCCTTCTCGCAGAAGCCCACGTGGCAGGCGATGCGCGCCTCGCGCGCCCGTTGGAGCAGCGGGGCCAGCGCCTTGGGCGGCATCTCGGTCTCGAAGAACTGATCGAAGTCGTCCCGCACGCGCTTGGGGAAATAGGTCGTCAGCGCCATCTCGGGATAGGCCAGGATCTCGACGTCCTCCGCGACGGCCCGCTCCAGCAGGGCCAGCATGCGCTCGACGATCTCCTCGCGGCTCGTTCCCTCGTTGTTGGGGCCCATCTGCGCGGCGGCGACTTTGACATGGCGTGGCATGCGCGTCTCTCCTTGGATATTGGCCTTCATACGCCGGCGCTCACCCGCCGCCGGCACTCCTCGACCATCTCGATCAGCACCCGGCGGCACTGCCCGGCGTCGGTCACCTCGCGCGGGAAGCCGATCCGGCAACCCTCGAGCCCGTCCCCGGCCCGGACGCGGAGCTTGAAGCCGAGGCGGTCCACCGCGACCATCTCGGCCGCGTCGGCGGCAACCGGGCCCAGCACCCGCGCATAGAGGATCAGCGCGTCGGCGTGGTCCCGGTTCATGTGCTCGATGATGCCCGGCGCGGCGTCGGCGAGCGGATCCGGCCGGGCGCCCTCGTAGCCCTCGACGGTGAGCCAGTCCATGGCCCCGAAGCCGCCGACGAAGTAGACGTCGGTCAGGTCGAGGCGCCAGAACGCGAAGTCCCCGTAGTCGACCCAGTGCACCGCATTCGGGTGGCGCGCCAGGTACGCCTCGCGCGCCGCCGGGCGGTCGACCGCGGGCAGGCGCTGGGCCCGACCCATGAGGGTGACGCGAGCCATCGCGAGCGGATCCTCGTGGCCCGCCTGCACCACGAGCAGGCTCGCGCGCGGATCGGCGTCGAGATTCTGGGTGTGCATCGCGAGCCCGCTGATCAGGACCAGCGGCCGCCCGCGATCGTCGGGCGCGTACGGCATCACCGAGACGAAGGGATGACCGGGATGGCGGCGCGAGAGCGTGCCCAGGGTGCCGGAGGGCGCGAGGTGCACCAGCGTGCGCGCCTGCTCGCCGAAAGTGGGCTCGGGCGCGCTCGGCCCGGCCGGCCGTCCCCCCTGGCCGTGGGAGCTCATGCGCCGACTCTATCACCGCCGACCGCCAGTCGCTCGGCGAGGCGCCCCGCGCTCGGGACCACGAAGATCGCCAGGGGAGCTTCGCGGTTGCGCACCGTGAGCTCGTGACGGGCGTGGTCCGAGACGTCGAGGCCGGCGCGCACCGCGACCTCCTCGGAGAGCACCAGGTCGCAGGCGTAGTCCTTGGTGAGAGCCTCGAGACGCGCCGCCACATGCACGGTGTCACCCACCGCGGTGAGATACGTGGTGGTGGCGTAGCCCATCCGTCCGACCACGGTGGCGCCGGTGTGGATGCCGATGCCGAGGCGGAGCGGGGTCGCCAGATCGTCGGTCAGCGTCCGGCTCAGCTCGTGCACGCGCGCCACCATGGCCGCGGCCGCGCGGACCGCCTGGCGGGAGCCTTCCTCCGGCCCGCTGTCCACCCCGAACAGGGCCATGACCCCGTCGCCGGTGAACTGGTTCACGATGCCGCCCACGTCGGTGATGGCGCCCCCGACCGCCTCGAAGTAGCGGTTGAGAATGAAGACCACGTCGTAGGGGAGCTTGCGCTCGGCCAGCCGCGTGAAGCCCCGCAGGTCCGCGAAGAGCACCGCGATCGTCACCTCGCGGCCCTCGCGATGGTCGCCCACCCCGACCGCGTCGCCGGGCCCGGCACCCGCCGGCACCAGCAGCACCACCGTGAGATCGCGCTGCGGTCGCACCTGGCAGGCCAGGCGCACGTGAGCGGGGGCGCCCACCCGCCCGAGCACGCGCAGCTCCTCGGCGGTGGCGGCGGGCAGGTGCTCCGCGCCACGGATGACCCGCACCCGGCAGGTGGAGCAGCGGCCCCGGCCGCCGCAGACGGACGCGTGGGGGATCCCGGCGAAGCGGCTCGCCTCGAGGATGGTGAAGCCGGCGGGGACCAGCACCTCGCGGCCGCCGGGATAGGTGACGCGCACGCCCTGCCGACGACGAACGTGCTCTCGCCCGGCGCGCACCGCGAGGACCAGCGCGATCATCCCCAGGTGGCCCCAGAAGATCCCGCGCGAGACCCGCCCGAGGACCACGCGCTGCTCGGGGCTGGGCAGGTGCGCCGCCGCGAGCACGCGCGGGACGAACGCGGGATCCTCGGCGAGGCGGGTGATCTCGCGGCCCGCCTCCGCGAAGCCCAGCAGGGCCAGCACCGGGAGGAGCAGGAACCCGGTGTAGATCGCGCGGGCGTACCGCGCGTACCACGGACGCAGGCGCAGCCAGAAGTGCAGGCCCACGCAGCCGTGCAGCCACGCGATCACGAGGGCGGTGGCCTGCCGCAGCCCCGCCACCGGATCGAGCTTCCAGAGAGAGAGGACCACGAGGGTGTAGGTGTCCCGCGTCCCCGCCACCTCGTGCGCCAGCCGCGTGCCGACGACGTGCCAGACGAGCAGCAGCGGGATGGTCAGGCCGAGGGAGAGCTGCAGCGCCTCCCATCCCGGCATGCGCAGGGTGCGCCGGCGGTAGAGCGACCAGTAGGCGAGCGAGAGATGGCCGACGAGCGCGGTGTAGAGCGCGAGCGTTCCCAGGTAGCTGCGCCAGAGCAGGATGAACCACTCGCGCCCGGCCAGCATCGCGTCGATCGAGATCAGGCCGAGCGCGTGGTTCAGGAAGTGAGTGGTGAGGTACGTGAACAGCACGAGGCCCAACCAGAGGCGGGTTTGTCGGACCACGGCCGCCGCTGATCGGGCCGGGGGCATGGGGCGGGGCGGCGCCGCTACAGCTTCGTCCGCCCGCTCACCTTGTCGAGGAAGCCGCCGAGCGCGCGGTTGAACTCGCCGGGCTGCTCGACGTTCGACAGGTGCGACGCGCGGCACAGCACCGCCAGCTCGGCCACCGGCAGGGCCGCGTGGATGTCGCGCGCCATGTCGACCGGTGTGCCGGGGTCCTCCTCGCCGACGATCACGAGGGCGGGGCAGCGGACGTCGCGGAGGCGCTCGGTGACGTTGATCTTGGGCAGCGCGTGGCAGCAGCCGACATAGCCCGCCGCGGGCGTGCTGCGGATCATGGCGCCGACCTTGTCCATGAGATCCTTCCGGCGCGCCCGGAACGGCGCGGTGAACCACCGCTCGAGGGTGGGCGCGACCATGGGCTCCATGCCCTTGGCCCCCACCGTCTTGATGCGCTCCTCCCAGACCGAGGCCGCGCCCTGGGGGTAGCGGCTCGTGGTGTCGCAGAGCACGAGGCTCTGGACCATGGCCGGGTGCTTCAGCGCGAAGACCTGCCCGATCATGCCGCCCATCGAGAGGCCGACGAAGTGGGTCGCCGCGATGCCGAGCCCGTCGAGCAGGCCCTTCAGGTCTTCCGCGAGCTGATCGAGGGTGTAGGCGGCCGCGGGCGCGCCGGTCTGCCCGTGGCCCCGCGTGTCGTAGCGCAGCACGCGATAGCGGCTCCGGAGGGCGCGAACCTGCTCGTCCCACATCGAGAGGTTGCAGGCCAGCGAGTGGCTGAAGGTCACCACCGGGCCCTCGCCCTCGATCTCGTAGTTGATGTCGATGCCGTTGGCGTTGAGCTTCATGTTGCCCTCACCCTGCCCTCTCCCCGGTGGGGAGAGGGTGTCTGGAGTTCACTCCTGGGTCGCGGTGCGGGGACAGATCTGATTGTAGGGGCAGTAACGACAGGCCTGATAGTCGGGGGTCGCCTCGAACTCCCGGTGCCGGATGCCGCGCGCCGCCGCCTCGATGGTGTCCCGCGCGGTCACCAGGTCGTCCAGAGTGGGCTTGTGTCGCCCGGTGAGGCCGGACTCGAGGAAGCGCAGCTCCACCCGCGCGGGCAGCCGCCCGGTCATCTCGTGCTGGGCGAGCGCGTAGATCTTGAGCTGGAGACTCTCCTTCGCGCGCTGGTCCGCCTTCTTGTGGTCGGTCACGTCACTCGACTTGTAGTCGACGATCACGAGACCCTCGGGCGTCTCGTCGACCCGGTCGAAGCGCCCGCGGACCCGGTTGAGGCCGAGAGTGAACCCGAACTCGCGCTCCACGTCGGTGGGCTTCTGCCCGGAGGCCTCCTCCTCGTGGTAGAAGCGGGTCAGCGCCGCCACCCCCGCCCGCTTGCGCTGCTCCTCGTGCTCGCGGGTGAGAAAGCCCTCGTTCCGCCACGTGTTGTCGAAGGCGAGCAGGAAGTCCTCGAGCGAGGTGTAGTTGCCGGCCGCGCGGCGGCGCAGGTAGAACTCGACCGCGTGGTGGAGCGCGCTGCCGTAGACGACCGAGTGGTGCTGGCGCAGCGGGATGCGCAGGATGTGGATGTACTGGTACTTGAGCGGGCAGGTCTCGTAGTCGTCCACCTGCCGGTGGCTGATCGCGAGCGGCTCGTCGTCCGCGATCGGGGCGAGGGCGAGGCCGACGGCCTCGGGGGGCGGGGCCAGGCGCCGCAGCTGCTCGATGGCCTGGGCCCGGAAGGGCCGCGCCGCATCCTTGGGCAGGTCGAGCGCTTCCAGGACGAACTGGCTCACCTTCCACTTGCGCTTGCCGCCGAGGTCCTCCGCGCTCGTGAGGTAGAGGCGCTCCTTGGCGCGGGTCATGCCCACGTAGAACAGGCGGCGCTCCTCCTGCTCGTGGAAATCGCCGGTGGGCAGGGTGTCCTTGATCAGCTCGGCGGGGATCTCGACCGGGTCGGACCGCCGGGTGGACGGGAACCGGTTCTGCATGCAGTCGACCATGAAGACGACCGGCCACTCGAGGCCCTTGGACTTGTGCACGGTGAGCACGTGCACCGCCGGGGTCTCGGTGTCGGCCTCGGCCACCGCGGGATCGTCGCCCGCGTCGATCAGCGCGTCCAGGTGGTTCACGAACTCGCGCACGTTGTCGTACTTGAGCACCCGCGCCGCGTCCTTCACCCGCGTGAAGAACTTGCTGACGTTCTGCACCTCCTGCTCGAGCTCGGCGGGAGCCTTCGCGTAGCGGGTCATGAGCCCCGAGTCGACCAGGAACTGGTAGAGCACCTCCCCGGTCGGATGCTCGCGGGCCAGCTCCATGTAGCGCTGCAGGTCCGCCACGAGCCGGGCCACCGCGCCCGCGCCCTCCTCGGTGATCGCGACCTCCTCGGGCACCGCGCGCAGCACGTCGAAGAGCCAGCGGTGCTTGCGGTCGGCGTAGGTCGCGCACTTGGTGAGATCGACGATCGGCACCTGGTAGACCTCGGAGGAGGCCAGGTAGTGCAGGCTCACCGAGTCGTCAGGGTGGGCCACGGATCGCAGGAAGGCGATGAGCAGCCGCACCTCGGGGCGGCCGTAGAGGCCCGCGTTCCCCGAGAAGGTCCACGGGATGCCGCGCATGTTGAGCGCGCGCAGGTAGTGGTCGGCGTCGTTGTTGACCCGCACCAGCACCGCGAAGTCGCGGTACGGCCGGCCGCGCTCGTGCTCCTCCTGGATCATCTCGGCCACCTGGTCCGACTCGGTGGAGACGGTGTCGAAGGGCAGATGCTCGGGCGCCTCCCCTTTCCCGACGGTCGAGATCAGGCGCTTGTCGATCTTCTGCGCCACCTCGAGCCGGTCCGGGTTGTTGTGCTGGATGAGGCGGTAGGCCGCGTCGAGCACCGCCTGCGGGGAGCGGCGGTTCTCCTGCAGGACGACCTGGCGCGCGTCCGGATAGGCGCGGTCGAAGGCGAGAATGTTGCTCATCGAGGCGCCGCGGAACCGGAAGATGGCCTGGTCGTCGTCGCCGACCACCGCCACGTTGCGCTGCCGGGCCGCGAGGAGCTTGACCAGCTCGAACTGCGCGTAGTTGGTGTCCTGGAACTCGTCGACCAGGATGTGCCGGTAGCGCTCCTGGTGCCGGCGCAGCACGTGCGGGCGCGTGCGGAAGAGGCGCAGGGCCTCCACGATCTGGTCGCCGAAGTCGATCTGGCCCAGGCGGGCCATCAGGGTCTGGTACTGGGCGTAGGTGCGCGCCAGCTCCAGGTGCTGCTCGGCGTGCAGCCGGGCCTCGTCGTCGGTGGCCCGGGCGAGGAGCCCCTCGGCGAGGGTCAGGTACTCGTCGGGCCCCACGTCTTCGTCCTTGAGCCGGCTGAACTGGCCGAGGATGGCCTGGAGATGCCGGGTGGGATCACCGAGCGGCCGGTAGTGCTTGAGCGGGAACTCGAAGAGGTGATCACGCAGGAAGATCACCTGCTCGGCCCGCGTGAGCACGCGGAAGTCCGGGGTGAGCCCGAGCTCGAGCGCGTTCTCCTTGATCAGCCGGTCGCCGAAGGCGTGGAAGGTGGAGATCTGCACGTCGGCGTAGCCGTACGGCACGAGGGTGTCGACACGCTCTTCCATCTCCGCCGCCGCCTTGTCGGTGAAGGTGAGGGCGAGGATCTCGGAGGGGCGCGCCCGGCGCGTGGCGATGAGGTAGGCGATGCGGCGGGTGA
>DATGBR010000273.1:0-2316 GCA_035312605.1 Candidatus Methylomirabilota bacterium
CTGCTCAAGGAGGAGATCGGCACGCTCGAGACCGAGCTGATGGCCGTGATGGAGCAGGTGGAAGGGTCCACCGCGAAGCTCGCTGGCCTCGACGCCGAGCTCGCGCGGCTCGCGGCGGAGCGCGACCGCGAGGCGAGCGAGCTGCGCGAGACGCTCGCACGCCTCTCCACCGAGATCGAGCGCGAGCGCGCCACACGCTCGGAGCTGGTGCAGACGATCGACGGCGACCTCCGGCGCAAGTACGAGATGATCTTCTCGCGCCGCGGCGGCCTCGCAGTGGTCGAGGTGCGCGGCGGTATCTGCCAGGGCTGCCGCATGCGCGTCCCACCCCAGCTCTTCAACCAGATCCAGCGCAACGCAGAGGTGATCCTCTGCCCGAGCTGCCAACGCATGCTCTATGCACCGACCCGAGACCCTTGTCTCGGGTCGGAGAACTGAGCGACCCGAGACCCATGTCTCGGGTCGGAATCGGACAGCGAGCGTGGGGCGCCGGTGGATCGTGCGGAAGTCGTGCCGCGGCCGGCGGAGCCGGCGCGGCAAACCTGAAGCCCCGGGCAGCCATCATGCGTCATGCCGCGCGCGTCGCCTCGCGTGACGCGCTGACGCTCCGGTAAGTCTGCCGCGCCGGCTTTTGCCGGCCGCGGCACGCCGTGCGCCCTGTCCACCGCGCGGAACTCTCGCTGTTCCCCCCGACCCGAGACAGGGTCTCGGGTCGGATTTTCCCGCCGGAGGAGGTCTGTAAGCCGGATTCTGTCCTCCCGCCCAGGAAGCGAGAGCAGCAGCCATTCGTCTGGTCCCCCGGTTGCCCGGGGGATCGAGCGACCGACCCGAGGGAACGGACGGGCAGCCCGCGCCTGGCCTCGCGGCCAGACCTCCCTCCTACACGGTCTTGCTCCGGGTGGGGTTTACCGAGCGTCCGCTCTCTCGAACGGACCTGGTGAGCTCTTACCTCACCGTTTCACCGTTGCTCCGCGCCCGAAGGCACGGGGCTGTCTCCTTTCTGTGGCACTTTCCCCCGATCGCTCGGGGCCGCCGTTAGCGGCCACCATGCCCTGTGGAGTCCGGACTTTCCTCCCGCCGCGCGAGGCGGCGAGCGACTGCTCGACCTCCTCCGGCGGAAACGCCTCTTGATTAGAACTGTCCGGCCGGCCCGTCCAGCCCGCGGGCGCCTTCGCCCGCCCGCGGCTCCCGCCCGCGACCCCATGGGCTGCCACAGGCGAAGCTAGGGCGAAAGCGCTGTCGAGTAGAAATTTCGCTTGACAGCGTCTCCCGACCTGGCATACAAGCCGATGCCGCGGTGGGGAATTGTGGTAGGACGTGGTGGCGGATGGCGAATTGGGGCCTTGGGGTGGTAGGGTAGGGATGCATCGTAGGGCACGGAATGTTCCGCGGTACCCATCAATACTTGGTGGACGACAAGGGGCGGGTCGCCATCCCGGCCCGCTTCCGGGAGGTGCTCTCCGGGCTCCAGGACGAGCGCCTCGTGGTCACCAAGTTCCGACGCCGCGGACGTCCGTGCCTCGACGTGTACCCCCTCTCGGGGTGGCAGCGGTTCGAGGAGAAGATCGCCACCGAGAAGCGCTTCAACCGCAAGCTGGCGACCTTCGAAGCCTACTACATCGGCTCCGCCCAGGACGTGCAGCTCGACGCGCAGGGGCGCATGCTGATCCCGCCCACACTGCGCGAGTACGCGGGCATCGGGCGCGAGGTGATGTTCGTCGGTGCAACCGACAAGTTCCGCGTCTGGGCCAAGGACGTCTATCATCAGGTCGACCGCGACGACGAGAAGGAGCTCTTCGAGGACAATCCGGACCTCTTGGACGAGCTCGGGCTGTAGTGCAAGAGATTCGGTGAGCATGAGCCGCCGGCGGGCGCGGGCGGAGGTGGAGGTGAGCGGTGAGGGCGGCGAGCGCTTGGGGAGTCGTGGCGCCGCCGATGACGACGCGGACGGACATCGGGCCGGGGGGCGCCGCTCACGTTGCGGTGCTGGTGGGGGAGGTGGTGGAGTGGCTGCGCCCCCGGCCGGGTGCCTGTCTCGTGGACGCGACCGTGGGTCTCGGCGGCCACGCGACGGCCCTCCTGGCCGCTGCTCCCGGCGCGCGGCTCCTCGGGCTCGATCGCGATCGCGCTGCCCTCGCGCGCGCCGCTGAGCGCCTGCCGGGCGAGCGCGTCGTCCTCCGCCAGGCACGCTTCAGCGAGCTCGCCGCCGTGCTCGCCGAGCTCGGGTGGGACGGCGCCGACGCCGTGCTGCTCGACCTGGGCGTCAGCTCCTTCCAGCTCGACGATCCGGCGCGCGGCTTCAGCTTCCGGGTCGAC
>DATGBR010000274.1:0-30895 GCA_035312605.1 Candidatus Methylomirabilota bacterium
GCCGCGTCCTGTCCGAGACCGGCGTAGGCGAGGCCGAGATAGTAGTGCGCGCGCGCGTCGTGCGGCGCGGCCGCGACCGCCTGGACGAGCTGGCGGACGGCGGGGAGATACTGGCCGTCCGACACGAGGGTGGCCCCGTTCTCGACGAGGCCGTGCGCGCGCCACCAGGCGGGCCCGCTCGCGAGCGCGGCCAGCGCGGCCGCGAGCACTCCGCCCATCGCGAGACGGCCGATCCAGGGCGAGCGGGAGATCCACGTCTGCGGCATGCTTGGAACGTAGCCCGTCCACATGAGGGACGGGTGAAGCCGCGATGAGAAACTTCTTAGCCGGCGGACCGGGCGGGGGCGGGCTCCGCGGACGCGGTGGCGAGAGTCACGTTCCCGTGGCACTTCGGGCAGTCGAAGCTGCGGCCGTCGACGAATCGCCCGCCCGGCCGCAGCTCCTGCACCGCGCGGCACCGGGGGCAGGCCCCGCGCACCAGCAGCAGGCGGCGATCTTCCCGCGCGCGCTTGACCGCCATGACGATGCCCGCCACCACGAAGGTCGGCACCAGGACGAAGTGGGCCACCGGGATGAACACCGAAGCCAGCCCGAGCCCCCAGAACATCCCGAGCCCGGTGAGGGTCCGGGCGAAGCGCTGGCCCGGCGCCTGCTCGATGATGACCGCCTGGACCGGCTGCGGCGGATGCCCGAAGGCGGTGAGCAGCGCGGGAACCTCGATCTCGGTCGACATGGGATCGTCCCCTCTCCCTCCATGCACCCTACCAGCGGCGGATGAGAGCCGGGTGAGGCTCAGATGAGAATCAGGTAGCCGTCGAAGGCAGACGGACCGTGAAGCGGCTGCCCGACCCCGGCCGGCTCTCGACCGTGATGGTCCCCCCGTGGGCGATCACGATCGAGCGCGCGATGGCGAGGCCCAGGCCCGCGCCGCCGGTGTCGCGCGCGCGGGCCGTGTCGAGGCGAAGAAAGGGCTCGAAGATGCGCTCGAGATCGTCCGCTTCGATGCCGATGCCGGTGTCCGCGATCGTGACCTCGGCCACGCGGTCGCCCCGCCCGAGGCCGATCTCCACCTTGCCGCCCGGCGGCGTGTACTTGACCGCGTTCTCCACCAGGTTGAGGAGCGCGCGGCGCAGCGCGGCCGCGTCGCCGGTCACCCGGGCGGGCACGGTCGCGTCGACGCGCACGCTGACCCCCGCGGCCCGCCCGAGGCGCGCGCCCACCTCGAAGACCTCGAGCAGGAGCGGCTCCAGGTCGACGGGCGCCCGGCCGCCCTCCGGGCCGGCGAGCGAGCGCGAGAGCAGCAACAGATCCTCCGCGAGCCGGATGAGCCGCTCGACCTCCTCGAGGCTCGAGGCGAGCACGCGCCGGTACTCGTCGGGCGACCGCTCCATCCGGAGCGCCACCTCGATGCCGCCGCGCAACACGGTGAGCGGGGTGCGCAGCTCGTGGGCCGCGTCCGCCGCAAAGCGGCGGGTCTGCCCGAACGCGTCCTCGAGCCGCGCCAGCATCCCGTTCAGGGTCTCCGCGAGCACGTCCAGCTCGTCCCCGCTCCCCCGCCGCTCCACGCGCCGGCTCAGGTCCTCGGCGGTGATGCGGCGGGCGGTGCGCGCCATCTCGTCCACCGGGCGCAGGGCCGCGCGGGCGATGATGGCTCCGCCGAGCGCGGCCAGCCCCACCCCCAGCGGGATCAGCACGATCAAGGTGTCGAAGTAGCGGTCGCGCACCGCCTGGGTGCGCCGCAGCGCCATGCCCACCTGGATCATCTCGGTGACGCGGCCGTCGCGCACCACCGGCAGGGTGAGGAGGCGGACCGGCTCGACGCCGCCCACCACCACCGTCTCGATCGTGCGCAGGCCGCGGACGGCCCGGGCGCGGGCCTGGGGCGACAGCGGCAGCACGTCGGTCCGGCCGCCTGCGCGGGGGGCGTGCGGCCGCCCCTCGGGATCGAGGAGCTGGACGAACTTGTCGTAGAGCTCGGGTCCCAGGAGCTGCCGCAGGAGCGCA
Organism: Candidatus Methylomirabilota bacterium; assembly: GCA_035312605.1. Taxonomy (GTDB): domain Bacteria; phylum Methylomirabilota; class Methylomirabilia; order Rokubacteriales; family CSP1-6; genus CAMLFJ01. The sequence continues at coordinate 2,005 of DATGBR010000274.1, forward strand.
TCGGAGTCGCCGGATGCCTCCCCGGAGGAGCCGGTGTCCTTGATCACCTGCGCGACGGTGAGGAGCGACGCGTCGAGATCCTGCTGGAGACCGAAGCTCAGCCAGGAATAGGAGATCGCGGCGATCGTCACCAGGATCGCGAGCAGGACGGCGCTGTACCACAGGGTGAGCTTGGTGCGGATCGAGAGCGGCAGCCGGAGGCTTCTCACGGCTCGGCGCTCAGCATGTAGCCGGCGCCCCGGACGGTCTGCAGCAGGCGGGCCTCCCCCTCCGCGTCGATCTTCCGGCGCAGGTAGCCCACGTACACGTCGACCACGTTGCTCTCCGGATCGAAGTCCATGCCCCAGACGTGCTGGGTGATCATGGGCCGGGTCAGCACGCGGTCCGCGTTGCGCAGGAAGTACTCGAGCAGAGCGTACTCGCGCGCGGTGAGCGCGATGCGGCGGCGACCCCGCGTGACCGCGCGGGTCGCCGGGTCCAGGGACAGATCCGCCACCTGCAGGCGCGGCTCGGCCCGCCCCGAGCTCCGGCGCAGGAGCGCTCGCACGCGCGCCACGAACTCCTCGAAGGCGAACGGCTTGGTGAGGTAGTCGTCCGCCCCGAGGTCGAGCCCGGCGACCTTGTCCGCGACCCCGTCGCGCGCGGTGAGGAGCAGGACCGGCGTCTGCACGCGCCGCTCGCGCAGGGTCTTGAGCACGTCGAAGCCGTCGCGCTTGGGCAGCATCACGTCGAGGACCACCAGGTCGTAGGCGGGGTCCTCCGCGATCGCGTCGAGCGCGGCCGCCCCGTCGGACGCGACCGCGACCGCGTGGCCTTCCTCCACCAGTCCCTGGCGGATGAACGCGGCGACCTTGCGCTCGTCTTCGACCACGAGGATCCGCATGTCGGATGTAGAATCGCACCGGGTCCCGGGAGCCGCAAGCGGCGGAGCCCGCCGGCCAGGCGGACAGACTCCAACTGGAGGAGCCCATCGTGATCGATCTCTTCAGCGATACCCTGACCAAGCCCACCCCCGAGATGCGCCGCTTCATGTGCGAGGCGGAGGTCGGCGACGAGCAGAAGGGCGAGGACCCCACCGTGACCCGGCTGCAGGAGATGGTGGCCGAGCTGCTCGGCAAGGAGGCCGCGGTCTACCTGCCGTCCGGCACCATGTGCAACGAGATCGCGGTGAAGGTGCACACCCGCCCGGGCGACGAGGTGCTCGCCGACCGGACCTCGCACCTGATCCACTTCGAGGGCGGCGGCCCCGGGCTGCTCTCCGGGGTGCTCATGACCGGGCTCGACGGCGACCGCGGCGTCTTCACCGGCGCGCAGGTGCGCGCGGGCGCCCACGGCCGCTCGCGCTACGCGCCGCCGACGCGCCTGGTCTCGGTGGAGAACACGAGCAACCTGGGCGGCGGGCGCGTCTGGCCGCTCGCCGCGGTGCAGGACGTCGCGGCCGCCGCGAAGGCCCTCGGGCTCGCGACCCACATGGACGGGGCCCGGCTGCTCAACGCGGTGGTCGCCTCCGGCACTCCCGCGCGGGCCTACGCGGCCGCGGTCGACTCGGCGTGGATCGACTTCAGCAAGGGCCTGGGCGCGCCGGTGGGCGCGTGCCTGGCCGGCACCCGGGCGTTCATCGAGGAGGCGTGGCGCTACAAGCAGGCGCTCGGCGGGGCCATGCGTCAGGCCGGCATCATCGCGGCGGGCGGCGTGTACGCCCTCCGCCACCACGTGGACCGGCTCGCGGAGGACCATGAGCACGCCCGGATCTTCGCGCGGGGCATCGCGGGCCTGCCCGGCATCGCGCTCGATCCGGCGCACGTCGAGACCAACATCGTGATCTTCGACGTGACCGCCCCCGGCCTCACCGGGCAGGCCCTCGCCGACCGGCTTCTCGCGGACGCGCAGGTGCGCCTGAGCGTGATGGGCGAGCGGAGGCTGCGCGCGGTGACCCACCTGGACGTCTCGCGCAAGCAGATCGACGCCGCGGTGGAGGCGTTCGCGCGCGCGCTGACCGGGCGCTAGTCAGCCGAGGAGGCGCGAGGCCCAGCCCCGCGCGGCCAGCACGCGGGCGCCCACCCACGCGACGGACGCCTCGCGGAGCGCCATCGCCAGCTCGCGGGCTTCGGCCTCGGTAGAGGCGGGCGGGAGCACCCCGTGGCTGGCCAGGTAGAACGTGGCCCCCCAGAGCAGCAGGGCGTTGAACGGGGGCAGGCGGTCCATATGCCCGTGAGACGCGCCCCGGTCCGCCCCGTCTGCACCCGGGAGGAGGCAATTCCATGAGACTGAACGGCCCGGTGAGACTGAACGGCTCGGTGCAGATCATCCGGAGCTCCGATTCGAGCTACACCCTGACGTATGCCCCGCTGGGGGCCGGCCCGGGCGAGCGGCCGGCGCGGCGCTTCGAGGGAGCGCGGGACCTCGAGCGGTTCCTCGCCGGTCCGTTGCGGGTGGCACGACGCGAGATCCTGGCCGCGCTCGTCGCGCTGGATCGCAACGGCAGCTACCTCATCGCGAAGATCTGGCTCTCACCCGACGAGCTGGCGCGGGCGGCAACGCTCCCTTGACAGGGCGGCTCGTCCCCGGCTAGCGTCCGGGGCATGACCCCCGGCACGATCTCCCCCGACCAGCTCACGACCCTGCTCCAGCAGCGAGGCGCGCACGCCCTGCTCGACGTGCGCGAGCGCGCCGCGTTCGAGCGCGGCCACATCTTCCGCGCGACGCCCCTGCCCCGGCGCCTGCTCGAGACGCGGCTGCCGATGCTGGTGACCGCGGCCGGCACGCTCATCGTGCTCTATGACGACGACGGACGGATCTCGACGCTGGCCGCGTCCACCCTCGGCGACATGGGCTACACGGAGGTGTTCGTCCTCACCGGGGGCTTCAACGCCTGGCGCGCGGGGGGCCGGCCGGTGGTGCAGGGCCTCAACGTGCCGAGCAAGGTCTTCGGCGAGCACGTGCTGCACGATCGCAAGACCCCGGAGGTCACCCCGCTCGAGCTGTCCGCGCGCATGGCCCAGGGCCAGGACATGGTCATCGTCGACACGCGCACCCCCGAGGAGTACCACCGCGGCTGCCTGCCGGGCGCGTGGAGCATGCCCGGCGGCGAGCTGATCCTGCGCATCGGCGAGGTGGTGGAGCGGCCGGACCAGACGATCGTCGTGCACTGCGGTGGTCGCACCCGCTCGTACCTCGGGGCGGAGTCGCTGCGCCGCATGGGGCTGCCCAACCCGATCGTGGCGGTGAAGAACGGCACCATGGGCTGGCAGCTCGACGGTCTCGAGCTGGAGCGCGGGGCGAGCCGCTGGCCGCCGGCGCCGTCGGCGGCGAGCCGGGCGCGGGCCCTCGACGTCGCCACGCGGCTCGCCGCCGAGGACGGCACCCCGCTGGTCTCGCCCGACGCGGTCGCCGAGCGGTGGAGCCATCGCGATCGAGAGAACGTCTCGATGCTCGACGTGCGCACCCGCGAGGAATACGAGACCGGCCACGTGCCGGGCTCGATCTGGGCGCCGGGCGGGCAGGCGGTGCAGGCCACCGACGAGTACGTGGCGGTGCGCGCGGGCTGGCTCGTGCTGATCTGCGACGGCTTCGGCCGGTCGATCATGACCGCGGGGTGGCTCAAGCGCATGGGCTTCCCGCACGTGGCGGTGCTCGAGGGCGGCGTGCCGGCGTGGGAGCGCTCCGGTCGCCCGCTCGAGACCGGGCCGCCGGCGCCGGCCCCGTTCGGCTACGAGGCCGCGCAGCGCGTGGTCGAGCGCGTGGCCCCCGGGCCGCTCGGTGACGACGTCGTGGTGAGCGTCGATCCGAGCGACGTCTACCAGCGCGGGCACCTGCCCGGCGCGATCTGGATCGGCCGCGGCCGGCTCGAGCTCGCCATCGGCCAGGCCGCTCCCGATCCCACCCGGCGCGTGCTGCTCACCTGCGCCGACGGCGTGCAGTCGACCCTGGCCGCGGCGACGCTCCGTCGTATGGGCTACGCGGCGGCGCGGGTGCTCGACGGCGGAGTCGCCGCGTGGCGCGCCGCCGGGCTCCCGGTCGAGACCGGCCTCGGCTCGATGCTCGGCGAGGCCGACGACGTGGTCCAGAAGCCCTACGAGCGCGGGCGGGCCGCCATGGAAGCCTACCTGCGCTGGGAAGAGGCGCTCGACGCGCACGGGGTGAGCCCCCACGCGCTGCTGCCGGAGCGGCCCGCCGGCCCCGCGAACATCCGGTGAGCGCGGCCCTGCCGGATCCGCTCGTCTCGACCGAGTGGCTCGCCGCCCACCTGGGCGAGCCCGACCTGAAGGTGGTGGACGCCACCTTCTACCTGCCGCATCTCGAGCGCGACGCGGCGGCCGAGTTCGAGCAGGCCCACGTGTCCGGCGCGGTCTTCTTCGACGTCGAGACCATCGCCGACCACGCGAACCCGGTGCCCCACATGCTGCCCGACGCCAAGGCCTTCGCGGACGCGATGGGCGCGCTCGGCATCGCGGCCGGGGACCGCGTGGTGGCCTACGGCGGGCGCGGGCTCATCGCCTCGGCCCGCGCGTGGTGGACCTTGCGCGTGTTCGGCCACGATCGGGTCGCGGTGCTGGACGGCGGCTCGGCCAAGTGGAAGAAGGAGGGCCGCCCGGTCGAGGCCGGCCGCGCCACGCCCGCCGCCCAGCGGTTCGCGGCCTCCTACCGGCCCGAGCTGGTCGCGGATCTCGACCGGATGCGGGCCATCCTGGAGCGGCGGGACGCGCAGGTCATCGACGCGCGCTCGCGGGGGCGCTTCGCGGCCATCGAGCCCGAGATGAGGCCCGGCCTGCGCGGCGGCCACATCCCGGGCAGCCGCAGCCTGCCGTACAACGAGCTGTTCCGCGCCGACGACGACGCGATGCTGCCCGCCGAGGACGTGGGCGCCGCGTTCGCCCGCGCCGGGCTCGATCCCGCCCGGCCGGTGGTGGCGAGCTGCGGCTCGGGGGTGAGCGCGGCGGTGCTGGCGCTCGGGCTCTACCGCCTCGGCCGGCGCGACGCGGCGGTCTACGACGGCTCGTGGACCGAATGGGGCGGCCGCGCGGACACGCCGGTCGCCACCGGAGAGGCGTGATGGCGCCCGAGACCTACTCGCTCGAGCAGTTCGTGGCGGACCTGGACCGCATCACGGACCGGGAGAGCGCGCCCGCCGCCCCACCGCCCAGGTCGCGCCGCTCCTCGGCAGCCTGGTGCGGAACGACGCGGCGATCCCGGCTCCCTTCCGCGGGCGCGGCCCCGACGGCGGCCGCGGCCGCTTCATGCTCCATCGCGCGCCGCGCTTCAACGTCACCGCGGTGACCTGGCGGCCCGGCGACCGCGCCGTGCGGAGCGTGACCCGCCACCGCGCGGGGGCGATCTCGGTCCTCGTTCCGCCGGACGACGAGGTCCACGCGATGTACAATCCCACCGGGCGCGACACCGTCGAGATCCACGTCTACGGGCGCGACCTCTACGGCCTGTCGCGCAAGACCTGGGCCGACGACGGGCGCGTGAGCCCGCTGGTGAGCCCGCAATACCTCAACTGCTGACGATGGAGGAGAAGCAATGTCGCTGAGACTCGGAGATACCGCACCCGACTTCACCGCCGAGACCACCCAGGGCCCGGTCAAGTTCCACGACTGGATCGGCGACTCCTGGGCCGTCCTGTTCTCCCACCCCCGCGACTACACGCCGGTCTGCACCACCGAGCTCGGCTACGTGGCGCGGCTCAAGGGGGAATTCGACAAGCGGCACGTCAAGACCATCGGGCTCTCGATCGACCCGGTCGACTCGCACAAGGGCTGGATGAAGGACATCAAGGAGACCCAGGGGCACGAGCCCACCTTCCCGATCGTGGCCGATCCGGAGCGCAAGGTCGCGAACCTCTACGGCATGATGCACCCCGCGCACGACGAGGTGTACACCGTGCGCACCGTCTTCTTGATCGACCCCAAGAAGAAGATCCGCCTGACGATCACCTATCCCCAGACCACCGGGCGCAACTTCGACGAGATCCTGCGGGTGATCGACTCCCTGCAGCTGACCGACGGGCACCGGGTGGCCACCCCGGTGAACTGGAAGCAGGGCGACGACGTCATCATCGTGCCCGCGGTGACCGACGAGGAGGCCAAGGCCAAGTTCCCCAAGGGCTGGAAGACGCTCAAGCCCTACCTCCGGCTCACCCCGCAGCCCAAGTAACCGTCCCGTTGAAGGGCGCCGACGTCCTCGTCATCGGAGCGGGGTGCGTCGGCGCCAACGTGGCCTATCGTCTGGCCGAGCGGGGGGCGACCGTCACCGTGCTCGACGCCGGCTCGCCCGGCGACGGCACGTCGGGGGCGAGCTTCGCCTGGACGAACTCCTTCAGCAAGACCCCCCGCGACTACCACGATCTGAACGTCGCGGGAATGGAGGAGCACGCCGCCCTCTCGAAGGAGCTGGGCGGCGGCTGGCTCCACCAGGACGGCGCCCTCGCCTGGGAGGAGACCCCCGCCGGCCTCGCCCGGCTCGACCAGGCGGTGGAGCGCCTCACCGGCTGGGGTTACCCGGTCGAGCGAATCTCCCCGGGGCACGCCCGCGAGCTCGAGCCGGACCTCCGGATCGGCGACGCCGTCCCGCACGTGGTGTGGACCCCGGGAGAGGGCTACGTGGAGGCGGTCCCCTTCGTCGCCGCGCTCCTCTCGGAGGCCGCGCGCCGAGGCGCCCGTATCCTTCCCGGCCGGCGCGTCACCGGCGTCATCCGCTCGGGCACGCGGGTGCAGGGCGTGAGCGTCGAGGGCGGCGACCGCCTCGGCGCCGGGGTGGTCGTCGACTGCGCGGGCGTGGCGACGGACGAGATCGCCCGGCTGGCCGGCGTCATCCTCCCGATCGGCCGGGTGCCGGGACGGCTGATCTACACCGCCCCGGTGGCCACCACGCTGCGCCGGCCGATCCATGCCCCCGGCTGCCACTTCCGCCCCGACGGCGGCGGGCGCATCGTCCTCGCGGAGGGCGAGCACGACCAGGTCTGGGCCGAGGCGGCGGAGCCCTGGCCGCCCGAGCGATCGCTCGCGAGGGTGGCCGCGCACCTGCCCGCGCTGGCGGGGGCCCGGGTCGAGGCCACGCGCATCGGGGTGCGCCCGATGCCGCGGGACGAGCGGCCGATGGTCGGCGCCATCCCCGGGCTCGACGGCTTCTACGTCGTCGCCTCGCACAGCGGCGTCACCCTCGGTCCCCTCTGGGGCCGCGTCGCGACCGCCGAGATCCTCGACGGGGCGATGGACGCTCGCCTCACCCCGTACCGCCCCGCCCGCTTCCTCTGATCGGTCGACGGGTCCTCTTCGGCGACTACTCCCCCCGGAGCCGGGGATCCAGCAGGTCCCGCAGCGCGTCGCCCACCAGGTTGAACGCGAGCACCGCGAGCATGATCGCGAGGCCGGAGAACGTGGTGATCCACGGGCAGCACTTGATGTACTGCCGGCCCTCGCTCAGGATGTTGCCCCAGCTCGGGGTGGGTGGCGGGATGCCCAGGCCCAGGAAGGACAGGCTGGCCTCGGTCCGGATCGCGGTCGCGATGTAGAGCGTGGCCACCACCACCAGCGCGTAGAGCGCGTTCGGGAAGACGTGGCGGGCCATCACGCGGAGCTGCCCGCTGCCCAGGGCCCGCGCGGCCATGATGTAGTCGTGCTCTCGGATGGTCAGGGCCAGGCTGCGCGCCAGCCGCACGAAGTTGGGCGTGAGCGCGATCCCGATCGCCATGATCTCGTTCACCAGCGTGCCACCTAGTGCGGTGACGATGATGAGGGCCAGCAGGAGCGTCGGGAACGCCATCAGCATGTCGGCGCCGCGCATGATGGCGGTCTCGAGGGCGCCGCCGTGGGTCCCGGCCAGGATGCCGAGGGGCACGCCGAGCAGGAAGCCCCAGATCACCGAGGCGAGGCCGACCTGCAGCGAGACGCGCGCGCCCCAGATGATGCGGCTCAGGACGTCGCGCCCGAACTCGTCGGTGCCGAGCAGGTGCCGCTCGACCGCCCCGGGGCCCTTGAGCACCGCGTCCGCGTACTGCGCCGACGGGCTGAGCGGCGCGATGAGCGGCGCGGCGGCGGCGAGCAGGATCATGGCCGCCGCCATCAGGAGGCCGATCGCGATGGGCAGCCACCGGCGCAGGTGGCCGCCGAGTGTCCGGCGCCCCTCCTCGCCGGGCAGGGCGACGCCGAGGTCGAGCGGCGCGGCGCGCCGGCTGATCGCCACGGGGCTCCGATCCCGGCCTACCGGTAGGTGATCCGCGGGTCGACGACCGCGTAGAGCATGTCGACGACCAGGTTCACGAAGATGATGGTCATGGTGAACACGGTGATCGCGCCCTGCGCGAGCGGGTAGTCGCGCGCGCCGATGGCGTCCACCAGCATCTTGCCGAGGCCGGGCCGCGTGAACACGGTCTCGGTGAGCACGGTCCCGGTCAGCGCCACCGCGACGAAGAGGCCGACGATGGTGAGCAGCGGCACCATCATGTTGCGGAACGCGTGCTTGTAGACCACCGCGCGCTCCAGCTGCCCCTTGGCGCGGGCGGTACGGATGTAGTCCTGGCTGATCACCTCCAGCATGGCCGAGCGCGAGAGACGGCTGATGGTGGCGGCCAGGGTGAAGCCCAGCGCGAAGGCGGGGAGGATCAGGTGGTGCAGCACGTCCCCCACCGCGGCCAGGAAATCCCCGGGGCTGCTCAGGGCCTCCCCGGTGCGGAGCATGTGGAGGACCCCCTCGAGATCGCCGCCCCCGATCAGCGGGAAGATGTCGAGCCGCAGCGAGAAGACGATGAGCAGCAGGATCCCGAGCCAGAAGACCGGCATCGAGAGGCCGAGTAGGGCGAAGATGCGCAGGGGGTAGTCGATGAGCGGGCTCCGGCGCTTGAGCGCGGACACGATCCCGATCGGGATGCCGACCAGGGCCGCCACCACCGCGCTCGAGAGCACGAGCACGAGGGTGTGCGGGAACATCCGCGCGATGTACTCGCTGACCGGGTAGCCCTGCCGCAGCGAGTTGCCGAAGTCGAGCTGCACCGACCGCCAGAGATAGTCCACGTACTGCACGGCGAGGGGCCGGTGTAGGCCGAGATTCTTGGTGCAGTCGGCCAGGGCCTCCCGGGTCGCCTGGTCGCCCATCATCGACACGCAGGGATCTCCCGGCAGGATGCGCATCGCGAAGAACACGATGCTCATGGCGCCGAGCAGCATCGGCACCGCGACCAGGACCCGGCGCGCCACGTACTGGAACATCGATCAGCTCAGTTGAGCACCTTGAGCATCTCCGGGTAGTTGTAGCCGTAGTGCAGCGAGAACTCCCCGTAGTCGGGATCGAACGGGGCGCTCACCCGCTTCGGGTTGCGGGCCCACTGGTTGGGCACGTCGCTGATGGGCAGGCAGACCAGGTCGCGCTCGAGCCGCTTCTGGGCCTCCGCGTAGATGCCCGCGCGCTTCTTCTGGTCCCGCTCGTTCCGCCCCGCCGCGAGCAGGTCGTCCATCCCCCGGTAGTGGGCGAAGTTGCTGCCCTTGTTCCCGGTGCCCGGGTCCGGAATCTCCTTGCTGTCGAAGAAGAGTGACAGCCACGGATCGGCGTCGGTGATGCGGGTGCCCCCGTAGAGCACGAAGGGGTTCAGGTTCTTGCGGATGTTCTCGTGGAAGGTCGCGTGCTCCACCACCTGCAGCTCGACGATGATGCCCACCTTCCGGAGCTGCTCCTGGGTCAGGGTGAGCACCTTGGGATAGAAGAAGGACTTGCTGATGAAGTAGTTCTTGATCGTGAAGCCGTTCGGATGGCCGGCCTCCGCGAGGAGCTTCCGGGCCTTCTCGGGGTTGTACTCGGGGAACGTCATCGGGATGTGGCCGAAGTAGCCGGGAGGGACGCAGCTCGTGGCCACCCGGGCCAGGTCGCCGGGGTACATCGTCTCCTTGATGGCCTTGCGGTCGATGGCGTGCATGAAGGCGCGCCGCACCCGGATGTCGTCGAAGGGAGGCTTGGTCATGTCGATGTAGAAGCGCTCCTGCCCGCCCGGGCCCCGGCGGTCGATGATCGCCCCCATCTTCTTGACCTGGTCCGCGAAGTCGGCGGTGACCGCCTCGGGGTAGAGCAGGTCGAACGTCCCCTTCTCGAGCCCGATGAGCTTGGTGGCGTCCTCCGGCACGTCGAACCAGTGCACCTCGTCGATCGAGGGCCGCCCGCCGTAGAAGCGGTCGAAGGCGCGCAGCACCACCCGCTCCCGCGGAGTGTGCCTCTCGAAGTAGAAGGGGCCGGTGCCGACCGGGCTCCACTTGAACTGCTCGCCGAGCTTCTCCACCGCCTTCTTCGACACGATGTAGCCCTGCTGGTAGCCCACCATGCGCAGCAGGAAGATCGCGTCGAAGGCCTTGAGCACGATCTGCACCGTGTACGGGTCCACGACCTCGATCGACTTGATCACCTCGAGGTTGACCCCGTAGCGCGTGCCGGGGGTCCGGTTGATCTGCCGCTCGAAGCTGAACTTGACGTCCTCCGCGGTCATCTCCCCGAAGCCCTTGTGGAACTGCACGCCCTTCCGGAGCTTGAACGTCCACACCGTGCCGTCGGGCGAGAGCGTCCAGCTCTCCGCGAGGTCCGGCTCCACCTCCGCGGTGGTCACCCGGCCGTCCTTGATCGCGAAGCGGGTGAGCCCCCGGTAGAGGAAGCGGGTGATCGCCTGGCTCTGGCCGAGGGTGCTCGTGTGCGGATCGAGCGTGTCGGGCTCCTTGGCCGCGATGGTCAGCACCTTCTTCTTGTCCGCGAGGGCGGCCGGCGGGCCGGTGAGGACGCCCAGACCCACGAGCAGAAGCAGCGCAAGGACGGTGACGGACCGGAACGCGAACCGCGAGCGGAGCAGGCTCGGCATGGAGGTCTCCCTTGCGTGGAGTCGGTGGAAGGCGGGCGCAACGATCGCGCCGCGGCCGGAGGGCGCCGCGATCGTGGACCTCGAGCGGGCCGGGACCGGGCGGGTCATGCAGCGACCTCCGGCGGACCGTTGGGGGGCCAGCCCTCGAGCCTCGAATGCCGCGCGCGGGGAGCGTCGCGGCGTCCGCCGGGCCCAGGGTGCCGCTCAGGATAGTCGAGGGCGCGGGCCCCGACAAGCGGCAACTGGCCGGACCGGCCGGCCCTACTTGAGCCGCGGGTCGAGGGCGTCGCGGAGGCCATCCCCGAAGAGGTTGAACCCCAGCACCGTGACGAAGATGGCCAGGCCCGGGAACAGGGAGAGCCAGGCGTTGGCCTGGATGAAGGCCACGTTGGCCTTGAGGTCCCAGCCCCAGCTCGGGGTCGGGGGCTGGGTTCCCAGCCCCAGGAAGCTCAGGGTGGCCTCCACGATGATCGAGGTGGCGATCCCGAGGGTCGTGGTCACGATGATGGGAGCCAGGCAGTTCGGGAGCACGTGGCGCAGCAGGATCATCGGGTCGCGCACCCCGAGGGCCCGGCAGGCCTCGATGTACTCCTTCTCCTTGATCGAGAGCACGCTGCCTCGGACGAGACGGGCGTAGATGGGAATGCGCACGATCGCGATGGCGCCGGTCACCTTGATGGTCCCGATCAGCCCCGCGGTGGGCGTGAAGATGACCATCAGGATGATCGCGAGCAGGTAGATCGGGAAAGCGAGAATGAGGTCCATCACGCGCATGACCACGCTGTCCACCCGCCCGCCGTAGTAGCCCGCGATCAACCCGAACGGCACCCCGACGAAGAGGGCGAGCAGCACCGAGGACACGCCGACCAGCAGCGAGATCCGCGTGCCGTGGATCACGCGGCTCAGCATGTCGCGGCCGAGCTGGTCGGTCCCGAGCGGATGGTCCCAGCTCGGGCGCGCGAAGGTCTGGGTCTGGTCGTTGGCGATCGGGCTCTGCGGCGCGAGGACGTCCGCGAAAAGGGCCACCAGGAGCAGCCCGACCACGATCACTACCCCGATGACCGCGGTCGTGCTCTTGCGGAGGCGGCGGATCGCCTGCCGGATCGGCGACTCCGAGCGCTCGCCGGTCGACGAGACCGCGATGCCGACCGGCAGCGCGGCCTCGCCGAGGGCCCCCCGGAACGACTCGCCACCGTTGGCCATCGCGCGGGCCCCTCAGGCGTACCGGATCCGGGGATCCAGGAACGTGTAGGTCAGGTCCACGAGCAGGTTGATGACCACGAACGCGAGCGCGGTGATGAGGGCGAAGCCCTGCACCTGCTGGTAGTCGCGGGCGATGATGGCGTCGATGCCGAAGGTGCCGAGGCCCGGCATCGCGAACAGGGTCTCCACCACGATCGCGCCGCCGATGAGGAAGCCCACCTGCAGCCCCATCACGGTCACGGTGGGGATCAGGGCGTTCTTGAGCGCGTGCTTGAACACCACCGGCCGCTCGCTCAGGCCCTTGGCGCGCGCGGTGGTGACGTACTCGGTCCGGATGACCTCCAGCATGCTCGCGCGGAGCAACCGGGTCAGGATCGCGGCCCGTCCCACCCCGAGCGCGAAGGCGGGCATCAGGACGTGCTGGGTGTTGCCCCACAGGCTCGCGCTGCAGACGATCGAGGAGCAGGTGCCCGGCAGGTACACCCACCCCGAGCTCGGGAGCAGGCCGCCGAGGCCGATGGAGAACCCCAGCAGGAGGAGGACGCCGATGAAGAACTCCGGGATGGAAACCCCGATCATGGCGGCAGTCGTCGCGATGTAGTCGGCCCAGGTGTTCTGGCGCAGGGCCCCGATGATCGCGGCGGGCACCGCGATCACCAGGGCCACCGCCATCGACAGCACGATCAGCTCGAGGGTCACCGGCAGGCGGATCAGGACGTCCTGCAGCACGGGGCGCCCGGTGAGGATCGAGGCGCCCCAGTCGCCCTGCACGAGCTTGCCGAGCCAGATGAAGTACTGGACGACGACCGGCTTGTCCAGACCGTAGGTCTCGCGGGCCTTGATCGCGTCCTCCTCGGTATAGGCGTCCCCGAGGACCGAGACCACCGGATCGCCGGGGACCGACCGCATCATCACGAAGACCACGAAGGTGATCATGAGAACGGTCGGCACGATCTGGAGCACCCGCTTCAGGATGTAGGTGCGCACGGCGCGAGCAGCCCCCGCCCTACTTGTCCAGCCATACCTTGTGGTAGTGCACTTCGAACTCCGCGTTGTAGGTGTACCCCTTCATCCACGGCTGCGCGACCATGTAGAAGGGCGAGCCGGAGATGGTGTTCCAGTACATGTTGTCGGCCATGTACTCGAGGAACTCCTTGGCGAGCGCCTTGCGCTTCGTGGCGTCGAGCTCCTTGGCGTAGCGCGCGTAGTAGTCGTCGACCTTGGTGTCGGTGTGTCGCGGATGGCTCCAGGCCGAGGACTTGGTCGAGGTGTAGGCGCTCGAGAGGTAGCCGTTGCTGTCGATGGTGAGTAGGGACAGGAGATCCTCGACGTACATGTCCCACGGCCCGTCGCCGAGGGTCGTGTTCATCCAGGAGACCTTGTCCACGAGCCGGATGTTGGCGGTCACCCCGATGCGCGCGAGCTGCTCCTTGAGCACGGTGGCGATGACGTTGAACACGCTCTTCTCGGTGTTGGTCATCAGCTCGAGCGTCAGCGGCTTCGGCGGCCCGTAGCCCGCCTCGGCGAGCAGGGCGCGAGCCTTGGCCTGGTCGTACGGGCATAGCTGGTTGACGTTCACCGATTCGAAGGTGCCCGGCGGGGCCATGCCCACCCACGGCGTGGCCTGGCCCTTGAACGCGATCTTGACGACCTCCTGCCGGTCGATGCCGAAGCAGCCGATGGCCTTGCGGACCCGGAGGTCGCCGAAGATCGGGTGGGGCGCGCGGTCCGGAGACATCGGCTTGCCGTCCCTGGGCACGGTGACCTTCATCGCGGCCAGCATCGGGGTCGTTTCCTTGCCGGTCATGATCTGGGCTTTCGGGTTCTGGGCCCGCATCGTGTCGACGTGGTCCGGGGAGAACGAGGCGATGAAGTCGATCTCGCCCGCCTTGAACGCGGCCATCTCGGTGACCGGGTCCTTGATCACCCGGATGATCACCTTGTCGAGATGGGGCAAACCAGGCTGGAAGTACTTGTCGAAGCGCTCCATCAGCAGGTGGCTGCCCTTCACCCACTCGACGAACTTGAACGGCCCGCAGCCGATGATCGCCCCCGGCTTGCCCTGCTTGCGGTCGTCGACCGTGAACTTCTGGATGGAGTTCGGCGAGAGGAGCGTCAGCCCGGTGCGGTAGGCCGCGAGCATGTGCAGGAAGAAGGCGTAGGGGTGCTTGAGGCGGATCTGCAGGGTCTGGGGGTCCAGGACCTCGAGGCTGTGGACCGGCTCGTAGAAGGGCCGCATCCCGGACTTGGTGGCCGGGTCCCTCAAGCGTTCGATGTTGAACTTGACCGCGTCGGCGTCCACCGGGGTGCCGTCGTGGAAGAGCACGTTCTTCCGGAGCTTGAAGGTGTAGAGGAGCCCGTCGGACGAGGTCTGCCAGGAGTCGGCCGCGTCGCCCACGAACTTTCCGTCGGGCGTGATGTTGACGAGGCCGCAGCCAACGTTCATGGCGACCCACATCATTTCGTATCCGGGGGCGGTGTGGAAATCGAGGTGGGCGATCTCGTTGCCGTAGCTGACGCGGAGCGTGCCTCCGCGCTTCGGCGTCTGGGCCAGCGCCGTGCCGGACACGAGGGCGAGCGAGACCAGCAGAGCGGTCAGGACGAGCAGGAAGGGTCGACGGTTCATCGGATGACTCCTTCCGGCGACCGGGGGTCGCCGCGATACCAAGATATGTCGTTACATGAGGTCGGGACTCCTCCTGTCGGAATCGAGTCGGATCACTTCACGCGTGCTCCCGGGGTCCGCCGGGAGGCGGACGAGGAATCGGGACGTTGCGGGAGTGTGCCCCGGACTCCGGCCGGTTTGCAACTGAATTCGTCAGGTGACCCGCGGATCGAGGGCGTCGCGGAGCCGGTCGCCCACCAAGTTGATGGCGAGCACGGTGAGGAGGATGGCCAGGCCCGGGAAGGTGGGCAGCCACCAGGCCACCGTCACGAAGTCGCGCCCCAGCGAGATCATCTGGCCCCAGGTCGGGTAGGCGCTCCCCGTCCCCACCCCGAGGAAGGACAGCGCCGCCTCCTGCAGGATGGCCTGCGCGACCTGCAGCGTGGACATCACGATGATGGACGAGAAGGTATTCGGCAGCAGATGCCGTAGCAGCGTGCGCGTGGAGCTGGCCCCGATGGCCCGCGCGGCCTCCACGAAGTCCTTCTCGCGCAGCGCGAGCACCTCCGCACGCACCACGCGGGTGTAGCGCTCCCACCCGGTGAGCCCGAGCACCACGATGATCGTGAGCAGGCTCGGACCGAGCGCCGCCACGAAGGCCAGCGCCAGGAGGAGCTGCGGGAACGACAGGGTCACGTCCACCACCGTCATGATCACGGTGTCCACCCGCCCCTGCAGGAAGCCGCTCATCAGCCCCAGGGTGACCCCCACCGTCAAGCTGACCAGGACCGCGGCGACCCCGACGAGCAGCGAGACGCGGGCGCCGTGGATCATGCGGCTCAGGATGTCGCGGCCCACCTGGTCCGTGCCGAACACGTAGGTCGCCTTGCCCCCCTGCGTCCAGATGGGCGGGGTGAAGCGGCGGATCAGGCTCTGGCGAGCGGGCTCGTGCGGCGCCACGTAGGGCGCGAAGAGGGCGGCGCCGATGACGGTCAGCAGCACGAGCGCGCCGCCGATCGCGGCGGGGTTGCGCACGAACTTGCGCCAGACCCGTGACCGCTCCGCCGCGTGCCCGGAGCCGGCCCGGGCGTCCATCGGCGGCGCGAGGGTGCCGATGGCCATCGCGCTCAGTGCACCCGGATCTGCGGGTTCAGGTAGAGGTACAGCATGTCCACCGCGAAGTTCACCAGCACCACGATCAGGGCCAGCACGAAGACCCCCGCCTGCACGATCGGGAAGTCGAGCTGCCGGATCGCGCCCACGATGAGGCGGCCCAGCCCGGGCACCGCGAACACGGTCTCGGTGATGATCGCCCCGCCCAGGAGCAGGCCGAACTGCAGGCCCGCCACCGTGACCAGCGGCAGGGCCGCGTTGGTGAGCGCGTGGCGGCAAACGACGAGCCACTCCGACACGCCCTTGGCCCGCGCGGTCCGCACGTAGTCGAGGTTGATGACCTCGAGCATGCTCGACCGGACGATGCGCAACAGCAGCGGGGTGGAGAAGGTGGCCAGCGTGAACCCGGGGAGGACGAGGGCGGCCCAGCTCTCCCAGCCCGAGACCGGCAGGACGCGGAGCTGCACCGCGAAGAGCAGGATCAGCATGATCCCCGTCCAGAAGACGGGCATCGAGGTCCCGAGGAAGACGACCAGCGTGGCGGTGTGATCGAAGGCAGAGTTACGGCGGACCGCGCTCACGATGCCGACCGGCAGCGCGATGACGAGGGACAGGCCCATCGCGAGCAGGGTCAGCAGCAGGGTGGTCGGCATGCGGGCCAGCACGATCGGCAGCGCGGGCTCGCGGTGGAAGAACGACTGGCCGAAGTCGCCCCGGACGATGTTCCCCAGGAAACGGGCGAATTGCACCGGCAGCGGGTCGTTGAACCCCATCGACTGCCGGAGGACCGCCCGGTCGGCCTCCGGCGCCTCCGGCATCATGAGCGAAATCGGGTCCCCGCTCACCTGGAGAATCGCGAACGTGACGAGGGACACGCCGGCGAGCACGACTACCAGACGGATGACCCGACGCGTAACGATGCTCAGCACCGTCGGGACCTCACCAATTCAGGCGCACGGCTCCTTCCGGGCTACCGCGCCGCCGGCTTGGCATCGTACAGCCAGAGCCACTCGTCGGGCCGGGCCGCGTACTGCACCTTCTTCGAGATGCCGAGGGTGTCGTACTGCGTCCACAGGAAGATGCTCGGCGCCTCCTCGCGGATCATCTGCTGGATCTGGGAGTAGAGACGCTTGCGCTTGGGCTGGTCCACCGTCGAGCGCGCCTCGTCGATGAGCTTGTCGAGCCCCTCCACGCGCGCGTACCACCGGCCGATCCAGCCGCCCGGCTCGTTGTGGTAGAGCGGGTGCAGCACCGCGTCGGCGTCAAAGACCGAGTAGTTTCCCCAGGTACCGTACATCCCCTGGGTGGCCTTGCCCTCGGCCTGGAGAAACTTGTTCCACGCCGGGCCCGGGTCCCACATGCGCGGGGTCGCGCGAATGCCGACCTCGGTCAACATCTCGGCCATGGCCTCGAACACCGGGCGGTACGCGACCGACGAGCTGTGGAGCGTGATGTCCACCCCGTTCGGGTAGCCGGCCTGGGCGAGGAGCTCCTTGGCCTTCTTCGGGTCGAAGGGATAGGGTTTCACCTCGGGGTCGAAGCCGAAGGCCAGCGGCTGCACGGTGGTGGCCACCTGGGTGCCGAGCCCGGCCATCATCTTCTGGATGATCGCGGACTTGTCGATCGCGTAGTTCGCGGCCTGGCGCACCCCCTTCTTGTCGAACGGGGCGACGCGCATGTCCAGGTTGACGTAGTGGACGCGCAGGATGGGGGTCGAGGAGATGTAGGCCTGCGGGTGGCTCTTGAGGTCCGGGACCAGGTCGGCGGAGACGTCGCGGATGATGTCCACCCCACCCGTCTTGACCTCGGCCACCTGGGTGGCGGTCTCGGGGATCGCGCGGAAGATCAGGTGCTTGAACGGGGGCTTCCCGCGCCAGTGCTGATCGAACGCCTCCAGGCGAATGAGCTGGTCCCGCTTCCACTCGACGAACTTCCAGGGCCCGGTGCCCACCGGAGACGTGGTCCCGAAGGCCTGGTCGCCCACCGTCTCGACGTGCTTCTTGTTCACGATCGGGAAGAAGACGAGCCGCTCCAGGAGCAGCGGGAACGGCTTGTCGGTGATGATGTGGACGGTCTCCGCGTCGACGACCTTGACCTCCTTGATCGCGCGGATGTTGCCGTACTGGGGCGACTTCTTGGTCTGGTCGAGCACCCGGTCGAACGAGTACTTCACGTCCGCCGGGGTCAGGACGTCCCCGTTGTGGAAGCGGACCCCCTTGCGAATCTTGAACTCCCACTGGGTGTCGGTCACGGCCTTCCAGGACGTCGCGAGCGACGGCTCGAACTGGAGCTTCGTGCTGCGGTGAAGCAGCGAGTCGAACATGTTGATGTTCACGAGGATGCCGACCCGCTCGAAGTGCATGTGGGGATCGAGGGTCGGGGCATGGGAGACGAGCGCGACGGTCAGGGTGTCCTTGGCCTGGGCGAAGGCCGGGGCCGGCCCGACGAGCGCCAGGAGCGCGAGCGCGACGGCCGGCACGATGGATCGCTTCATGAGCGTCTCCTCCTCAGTGCACCGGGATCGGGCACCGGGGTCGAGGTGTAAGAAGAGGGCGGCGGCGACCTACAGGGTTGCGGAGGTATACCACGGGTGGGCGGCTCTGGACAATGCCCCGGCCGGGTGGGACCCACGCGCGCGGCGCCGGGCCCCGATCCGGAGCGGGTCAGGCGAAGGCGCGGTCGAGGGCCTGGGCGAGGTCCGCGATCAGGTCGTCGGCGTCCTCGATGCCGACCGCGAAGCGGATCAGGTTGTCCTTGATGCCGATCTGGAGGCGCTCCTCGCTGGTGAGCTCGTAGAAGCTCATGATCGCGGGCTGCTCGATCAAGCTCTCCACCCCGCCCAGCGAGGCCGCGATGAACGGGATCGTGCACGCGTCCACCACCCGGGTCGCCGCGTCGAGATCGCCCGCGACCTCGAAGGAGACCACCCCGCCGAAGCCGCGCATCTGCTTGCGCGCGATCGCGTGCTCGGGGTGGGTCGAGAGACCCGCGTAGTGCACCGCCGCGATGCGCGGGTGGCCGGCGAGGAACTCGGCCACCGCCTGCGCGTTCGCGTTCTGGCGCTCCATGCGCAGCGCGAAGGTCTTGAGCCCGCGCACGAGCAGGTAGGCCGCGAAGGGATCGAGCACCGCGCCGGTGATGCCCTGCAGCCCCCGGACCGCCCCCACCAGCTCGGCCGAGCCCAGCACCGCGCCGGCCAGCAGGTCGTTGTGGCCGCCCAGGTACTTGGTGGCGGAGTGGACCACCACGTCGACCCCCCACTCGAGCGGGCGCTGGTTGTACGGCGTCGCGAAGGTGGCGTCGATGACGGTCTTCACGCGATGGCTCCGCCCGATGGTGGCGAACCGCTCGAGATCGAGGATGCGGTTGTACGGGTTCGTCGGCGACTCGCTCACCAGCACGCGGGTGGTGGGCTTGATCGCGTCCTCGAGCGCCTCGTAGTCCCCCGCCGGCACCGTGGAGACCTCGATCCCGTAGCGCGAAAGAGTCTGGTTCAGGAACTGGCGGGTGCGCCGGTAGCTGTCGTCGGTCACCACCACGTGGGTGCCGCGCGAGAGCATCGCGAAGAGCGCGGTGGTCATCGCGGCCATGCCGCTGCCGAAGAGCAGGCAGTCCCCCGCGCCCTCCAGCGCGGCCAGCTTGGCCTCCGCGATGCGCTGAGTGGGGTTGCCGTAGCGCCCGTACTCGACGCGCTCGATCTTGCCGTCGAAGTGGTCCTTCAGCTCCTGGGTGCTCGTGAACGTGTAGGTCGCGGTCTGCACGATCGGGGTCGCGAGCGCGTGCGCCGGCTTCGGCCGCGGCTCGCCCCCGTGCACCGACAGGGTGCTGGGGCCGACCGGCTTCCGCGACGGGTCCACCGGTCCCGGCTCCGGACGGTCGGCCATCAGGACACCAGGGCGCGCGCCTTCTCGACGTGGCGCGCGATGGTCCGGGCGACGCGCTTGGCGTCGGCGGGCAGCTCGACCGGCTTGTTGCGGTAGGACGGCTTGATGCCCTCGAGTGTGCCCATGTGATAGGCCGCCTTCTGGTCGGCGAACTTGAGCCCGTTCGCGGTCGAGAGGACCACCACGCGCTCCCCGGAGCGGATGACCTTGCGGTCCACCAGCTTCCGCAGCGCGGCGAGGGCCACGCCGGTGTGGGGGCAGTTGAACATCCCGGTGCGGTCGGCGCGGGCCGCCTCGTCGGCCAGCTCCTGCTCGGTGGCCTGCTCGACCACCCCGTTGAAGCGCTGAAGGGTCCGGATCGCGCGCTTGACGGACACCGGGTTGCCGATCTGGATCGCGGTCGCCAGGGTGGGCTGGGCGGTGATCGGCTCGAACTTCTTGAAGTCCTCGAGGAACGAGCGGTAGAGCGGGTTGGCCCGCTCGGCCTGGGCCAGGCAGATGCGCGGCAGCCGGTTGACCAGCCCCAGCTCCTGCATCATGAGGAAACCCTGCCCCAGCGCGTGCACGTTGCCGAGGTTGCCGCCCGGGATCACGATCCAGTCCGGCACCTCCCAGTCGAACTGCTGGACGATCTCGATGGCCACCGTCTTCTGCCCCTCGATGCGCAGGCTGTTCATCGAGTTGGCCAGGTAGATCCGCTTCTCCTTGGTGATCTCCTGGACGATCGCCATGCACCCGTCGAAGTCGGTGTCGAGCGAGAGGACCAGCGCCCCGTTGGCGAGCGGCTGCACGAGCTGGGCGATCGAGACCTTGTCCTTGGGCAGGAGCACCACCGCCGGGATGCCCGCCGCCGCGCAGTAGGCGCCCAGCGCGGCGGAGGTGTCACCGGTGGAGGCGCACGCGACCGCGTCGATCGGCGAGCCGCCCGCCATCATCTCCTTGACCACCGAGACCAGCACCGTCATCCCGAGGTCCTTGAAGGAGCCGCTGTGCGAGTTGCCGCACTGCTTGATCCACAGGTCCTCGACGCGGAGCTGCTTGCCGTAGCGGTCGGCCCACAGGAGGTTCGAGTTGCCCTCGTACATCGACACGATGTTCTGGTTGTCGATGAAGGGCACCACCCACTCCTTCTTGCCCCAGACCCCGGAGCCGTAGGGGTAGATGTTGCGGCGGTACCGGTCGTCGAAGAGCTGGATCCACGCGGCCGCGGAGCGCGACCGCAGGGCGTCCATGTCGTGCTGGACCTCGAGCAGATCCCCGCAGGTCGGACAGCGGTAGATGACCTCACGGAGGTCGAACTCCCCCGGGCAGCCGTTGATGCACTGGAACCACGCGTTGTAGGCCATCTCTCCGGCCAGTATAGCCCCGCGGGCGGTCAGCCGCGGAAGCGCGGCATGACCTCGCGGGAGAACAGCTCCATGGAGCGCCGGATCCGGTCCTGGGGCAGCCCGCCGAAGTTCATCCAGCAGAGCACGTGGCCGACGCCCATGTCGCGCATGGTCTGGATGTGGCGCGCCACCGTGTCCGGCGAGCCGAAGGCCACCGTCTCGGCCACCAGCCCCTCCCAGGTGACCTTCTTGAAGCGTTCGGCCGCCGCGCGGAAGCCGGGCTGGAGACTCGGGTGCGCGTCCTCGATGCGCTCGGGCACCTGGAAGCGGCGCAGCGAGTCCTGGTACCACATCTCGGCGTCCTTGGCTTCGGCTAAGGCCTGGGCGTCGGTGTCCGCCACGTAGATCTGGCGCGACACGCCCCAGTCCTTCATGAGGGTGGCGATCTCGGGCTCGGTGCGGCCGTGCTTGCGGAGCGCGGTCAGGTAACTGTCGCGACGCTTGATCAGCTGATCCACCGGCCCGGTGAGGAGCGAGTTGAGCATGGGCCAGCCGCGCGCGGCGGAGGACTCGATGCCGTCGTCGCTGCCGCACACCTGGTAGATGGGCGGGTGCGGCCGCTGCCAGGGCTTGGGGATCACCCGCGCCTCGCCGATCGTGTAGAAGCGGCCCTCGTGCGCGAACCGCTCTTCCGTCCAGGCCTTCAGGATGATGTCGACCGCCTCATCGAAGCGCTCGCGGTTCTCCTGCTGGGGCACGTGGTAGCCGCGGAACTCGGCTGGGCGATTGCCCCGCCCGACGCCCACGTCGAGGCGGCCCTTCGAGATGATGTCGATGAGCGCCATCTGCTCGGCCAGCCGCAGCGGGTGGTGGAAGGGCAGGATCGCGGCGGCGAGCCCGATGCGGACCCGGCGCGTGCGCGCGGCCGCGGTGGCGGCGAGGCTCGCCGGATCCACCGCCAGGCCGTAGTCGATGAAGTGGTGCTCGGTCAGCCAGATCTGGTCGAAGCCGAGCTCTTCCGTCCACTCCATCTGCTCGAGCTCGCGATGGACCACCTCGGCGTGGGTGAGGCCGGGCGCGGCCTGGAAGAAGAAGAAGGTTCCGAATCGCATGGTCCCGAGATTATAGCGCTCCTTGACACCTCCGCGAGCCCCGAGCAGTATGCGAGTCGGAGGATATCCGATGGAGACACGTGTCGACGAGATCGCCGAGCGGATCTACCGCCTCTCGACTTTTCTGCCCGCGGTGGGTCCGAAGGGCCTCACCTTCAATCAGTTCCTGGTCGACGCGGACGAGCCCCTGCTCTTCCACTGCGGTCAGCGCGCCCTCTACCCGGCCGTCTCGAGCGCGGCGGCGCGCGTCATGGACCTGCGGCGGCTGCGCTGGATCACCTTCAGCCACGTCGAGGCCGACGAGTGTGGCGCCCTCGCGGAGTGGCTCGACGCGGCGCCGTCGGCCACCGTCGCCCACGGAGCCATCGGCTGCGCGATCTGGCTCAACGATCAGTCGCCGCGGCCCCCGCGCGTGCTCGCCAACGACGAGGTCCTGGACCTGGGCGGCCGCCGCGTGCGCCGCCTCGACACCCCGCACGTGCCGCACTGCTGGGACGCGGGCCTGCTGTACGAGGAGACCACCGGCACGCTGTTCACCAGCGATCTCTTCACCCACGGCGGCGACTCCGCGGCGGTGATCGGCGGCGACATCGTGGGGCCCGCGACGACAGCCGAGAAGCAGTTCGGCTTCACCGCGGTCACCCCGGCGACCGGCGCCACCATCCGGCGGCTGGCCGGGCTCGCGCCGCGCACCCTGGGGGTGATGCACGGCTCGTCGTTCTCCGGTGCGGCGGCGCCGGTGCTCGAATCGCTGGCCGGCTTCTACGACGACCTGCTGCAGAAGGGCGCGGCACCGGCGCGCGGCTAGCGGCCACGGCCGAGGCACGCGGCGCTCCACCGATGCGCAGGGTAACCCTGGCGGTCCTGCTCCTCGGGGCCGCGGGCATGGTGACCGCGGTGGTCGTGTTTCGGCCCGGCCAGGCGGTGCGGGTGGCCACCGGCCTGGTGAGCCATACCCTGTGCTCGGAGACTTTCGTCGCCGGGCTCGATCCCGACCAGACCTTCGCCGAGACGGTGAGCACCATGCCGGGCATCCGCCGCCTCGTTCCGTGGCTCCACTACCGCGTCGACCGGGCGGCCCGGGACGTCAGCACCACGCTCGGGGGCCGCTTCGAGATGCGGGCGGTCTATCACGACGGGGTGGGGTGTACGGTCGTCCATCCGGCGTCGGTCAGTGCCGCGACTCCCCTGCCCGCGCCCTCGACCGCGGCGTCCATGAACGCGGCGGGCGCGCCGGGCGCCGGCCGAGACATCGCGGGCCCGGCCGTCGTCGAGCCCGCGAGCGGGCCGCTGCGGGCCGCGCTCGACCGCGTGTTCGCGGAGCCCGCGGGCGGCCCGGTGCGCGGGACCAAGGCGGTGGTGGTGGTGCACGACGGTCGTGTCGTGGCGGAGCGCTACGCGCCGGGCTACGCCCTCGACACGCCGATGCTCTCCTGGTCGATGAACAAGTCGGTGGTGAACGCGCTCGTCGGCATCCTGGTGCGCCAGGGGCGGCTCGCGGTCGGAGCGCCCGCGCCGGTCCCGGCCTGGCGTGATCCGTCCGACCCGCGCCACCCGATCACCGTCGAGCAGCTGATGCGGATGACGAGCGGGCTCGCGCTCGACGAGACCAACAGCGGCTTCGACCCGGCCTCGCGGATGCTGTTCACCGAGCCGGACATGGCGGGCTTCGCGGAGGCGGCCGCGCTCGCCGCGCCGCCCGGCACGCGCTACCACTACAGCAGCCCGAGCACGCTGATCCTCTCCCGGGTCATCCGGGACGCGGTCGGGGGTCGCGCGGAGCACGTCCGACGCTTCGCGGAGCGCGAGCTGTTCGCCCCACTCGGCATGCGCGGGGTGACCCTCGAGTTCGACGCGACCGGCACCCAGGTCGGCTCGACCTACATGTACGCGACGGCCCGGGACTGGGCGCGCTTCGGCCTGCTCTACGCCAACGACGGCGTAGCGGACGGGCGCCGGATCCTCCCCGAGGGCTGGGTCGCGTATTCCGCCTCGCCCACCCCGGGCTCGCGCGACGGGTACGCCGCCGGCTTCTTCACCAACCGCGGCGAGAGCGAGTTCGGCCGGCTCCGCGTGCGGGGCGGCATGCCCGCCGACTCGTTCTTCGCCTCGGGCACCCAGGGCCAGCGCATCGTCGTCGCCCCCGCGCACCACCTCGTGGTGGTCCGGCTGGGCCGCTCGCAGGACTGGGCGACCTTCGACATCCGCGGCCTGATCCGCCTGGTCGCAGACGTCGACCAGGCCCTTTCAGGTCCTGCGCGCTAGCTCGACGCTCGCCGCCCGCGCCGCCACCGCCCGATCTCCTGGCTCACGAGCTGGAAGGCGTTGGTGGAGGTCCAGTAGAGGACCATGCCGGCGGGAAACGTGTAGAAGAGCAGGAAGAAGAGCCCGGTCATGGACGCGAGGTTCCGGCGCTGCCGGCGCACGAGCGCCGGGGTGAGCACCGGGGAGCGGAACCGCAGAGTCGTCGCGAGCGAGACGCCGCTCATCAGGAACGGCAGCAGGTTAAGCGCGCAGCCGAAGAAGGGTACGCACGCGGGCAGCGCGGCGAGCGCGTCCGGGCGCGACAGGTCCGGGATCCAGAGGAACGGCGCGCGGTAGAGATCGATGTCCTCCGCGAGCATGTCGAAGACCGCGATGAACACCGGGATCTGGATCAGGAAGCCGGCCAGGCTCTTGAGCGTGTAGAGCGGGTGGACGCCCAGCTCGCGATGGAGCGCGAGGGTGCGCCGGGTCCGCTCCTCCCCCCGGTGAGCCGCGTTGATCGCGTCGAGCCCGGGCTGCAGGCGCGCCTGCGTCGCGTTGACCTGCTCCTGCAGCCGCTCGGCCACCGCGGCCAGCGGCAGCAGCAGCACCTTGACCGACACCGCGAGGGCGATGATCGCCACCCCGGGCTGGCCGAGCAGCGCGGTCCACGCGCGGAGCAGCTGGAGGAGGCCGAGCGCGAGGGCGCGCAGCCACCACCAGAGACCCGAGAGCAGCAGGCGCCCGAGCTCCGGATCCACGCGCGCGAGCGGCTGTCGGTCCACCGGGCCCGCGTAGATCGTGTAGCGCCACTCGGTCGGCGCGGGCCCGGCCGCGGCCGGCTCCACCAGCGCCACGCCGGGCCCCGGGCGAGGCTCGACCGCGGCCCCGGCGCCGTCGGGGCGCGCGAGCATCGCCCAGAACCGGCCGCGCACCCCCGCCCAGTCCCCGGCGCGGAGCGTCGCTCCGGGGCCCGGCGGCTCGGCCACCGCGTGGACCGCGCCGCCCGCGACGGTGACCCGGCCGACTCGCTCGAGCATCGCCGCGACGCCGGCGGCCGGGGCCGGGAGCAGCTCCCGCCCGGGCGCGACCTCGAGCGCGGGGCGCGCGGTGGCGGCGAAGGCGGCCGCGCCGGGCCCGACCAGCCGCACCGTGAGGGTCGTCTCGTAGCCGTCGCGCGAGAGCGCGAAGGATTCCTCCAGCCGGACGCCGTCGACCGGCAGATCGGTCCGGAGCGTCGCGCGGGAGACCGGGCCCTCCGGGGCCAGCTCAGCGGTGAAGCGCAGCCGCCCCAGGTCGATCGGCCCGGCGGGGCCGTGCAGGATCAGACGCGGCTGCGGATCGTCGCCGTCGCCGGTGAAGCGGATCGACGTTCCCGACTCCGCATCGGCCCGGAGACACGAGGGCCGGCACGCGCGCCAGGTGACCGACCGGCCGCCGTCGAGGGCGAGCACGATCTCCAGACGCTCGGTGGCGACCCGCACGAGCTCGCCTGTCCCGTCGGCCGAGACCCCGGGCGCCGGCGCGCCCGCGAGCAGCAGCACCACCATCAGCGGTAGAACCGGCCCATCTCCTTCTGCGCGCTCAGCAGGGCGTCGCGCGGCGGCATGGCGCGCGGGATCAGGTGATAGTCGCGGCCGCGGATCTCGTAGTAGGCCGGGTACACGATCGTCACCCGGTCGGGCTCGAGGAGGGCGAACTCGGTGTAGCTCGCCGCGACGAGCCAGCTCCACGGGGCGTCGGTGTAGAGGTCGTGGCCGCTCGAATAGTCGGACGGCGGGTTGGTGCACCCGAAGAGCCCGGAGACGAGAGTCGGCGCCAGGTCGTTGTGCGACGTCCGGCGCTCGACGAGCCCGGTGGGCCGGCCGGGCCAGCGCAACACCAGCGGGGAGTGCATCTGGTAGTCGCTGTAGGACGTGCCGTGCCCCGAGAAGCCGAGCCCGTTCTCGTCGAACTCCATGCCGTGATCCGAGGTGATGAGCACGATCAGGTCGTCGAGCAGGTTGCGGCGGCGCAGGTCGTCGAGCACCTGCCCGACCAGCCCGTCCACGAAGTGCACCGCGCTCAGGTAGAGCGCGGCCAGGCGCTGCAGGCGGGTCGACTGCGCGGGCGGCTGAAACATGTGGGGATAGTTGTCGGGCGGCTCGCTGGACACCACCGCGTTGTAGTAGAGGAACCCCAGGAAGGGCCGCGCGGGGTCCCGCTGGTCGAGCCACCGGAACCACTCCTCGGTCAGGGTGCGGTCCCGTCCGCTCGAGCCCGGGTAGGGCGAGCTGGTCTCGAGGCGCAGGTTGGGGATCCGGGCCAGGGCCGTGCGGTCGAGGCCGACGATCCGGTACACCGGCGAGCTCGCGAAGATCCCGAGCTGGTACTCGTGCTGCCGGAACAGGTCCATCATCACCGGAGGCCGGGCGAAGCCGGCGAACGCCTCCCAGTAGGTCGCGGGCACGCCGTAGAAGATGGAGAACATGCCGGCCCGCGAGGAGTTGCCCCCGCTGTAGTGGGAGGCGAAGCGGGTCGCCCCGCGCGCGAACTCGCTCAGGCGCGGGGCGTACTCCGGGGTGAGGACGTCGGCCCGCATGGCGTCGATGACGATGATCAGCACGTTGGGCATCCGCCGGGGCGGCGAGCAGGTCAAGGGATGGAGCGGGTACTTTAGCTCCGCCGGAGGCCGGCCGAGCGCGGCCGCGACTCCACGCTCGCGGGCGACGACGCGATCGACGAGGCCCAGCCGCACCTGCATCCGGGAGTCGCGCAGCGGGAAGTAGAGCGGCAGATAGCGGGTGAACGAGGTCACCGAGACCTCGTAGCGGGCCTCGAACCACGCGTGCATGAGGTTCGCGGCCGCGAAGCACAGCACGAGGCCGAGGGCCAGGTAGCGGCCGACGTGCCGGCGGGGGGCGGTCTCGGTGCGGCGCCACACCGCGCGCGCGAGCATGCCCTCGATGGCCAGGCCGAGCGCGAAGTAGATCCCGAGGAAGAGCCACGTCTGCGGGGCGAGCAGGGTCGCGGTCAGGATGCCGAGGTGATAGCGGTTCTCCGCGAAGACCAGGCTGTCGAGCATCAGGAAGCTCGCCGCCGCGCTGGCCAGCAATACCCCGAGCGGCACCACCACGCGCGGTCGCGGGAGCAGCAGGATGAGCGGGACCACCAGCAGGAAGATCGGCAGGTAGGCGAGCACCGCGATGTGGCCGACGTAGGCGAGCGGCGCGTAGACCCAGGCCGCCGTCGGGGAGAGCCGCAGGTAGAGCCAGAGGTAGCGCAGGCCGATGAGGGCAAGCAGGCCCACGTGCACCGCGGTGAACCAGTGCGCCCACCGCAGCAGCCGGCGCCGCGAGGTCATCGTGGCCGGCCGGCCACGCCGCGGCCGCGCTGCTGATCGGCGAGGCGCGCGATCTCCCGCGCCCCCGCCTCGACGCTCCGGCCGAAGTTGAACGCCCACTCCTCCCGGAACGCGACGCTGCGCTTGTGAAACGACTCCGCGTCCCGCAGGAGATCGGCCACGTAGCGGGGCGCGTCGGCCAGGCGGTCGAGCGGCAGGATCGTCCCGAGCTCGTGACGGATGCGCATCTCCATCGGCTCGAGGCCGAGCTCTCCGTACTTCGGGTTCCGCACCCGGGGCGGCACGTCGACGAAGAGCACCGGCTTGCCCAGGCCGAGGGCGTACTCGATCGCCATCGCGGACCAGTCGCTGATCAGGAGATCCGAGTCGAGCAGCGAGTCGCTCTCCTCCATGCGGTCCACGTGCCGGAAGCCCGGGTCGGCCCCGAACCGGGCGACCAGCCCCTCGACGAGCCGCGGGGCGAGCCGGGCGGTCTGGTAGTGCGGCCGCAGGATCACGCGGATCCCCGCGCCGAGCAGGGCCGCGATCAAGGGCTCACCGCACACGTGCAGGGTCGACTGCGGACCCCACGTCGGGGCGAGCAGCACGGTGGGCGCGGCGGCGGGGCGCGGCGTCCGGGCCGCCGCCGCGTCGACCAGCCGCTCGAGCCGCGGGTAGCCGTAGGGGAAGAGGTGCTTGGCGGGCAGGCCCGCGAGGGCCTCGCGCCGGCGGATCTCCGCCACGTGATGCGGGCCCGCGCAGAGCAGGCTCTCGTAGTGGTCGTAGGAGTTCTCGTGGTCGACCATGTGGGTGCTCCCCATGCTGTGGAACACGTAGCAGTAGTGCACGGGGTGGAGCGAGCGCTTCAGCTGGAAGTTCTGCAGATCGAGCATGGTGAGCACCATGACGTCGGCCTGGAGGGTCTGGAAGAGCCACGTGCAGAGCGCGGTCGACCGGAGGCGAAAGGCGTGGAGACCGGGCCCCGCCGGGGGCAGGGCCACCGCGGGCTCGGAGGTGACGTGGCAGACGGTGCGACCGAGCGGTCCCACCAGGACGTCGATGAGGGGCTGCAGGTGGTGCCAGTCCTGGTGGGTCTCGGAGTAGAAGACGAGGTTGCGGTCGCGGGGCGGGAGGCTCCGGAAACCGCGGTAGCTGGTCCAGTCCTGCCAGATCCCCACCGGTGAGACGGGCTATTCGTCCGCGGAGGTGGGGCCGTCCACCACTCCCGGCCGGGGGCCGCGCGGCTTGC